>NZ_CYTU01000016.1:6483-7253 GCF_001299375.1 Achromobacter sp. 2789STDY5608621 | reverse complement strand
GCGTTGCTGCTGTTCGCCTGGTCCAGCGGCGGCCGGCGGCGCTCCGAGGTGGTCGGGGCCACCGTCGAGAACACCCGCAAGGTGGGCGAGGACTACCTCTATCTGCTGTCGCACTCCAAGACCAACCAGTCCGGCGCCGACCGCGCCCAGGACCGCAAGCCGATCGCCGGCGCGGCGGCGCGGGCCCTGGACGCCTGGCTGGCCGCCAGCGGCATCCGCCAGGGCGCGCTGTTCCGCCGCATCCGCCGCGGCGACGTGATCGGCGAGCCGCTGGCCGCCGCCGCGGTGCGCGCCATCGTCCAGGAGCGCTGCCGCCTGGCGGGTATCGAGGGCGATTTCTCGGCCCACAGCCTGCGCTCGGGCTTCGTGACCGAGGCCGGACGCCAGAATGTGCCGCTGGGCGACGCCATGGCCATGACCGGCCATGCCAGCGTGGCCACCGTCATGGGGTATTTCCGGGCCGGCGCCGCGCCCCGGTCGCGCGCGGCGCGCCTGCTGGACACGCCATCCGGGGACGAAACACCGTAGCGCGCCAGCCACACCCGCTCGATCCCGGGGAGACCCGGCGCGCGCTTGCATACAATGGCGCCTGCCGGCACACCGCAGCGCCGCGCCCATAACGAGACCCATGCCTGCTGTGCTCCCCATGCGAATCAATCTACGCGGCCTGGTGCTCGCGCTTACGATATTCAGCGCCATCGCCGCTACCGCCAATGCCCTGTACGCCAGCTACCGGCTGCAGCGCGAACAGCTCATCACCACCACCCTGG
>NZ_CYTU01000016.1:0-6214 GCF_001299375.1 Achromobacter sp. 2789STDY5608621 | reverse complement strand
CAGCCCGGGCAGCCGCGCCGCGCTGCAAAGCCGCCATCCGGTCATCACCAAGCCCTACGTCTCGATCGCCGGCAATCTGCTGATCAACCTGTCCTACCCCATACTGGCCGCCGATGGCCGCTTCCTGGGCTATATCGCCGGCACCCTGCACCTGCGCAAGGAAAGCGCGCTGGACGACCTGCTGGGCCTGCACCACTACAAAGACGGCTCCTACCTCTACGTGGTGGATGGCGACGGACGGCTGATCTATCACACCGATGCGAGCCGGGTCGGCGAGGTGGTGAGCGGCAATCCGGTGATCGAGGCGGTGATCGAGGGCCAGGCCGGCGCGCGCCGGGTGGTCAATTCACGCGGGGTGGACATGCTGGCCGGCTACGCGCCAGTGCCCGCCAGCGGCTGGGGCGTGGTGGCCCAGCGCCCCACCGCCGTGACCCTGGAACCGATCCGCGAACTGCTGTGGGCGCTGCTGGGCTACGCCGCGCCGCTGGCGCTGGTGTTCCTGCTGGCGATCTGGTGGTGCGCGCGGCAGATCTCGCTGCCGCTGTCGCAACTGGCCACCAACGTCGAACATCATGACGTGGCGGTGGCGATGCAACGGGTCAAATCGGTGCGCGCCTGGTATTTTGAGGCCGAACGCCTCAAGCGCGCGGTGATCTGGAGCTTCACCACCCTGCAGGAGAAGATCGGCAAGCTGAACCTGGCCAGCATCACCGACCCGCTGACCGGGCTGCGCAACCGGCGCGGTACGCAGGACGCGGTCGACCACCTGCAGGCCTCGGGCACGCCGTTCTCGGTGCTGGCGCTGGACATCGACCACTTCAAGCAGGTCAACGACACCTACGGCCACACCGCGGGCGACAAGGTGATCCAGGACGTCGCCCAGCTGATGCGCGACTGCTCCCGCCCCGGCGACATCCTGTGCCGCAACGGCGGCGAGGAATTCCTGATCCTGCTGCCGGGGGTGGCGCCGACGGAAGCGGTGATCGTGGCCGAGCGGCTGCGCCAGCGCACCGCCGAACGCGAATTCCCGCAGGTGGGCGGCATCACGATGTCGGCGGGCGTGGCGCAGTGGCCGACCAGCGGGCCGGACGTGGTGCAGGTGTTCCACGCGGCCGACGCCGCCCTGTATGCCGCCAAGCAGCAGGGCCGCAACCGCGTGGTGCTGCACGGCACCCCCTAGGCCGTCGCCAGCGCCCGGTAGTGGCTGGCGATGGCGGCCGCGAACAGGCCGCCGATGACCGACACGTGCTCCAGCGCGAAAAACAGGGCCAGCTTGGCCTGCGGTTCGGGCAGGCGCCAGAAGGCGTGCACGATGAAGATCGTCAGCGCCAGGAACACCGCCAGCGCGGCGGCGGCCAGCCAGACCGCGCGGTCCGCCAGGATCAGGATCGAACCGGCCAGCATCAGCGCCGCCACCGCGATATTGAACAGCCGCGCCGGCTCCAGCCCGGCGCCGCGCATTTCCGCCACCCCGCCCGGAAAGTCGATCAGCTTGGCGGCGCCCGAGGCGATGAACACCACCGCCAGGCACAGCCGGGCGATGAACCAGAGCCAAGAGCTCTGAAGCAGGGATTCGATGTACTGCGGCGTCTGCATGGGTCCTGTTCCTGATGGTCGGCGCTGCCCCGCCCGGCGGACGGGGCGGCATGCGGATCCGGCGGGTTGCCAAATCCGGCGCGACGGACTATAAGACCTCAACCTAACTTGAGGTCAACTTCCATGGCGGGCGACAAGCCGATCGACATCACGCGGCTCATGACGGTGGGCGAAGTCGCCCGGCGCAGCGGCGTGCCGGTCTCGACGATCCACTTCTACGAAGCCAAGGGCTTGATCCAGAGCTCGCGCAGCGGCGGCAACCAGCGCCGCTTTCCCGGCATCGTGCTGCGCTACATCGCCATCATCAAGGTGGCGCAACGCACCGGCATTCCGCTGGAGGAAATCCGCGAGGCCATGTCGCGCTTCCCGCAGGACGGCAACAAGCTGACGCCAGCACAATGGAAAGCGCTGTCGTCGCAATGGCGGGCCAACCTGGATGAACGCATCCGCAAGCTGACCCGGCTGCGCGACGAGCTGGACAGCTGCATCGGCTGCGGCTGCCTGTCGCTCACGGACTGTCCGCTGCGCAATCCGGACGACGTGCTGGGCCGCGACGGACCGGGGCCGCGCATCCTCGAACGGCCATGAACCGTCGGGCGGGCCGCCGAGCGCGTGTTTTACCCGCGCGGGCAGCCGGATTGCGTGAATTTCGCGCCATGGCGTAATCGGCTGCATTCAATTGCAAGACTGTTGCGCCGGCAGCGGCGATAACGCAATGCCATGTATCGCGGCGGGCCTGGGGGCCGCGCAATTACAGTATCCTGCGCGCACAGTCACATCGCATCAGGCCGGCCCACCCGTATGCTGCGCAGTAGATTCTCGATCAAGTCACTGGAACGCTATTTCCTGATATTGGCGGCGGGCGTGCTGCTGCCGATGTCGGTGCTGACGGGGATCCTGCTGCTCCAGAGCCGCGCCGCCTATCTCGCCACCGGCGACGCGCTGCGCGCCTTCGCCATCGTCCGCACCACCATCACGGCCATGGAAACGGTGTCCGCCGAGCGCGGCCCCATGAATGCCGCCCTGGGCGCCGACTACCCGGTCGCCGAATCGCTGCTGGATGAGCTGCGGGCGGCGCGCGAGCGCAGCGATACCCGCATCGCCGACCTGCTGGCGCTGTACCGCGCCCCGCTCAATCCGAACAGCGCGCGGGAATTCACCAACATCCAGCGCATCCGCTACGCGCTGATCAAGGCCCGCGACAACGCCGACGCGCTGATCGCCACGCCGCGCGCCGACATCTCGGGCCAGCGCGTGCTGGCGGCGGTGAACGGCATGGTGGCGCTGGTGCCCGAGCTGCAGGCGGCGATGGCCGAGAGCGCCGGCGTGGTGATGCAGAACGAGGCCGACGCGCCCAATCTGCTGACCCTGGCGCTGCTGGCGAGCGAGCTGCGCGAACAGGCGGGCCTGCTGGGTTCGACCTTCACGCCGGCGCTGGCCAAGCACCGCCAACTGACCGAATCCGACGAATACCGCATGGAGCGGGTGTTGGGGCGCATCGACCAGTTGCACGACCTGCTGGAAATGCGGCTGGCGGCGCGGCCGGACCTGCGCGCGTCGCTGGCCTATGGCGACCTGCGGCACTTCTATTTCGGCGAGGGCATGCGCTATCTGGCGGAGGTGCGCGACATGGCGGCGCTGCAACCCGGCGGCGCCACCATCAGCGCGCGCGAGCTGGCCGCGACCTACGTGCCGCTGATGCATGCCATCAGCCAGTTCCGCGACCTGATGCTGGACCAGATGGAGGCGAGCATGCGCGAGCATCGGCGCCATGCGATCCGGCTGCTGGTCATCACCCTGGTGGCCGCCGCCGCGCTGGCGGTGGCGCTGATGCTGTCGCTGCGGCAATTCCGCCTGCGCGTGATCCGGCCGTTCGTGCAGGCCACCCGCATCATCGGCGCCATCGCCAACGGCACGCCAGCCGCCGCGATTCCGGTGGGCAAGTACCGCGGCGAGGTCGACGGCATGTTCGAGGCGCTGAGCGTGCTCAAGGACAACGCCGCCGCGCGCAAGCGCGCCGAACTGGAACGCGACCGCCTGATCGTCGACCTGGCGGTCATGGCCGAGACCGACTTCCTGACTGGCCTGCTCAACCGCCGCGCCTTCGAGAGCCGCCTGGATCAGGCCCTGTCGCAATGGCGCGGCGCCGGCGCGGCGCTGGCCTTCATCCTGTTCGACATCGACGATTTCAAGGGCATCAACGACACCTACGGCCATGCCAGCGGCGACGAAGCCCTGAAAACGGTCGCCGAGCTGTGCCGGCAGACCTTGCGGCAGGCGGACGTGGTGGCGCGGGTGGGCGGCGAGGAATTCGCCGTGCTGTGCCACGTCGGCACGGCCGACCAGGCGGTGGAGATGGCCGAACGCATGCGCCAGCGCATCGCCCAGGCCCGGGTGACGGCGGAGAACGGCACGGTGTTCGGGCTGACCGCCAGCTTCGGCGTGGCCCTGGCGCGCGGGCCCGAAGCCGGCACGGCCGACACCTTGTTCCGCCGCGCCGACGAACTGCTTTATCGCGCCAAGATGGATGGCAAGAACCGGGTGGTGCCCGGAGACACCGGCTGACGGCGGACAGCCGCCTTCGCGCCGCCCAAAAAAAACGCCGCGTCGGATTCGACGCGGCGTTTTTGCCTTGAAGCGGGTCAGTCAGGGACGCGGGTCGCGTTCTTGTCCTGGGTGGCCTCGGTGGTTTCCGGGCGGGAGGAGGTTTCGGGGTCCGGGCGCGAGCCTGGCGCCTTCCAGTTCAGCGGCGGAACTTCAAAGCGCGGTTTCTTGGCGATCAGTTGGGACATGTGCGTACTCCTGTGTGCGATGTCGGCCTGCCCTGCGCAGGGAACGACTCGGATATCCAGCGCGCCCGGGATGCTCTGGTGGCAATGCGAGGGAGGCATCAGGAACGGGCGCCAGGGCATGGCCCTGGGGTCGTCGACGGGTAAAAGCCGGCGGCCAAGCATGGAGCTTCAATGGAACCGCCTGGGGGAAGGCCAGGACCAGAGCGGTCTTGGTCCTGGCGGACTGGGTTGGCTTGGCGGCCAACGCCTTGGCAGGCATCCGAAATAGTTTCCGGATCTTTGCGTGACGATCTAATGATTTTAGTATTAATTAACAGATAAAGCAAGCATCTTGAGTTTTGCTTATGTATCTGAATGGTGCGGAGATGCTGCCTGCGCCACACACCCGCTTGACTGCGGAGAACGATCGTTCTACGATTGCCCTCAATCCAGGTAGAACGATCATTCTCAATCATGTCCGACACGCCCGACCTCCCCGCCGACGACGCCCGTCAACGCCTGCTGCAGGCGACCGAACGGCTGGTCTACGCCGGCGGCATCCACGCCACCGGCATGGATCTCATCGTCAAGACCTCCGGCGTGGCGCGCAAGCGCGTGTACCAGTACTACCCGAACAAGGACGCGCTGGTGGCCGCGGCGCTGCGGGCGCGCGACGAACGCTGGATGCGCTGGTTCATCGACGCCACGTCGCGGGCGGCCACGCCCAGGGCGCGGCTGCTGTCCATGTTCGACGCCTTGCGCGAATGGTTCGCCAGCGCGGACTTCCGCGGCTGCGCCTTCCTGAACGCCGCCGGCGAGATCGGCGACGAGGCCAGCCCGGTGCTGGCGGTGGCGCGCGAACACAAGGCGCGGCTGCTCGATCACATCCGCGCGCTGGTCCGGGCGGCCGCGCTGCCCGAATCCGACGAAGCCGCCGCGCAGCTGCTGGTGCTGGTCGACGGCGCCATCGCCGTGGCGCTGGTCTCGCGCGATCCGGCCATCGCCGACAGCGCGCGCCGCGCCGCCGCCACGCTGCTGGGTCCCGGGGACTGAGGCGATGGCGTCGCTCGACCCTTGCGCCCGGCCATGCCCGTGGCGTTCCCGTTTTTCCCACCCGCCTGCGAGGCCTGCGCGATGACATCGACCCCCACCACCCGCCCTCCTCTTCCTCCCTTCACCCGCGACAGCGCGATACAGAAAGTGCGCCTGGCCGAAGACGGCTGGAACAGCCGCGACCCCGACAAGGTGGCGCTGGCCTACAGCCTGGATACGCGCTGGCGCAACCGCGCCGAGTTCGTCAACAGCCGCGAGGAAGCGCGCGCCTTCCTGGCCCGCAAATGGGCCAGGGAACTGGACTACCGCCTCATCAAGGAACTGTGGGCCCACGACGGCAACCGCATCGCGGTGCGCTATGCCTATGAGTGGCACGACGATTCCGGCAACTGGTTCCGTTCGTACGGCAACGAGAACTGGGAGTTCGGCGAGGACGGCCTGATGACGCGCCGCTACGCCTGCATCAACGACCTGCCGATCCAGGAGGCCGACCGCAAGTTCCGCTGGCCCCTGGGCCGGCGCCCCGACGATCATCCGGGACTGTCCGAGCTCGGCCTCTGACCCGAGGCGCTACGGCACCCGCTTGATGCCTTCGCCGTCGTCGCCGGCCTGCGTCGGCAGCGGCAACCGGACCTCGCGTCCGCCATGCTCGACGATCAGCGACTGCGCGTCGATGCCGACCAGGCGCGCCGAACGGGTCAGCTTGTCGCCGATCGCGTAGGCCTGCGGCGGGCCGCCGTTGACCGACAGCACCGCCGCGCCGCGGCCGCCGCCGGCCAGCACGCCCGCCACCT
>NZ_CYTU01000015.1:0-124173 GCF_001299375.1 Achromobacter sp. 2789STDY5608621 | reverse complement strand
GGGGGGGCCCCGGGGGGCTGTATGTGCGCCCCCTCCCCGGCCCTCCCCCCTAGGGGGAGGGGGAGGAGACGTTGCTTCGCTTGTCTTGTTGGCTCGCTTCGCTTTGCCTTGCTTCGCTTTTTTTCTTGCTCTGTTTTTTCCTTTTTTTGTCTTGCTTTGCTTTTTTTATAGGTCTATCCAGGCTTGGGCTCGGGGGAAATATAGGGCGGCGCGGGCTTTGCGGCCGTCCAGGGCGGTTACCTGGGCGCAGTAGCGCAGGAGTTGGTCGCCGTGGCGTTGGCGCATGCGTTGGGCGAAGGCGGCGGGGGATTCGTGGGGTTGGGGGCGGCCGGTTTTGTAGTCGACGATGAGCCAGCCGTCTTCGGTGCTGAGGGCCAGGTCGATGACGGAGACTTTGCCGGCGGCGTCGATGAGGGGCCATTCGCGGCGGGCGCCGGATTGGGAGAGGAGCCAGAGGCCGCGGTCGTCGGCCAGGGTGGACTGGAGCGTGTCCAGGACGGCTTCGGCGGCGGCGTCGGCCTGGCTGGCGGGGATGCCGGCGCGGGTCAGCTGGCGGCGCATGGCGGGCAGGCGTTGGGCCAGGGCGTCCGCCGGCCAGGTCGTGACGCCGTCCTGGCCGATACGGGCCAGCCAGGCGTGGGCCAGGGTGCCGATGGCGGCGTCGTAGCCGGATTCGAGTTGCCAGGCGGGATGTTCGGCGCTGTCGCCCCAGGCGCCGCGCGCGGCGGCGGCGAAGCCGGGGCTGATGGCGACGTCGGCCTGCCGCGCCAGTTGCGCCAGGCCGTCGCGGTGCAGCCGGCGCAGCGGTTCGCCCTGCCATTCCGGCGCGTCGGCCACGGGCTCGGCCGTGTCGCCGTCGGCGGCCGGCGGCGTGGGCGTGGCCAGGCAGGGCCAGAGGCGGCCCAGCAGGCTGGCGGAGGATGGCGTCTTGGGCTGGCCGCTGGCCTCGTCGACGTTGACGTGGCCGACCAGGTGCAGGCGCTTGCGGGCGCGGGTGGCGGCGACGTACAGCAGGCGGTCGATCTCGTAGGAGGCGCGGCGGGCCTCGCGCGCGCCCAGATAGCGCGACACGGGATCGGCCTCGGTTTCGGCGCGCGGCTTGACCGGGCCGAACAGCACACGATTGCTGCTTTGCTCGAAGCGCACCAGCGGCGGCTGATCGCCGCGCGGCGCGCGATGCAGGCCATACAGGATCACCGTCTCGAACTGCAGGCCCTTGGACTTGTGCATGGTCATGATCTCGACCGCGGCTTCTTCGTCGGCGGCGTCGGGCGCGGCGAACAGGCGCGCGATGCCGGTGTCCAGCGCGGCCGCGTCGATGGCGCCGTGCGGCGCCAGGCGCTCGACCAGCTGGAACAGGCTTTCGGCGTCGTTGGCGACCGACGGGCCGCTGTAGAGCGCGGGCCCACCCAGGCGGCGCCACAGCGTCTCGACCCAGGCCGCGAACGGCATGGCGCCCGAGGCGTTGCGCGTATCCAGCAATATCGCGGCCACCTGCCGCAGGCGCGCGTATTCATCGGGACGCAGCAGGGCCTCGGCCGAACGCGGGGCGTCCGCGCCGCCGAACGAGGGTTCGCCCTCGCCCGCCGCGACCGGCGTCAAGACCGGATCAACGCGCGATGCTTCAGACGCCGCGTCGTCGAACAAGGCCCCTTGTGCCGGGTTCTCGGTGTCGTCGAACAAGGATCCCTGGCGCGCCGCGGGCGCGGTGGCCAAGGGCGCCGCCACGGCCTTCACCGGCGCCGGGCGCAACAGGCGCTCCAGCAGCACCGGCACCGGCGTCACATGGTCGGCGCCGAACAGGCGCTGCAACGACTCCAGCGTCAGGCCGCAGAACGGCGCGCGCAGCACCGACAGCCACGCCAGCCGGTCGCCCGGATGCGACAGCGCCCGCACCAACTGCACCAGGTCCGCCACCACCGGCCGCAGCGCCAGCGGCACCAGGTCCACCGCGCGGCAGCGGATGCCTTCCTGCGCCAGCCGGCGCGTCAGGTTACCCAGGTGGCTGCGGGCCCGCACCAGGATGGCGACCGGGTGCTTGCTACCCGCGTGTTCGGTCAGCGCCTGCCGCACCAGGCCGACGGCAATGTCCTCGGCCTGTTCCTCGGCCGGCGCGGCGCCGGCGCGCGACCAGGCGGGATGGAAGCGCACGGCCGGGTCCGGCAAGGCGCCGTGAAAGGCGGTGGACGGGCTGTACTTGATGGCGCCCGCGGCCGCGTCGCTGCGCTTGGGCAGCAATTGCGCGAACGACTGGTTGACCCAGTCGACGATGCCGGCCTGCGAGCGGAAATTGTCGGTCAGGTTGAGGAAACCCGGTTGCAGTTCGCCCACGCCCGTTTCCGCGACTTCGAGGAACAGCCCCACTTCCGCCTTGCGGAAACGGTAGATCGACTGCATCGGATCGCCCACCAGGAACAGGCTGCGGCCGTCGCCCTCCTGCCAGCCGGAGGTCAGCGTGCGCAACAGGTCCAGCTGCGTCTGGCTGGTGTCCTGGAACTCGTCGATCAGCAGGTGGCGGATGGACGCGTCGAGCTTGAGCAGCAGCTCGCCCGGATCGTCGGCGCTGCCCAGCGCCGAGGCGGCGCGCTGCGAGATCTCGATGAAGTCGACCTCGCCGGTGTCGGCGAAGCGCAGCCGCAACTGCGCCACCGCCAGCGCCAGCGTCATCAGCTGCGCGCCCAGCACTTCCCATTGCGCGTCGCTCAAGCGCGGCGCCGGAATGTCGCGCACCGCCGCCAGGCGCCGCACCCAGGGGGCATCGGCGTCGGCGCTTTCGAGCCAGGCGACGAACGGTTCCTTGTGCGCGCACTTGGCCGGAAAACCCAGGGTCTTGGTGACGGTCTTGCGCAGCGAACCGGTGCCGGTCAGCAGCAGGTGCGCGACGGCGCGCCACTGGTCCAGCACCTCGGCATCGGCCGGCAGCTCCTCGGTCCAGTCGAGCAAGGCGGCCAGCCGGTCGTCCTCGCCGCCGTCCTGCAATTGCGCCGCGGCCAGCCGCGCCGGGCCGGACAGCGCCTCGGCCCAGCCATAGGGCATGGCCTCGCACAGCGCGTCCAGGTCGTCGCCGATAGCCGCGGCCAGGGTTTCCTCCAGCGCCTCGCGGTCGGAACCATGGCGCAGCAGCGGCAGCCATTGATCGCGCTGGCCGAGCATGTCGGCGATGGCGTCCTTGGCCGCCTGCACGTCCACGTCCATGTGCTGCAGCAGGATGCGGACCGCGTCGTAGTCATCCGCCAGATCGAGCGTGGCGCGCGCCGCCGCTTCGTAATGGGCGCGGGCGTCGTCGGTGATCTCGGGCATGCCGCCCAGTTCGGACAGCCACGGCATGCTGCGGACCAGGCCGGCGCAGAACGAGTCGATGGTGCGGATCGCCAGCCGCGCCGGATGCTCCAGCAGGTGCCATTCCTGTTCGGCGTTGCGCGCCAGCGCGGCGCGCGCCAGTTCCCAGCTGCGGCGTTCGTGCGCGGCCTCGGGCGGCGCGTCCAGGCCACGGCGCAGCTTGCTCAGCACGCGCGCATGCATCTCCGAGGCAGCCTTGCGCGTGAAGGTGATGGCGACGATTTCCTCGGGGCGGTTGACGGTGGCCAGCAGCGCCAGGATGCGGTCGGTCAGCAGTTCCGTCTTGCCGGAGCCGGCGGGCGCCTGCACCAGAAAAGAGCGCGCGGGATCCAGCGCCGCCGCGCGCGCGGCATGGTCCTGGGGCTGGCGTTCTACATCGGCCATGGCTCAGGCGTCCTCGTCATCCAGGTGCAAGCGCAGGAAGGGCAGCGCGTCGCAGTATTTCAGGTCGTCGCGGCGGTAGGCGACATTGGCGGCATGGCCTGCCACGTATTCATCGGCCAGCGACTCGATCGCGGCGCGCCAGCGCTGGCGGATCTCGGGCCAGGACAGGCCGTCGAAGTACTTGCTTTCGGCGGCCAGCGTCACGCCCGCCATGCCCAGGTCCTCGTCGGCCAGGCCCTGCGCCGCCACCTGGCGCGCATGGATCTGGGCCAGCACCAGGCCGGCCACTTCGCCGCCGGCGGCATCGGCCAGCACCGAGGCGTAGAACGGCAGCTGCACGTTCACCGGACGGCTGCGCGACCAGTCGGGCTCGGGCTTGGCCGCGGCCACGCCGGTCTTGTAGTCGACGATGACGTTGCGGCCGTCGGTCAGCGTGTCGATGCGGTCCAGCCGCAGCTTCAGGTGCAGCGCGCCATGGCGCCATTCGTGGTTCTTCTCGACCTGCGCCACCGCGAACGGCAGCCGCTGGGCTTCCATGTCGAGCCACGACGCCAGCACCGTCAGCGCGCGGGCGCATTCCAGTTGCTTCAGCGCCGGCGCGTACTGCTGCAGTTCTTCCTCGGCGGCCTGCGCCACCGCCTGCTCCAGCAAGGCCGGCAAGCGGCCGCCGGCCAGCGTGTCGTGCAAGGCCTCCTGGTCGGGCAGCATGCCCCACACCAGTTCCAGCGCCTTGTGCAGGAACTGGCCGCGCACGTTCACCGTGGCCGCGTCGGCATAGGCCGCGAGTTCGCGCCCGCCGAGTCGGTGGCGCACGAACGCCCACAGGGGATTGCGCGCCTGCGTGTCCAATACATCCAACCCGCCGCCGCCCCGGTCGTCCGGCGCCAGCGGCGGGCCCTGCGCGTCGTCCAGCGTTTCCTGCGGCAAGGCGGCCACGGACGGCGCCAGCGCCGGCCGCCAATCGGTCAGGGCAGCGGCGGCAATCAATGGCGACGGCCGCAGCTCGCGCTCGCCGTCCATGTGCGCGTGGCTGACGATGACCTCCGGCGCGCAGCGGCACAGCGCCGCGTAGATGCCCTCGGCCCACTCGCGTTCGCGCTCGGGCGTGGCGCGCGGCGCCTTGGCCTGGCGCAGCACCGCCAGCGGCAGCAGCGGGTTCGGCTTGGGCGAGGCCGGCAGCACATCGTCGGTCAGCCCCAGCATCCAGACGCCATCCCAGAAACCGCCCTCGGCTTCCAGCAGGCCCAGCACGTCGAGCCGCGCCAACGGGTCGCGCTGCGGCTGGAACGCGGCCGAGCGCGCCACGCTCTGGAGCAGGTTGACCGCCGCCACGCCGCCCAGCTTGCCGGCGGCCGGCGCCAGCGCCGAGAAGCCGCCCAGCGCCTCGCCGAACGCGCCCAGCACCTGGTAGCCGACGCTGTCCAGCACGCCCTCGCCGGGAAAGCCGAGCGCCGTCAGCGCCGCTTTCATGCGCAGCATCCAGACATCGCTGGTGGCGCGCGCGCCCCCCTTCGTCCAGATCTCCATGGCCTGGTCCCAGGCCTGCGCCAGCGGCGGCAACTGCGACAGCTGCTTGCGCCATTCCATCGCGGACAGGTGGATCTGGCCGCGACGGCGCCAGCGCGCGTCCAGGGCGGCCAGGCGGGCGCGTTCGCTGACATCGCCCGCGCAGTGGCCCGCCAGCAGCGCGGCGCCCAGCACCTCGACGCCACAGCCCTTGCCCGCCGCGCATTCGGCCAGCGCGCGCAGCCACGCCAGCGCGGCGCGCGCCATCGGCCATTCATCCAGCGGACGGCCAACCGCCACGTTGAAGGCGAACGCCGGCGCGCCGTCGTGGCCCGCCAGCGCCTGGCTGAGGATGCGCCGCGCGAACGGCGATTCGGCTTCGAGCTGGGGCGAGACGATGGCGTAGCGGCCGGCGGGATGACGCTTCAGCTGACTGGCGGCCCACTCGGCCGCCGCGCGCCACTCGGCGCCCTGCTCCGGCGCCTCGTAGCGGCGCGGCTCGGCGGGCGCGCGCTGCGTGTCGCGCCATTGCGCGATCAGGCAGCCCTGTTCCTCGAACGCCCGCAGCAGCCGCTGGAAGCGCGGCGACATATCGGTGAAGCCGGCCAGCACCAGATGGCCGGGCACGGCCAGCCGGCCATCCTCGAGCGCCCGCAGCACGCGGGCATAGCCCTGGTTGGCGTCCTCGGCGTCGATGGCGGCCAGAACCTGGCGATAGCGTTCGCGCCAGCGCGCGAAACCGCGGTACTCGTCGGTGTCGGCGCCGGACGGCACGCGCAGCGCCCACTCGTCCATGAGCTGGTCCGCGTCCATCGACAGGCGCGCGGCCTGGCTCGCGTCCAGCAGCACACGCTCGGCCTCTTCGGCGCGGATGGCCTCGGTCCAGACCAGCTGGGTGGCGAAGCCGTCGAGCCGGTAGGCCGGCACGTCGTCATCGGTCTCGAACGCCAGTTCATTGGCGGATTCGGCCAGCCAGGCGGACAACGGCAGGATGCGCGGCAGTTCGCTGACCTGGCGCTCCTGGCGCAGCAACCCGGCCAGCTCGAGCGTGAGCCGGCGCGACAGGCGGTTGTTGACCGTCAGCACCAGCATGTCGGCGGCAGGCATGTCGCCGATGGCGGACAGGCTCAGGTCGGGGTAGGAAAGCGGGTCGTCCTGCATGGGCGGCGTCAAAACGCGGTACGGAAACGCGGTGTGGAAACGATTACCGCCGTAGGATACCGCGCCCCCGCCCCGCCCGCGTGGCTAGAAACCGCACAGCGACGCCAGGTTTTCCCAATGGATCTGCATGTCGGGCTGGGTGTAGCCCCAGAAGGCCAGGCCCAACACCAGCGCCAACGCCGCCCAGCCCGCCAGGCGCCAGCCGCGATGGCGGCGGGCGGAAGCGACGGCAGGCGTGTCGGTCATGGCGGTTCGCCTCACGCGGTCGCCGGCTGCGCCAGCGGCTGCTCGCGCACCGGCAGGCACAGCAGCGCGGCGGCCACCGCCAGCGCCACGCCCAGCCACCAGACCAGGTCGTAGTTGCCGGTCTTGGCATAGGCATAACCGCCCAGCCACACGCCGATGAAACTGCCGACCTGGTGGCCCAGGAAAACGATGCCGGACAGGGTCGCGGCATAACGCAGGCCATAGATCTGGCCGATCAGCCCCTGCGTCAGCGGCACCGTGCCCAGCCAGAACAAGCCCATCCAGGCGGCGAACGCATACAGCACCCACGGCGACAGCGGCAGCCACAGCAGCAGCAGGATGCCGAAGGCGCGCATGCCGTAGACCACCGCGAGCAGGCGCTTCTTGCTGTACTGGCCGCCGAGCTTGCCGGCGTAGAACGAGCCCAGCACGTTGAACAGCCCGATCAGCGCGATCGCGGTGGCGCCCTGCCCCGGCGTCAGGCCGCCGTCGGTGACATAGGCCGGCAGGTGCAGCGTGATGAAGGCCGTGTGGAAGCCGCAGACGAAATAGCTCCAGAACAGGAAATGGAACGACGGATGCCGCACCGCCTGCCGCACCGCCGCCGCCAGCGACTGCTGCGGCCCGCCATGGGCCTGCGGACGGCCGCGCAGGAAATAGGCCAGCGGCGCCGCGCAAGCGACGAACAGTGACAGCACCCACAACGCGCCCGGCCAGTCCAGGCCGGTGATCAGCGCCTGCCCGGTCGGCACCACCGCGAACTGGCCAAGCGAGCCGCCGGCGCTGGCGATGCCCATGGCCGTGCTGCGGTAGGCCGGCGGCGCGGCGCGCGCCACCACCGGCAGGATCACCGGAAACGTGGTGCCGGCCTGGCCCAGGCCGACCAGCAGGCCGGCGCTCAGGTAGAGCGTGGTTTCGTCGGTGGCGAAGCGGGTGCCGATCATGCCCAGCATGTACAGCACCGCGCCCAGCGCGATGGTGCGGCCGGAGCCATAACGGTCGGCCAGGATGCCCATGAAGATGCAGGCCACGCCCCAGACCAGGTTCTGCAGCGCGAAGGCCATGGAAAACACTTCGCGGCTCCAGCCATGGGCCAGGCCCATCGGCTGCATGAACAGGCCGAAGGTGGCGCGCACGCCCATGGCCAGCAGCACCACCAGGGTGCCCAGGACGATGGTGCGCACGGAAAGCGTATCGGTAGTGCTCGAGGTAGTGCTCGACATGATTTTTCTTATTGATGGAGAAAGACGCCCCCTCCTCGGGACGGCCGGGCCTTGGGCCAGACGCGCACATCATAAACAAATAACCTGGCGCAATCGGGAATACCCGCGTCGGCGCATCGCGCATGGCGTGCGCGATGCGTTCGCCGGGCCGCCGGGCCGCCGGGCCGCCGCTCAGAATATAGTTGATTTTATCAACCATATATTCCAGAATGGGCTTTTCCCCATTCTGATTCGCCATGACTCTGCAAACCCCGCTGACCCGCTTGCTGGGCACCCGCTACCCGATCATCCAGGGCGGCATGAGCTGGGCCTCGTCGAACGCGGCGCTGGCGCTGGCGGTGTCGCGCGCCGGCGGGCTCGGCGTGATCGCGGCCGGCCCGATGTACCCCGAGGCGCTGCTGGCCGCCATCCGCGAGGTGCGCGCCGGCACCGACGCGCCCTACGCCGTCAACATCCCGCTGTACAACAAACGCGCGCAGGAGCACATGGATATCGCCCTGGCCGAAGGCGTGCCGGTCATCATCGCGTCGCAGGGCGGACCGCAGAAGCACATCGGCCGCGCGCGCGAGGCCGGCGTCAAATGGTTGCAGGTGATCGCCAGCCCCGAACACGCCGCCAAGGCCGAAGCGGCGGGGGTGGACGCGGTGATCGCCGTCGGCCTGGAAGCCGGCGGCCATCCCGGCCCCGATGAAATCGGCCTGCAGGTCCTGCTGCGTTCAGTGGTGCGGCGCGTGTCGGTGCCAGTGGTGGCGGCCGGCGGCATCGCCGACGGCGCCGGCATCGCCGCCGCGCTGTGCCTGGGCGCGGCGGGCGCGCAACTGGGCACCCGCTTCCTGCTGACGCCCGAGGCCGGCGTGTGCGATGCCTACAAGGATGCGGTGCTGGCGGCCGGCGTCGCCGACACCACGCTGGTGGGCCGCGGCCGTTCGCCCGTGCGCATGCTGCGCAACGCATTTGCCCGCGACTACCTCGCGGCCGAACGCGGCGGCGACGAGGCCACGCTGGAAACGATGTTCTCCGGCAGTTCCCTGAAGCAGGCCGCCTTCGACGGCGACGTGCAGGGCGGCAAGGTCGAGGCCGGCCAGAGCGCGGGATTGATCGACAGCCTGCAACCGGCCGGCGCGGTGGTCGAGCAACTGGTGGCGGAAACGCGCAACGCGCTCAGGCGCGCGGCGCTAATGGTGGGGTGAGCCAGGGATTCACAAGGTTGACGCCGCAACCGGAAAAATCAGACACGTTTCGCGTCACGAGCGTCATCCCGTGCACCAGCGCGGTCGCGGCAATGAAGGCGTCCCGCTCGGGCCGCAGGTCCGGCACATGCAATCTGGCGCAGCGCAATGACACCGCCGTATCGAGCGGCAAGGTCCGGTCGGAGAATTCCGGCAGGACGCGATCGCGCATCCAGGCGCGCAGGCGGCTGCCTTGCCCGGCATCCCGCCGCTCCATGCGCAGGATGCCGATCTCGATCTCCATGAGCGTGATCGCCGAGACGTAGAAATTCACCGCGTCCTCGTTGGAGAACCAGGCGACCACGTTCACGTCCGCCTTGCCGTCGCCCGCCTTGCGCAACTCGGACAGCACGTTGGTATCCAGCAGGAACATCATTCGACGTCCGCGGGGCGGGGCAGCTCGCGCGAACGGGGGGCATCGAGATCGATCCCGGCAAGGCCCGGCATCGACAGCGCGCTGACGAGACTTCGTTTTTGGCCGACCAGGCGCCAGTACTCTTCGATGCCGAGCAGGACATGGGTTGGCTTGCCGCGGTCCGTGATGAACACCGGGCCGAGCAGGGCCGCCTTCTTGGCCCGGGTCACGTCCTGATTGAGTTCCCGGCTGGACAGTGTGGTGATGGACATGGCGCATCCCTTGATCCTTGTAAATAACGTAGTAACGTTACTACATTAAAATTGGCAAAACAATCCCGGCAGCCGAAGCCACCGGGCAATTGTCCCGCTCACCAGGATGCAACCAGGGCGGCAAACCGTCACTCCGGCCGCCGGAATAGTCCTATTTCTTCATCAGCCCCGCCGCCTGCACCAGCTTGCGCATGGCGGTCTGGTCCTTCTCCACGAAGGCCGTGGCTTCCTGGGGCGTCATGTTCCACAGGTCCACGCCCTGCGCCTGCATCAGCTTGCTGTATTCCGGATTGGCGTTGACCTTGGCGACCGCGTCGTTCAGGCGCTGCAGGATCTCCGGCGGCGTGCCCTTGGGCGCGGCCAGGCTGTACCAGGAGGCGGACTCCGCGCCCTTCACGCCGGATTCGGCCAGCGTCGGCACGTCGGGCAGCAAGGGCGAACGATGGTCGTTGGCGTAGGCCAGCGCCTTGAGCCGGCCGCTGCGGATGAACTGCAGGCTGGCGGCCAGGTTCAGCACCGCCATGTCCACCTGCCCGCCCACCAGGTCGTTGATGGCGGGCGCCGCGCCGCTGTAGGGGATGTGGACGATGTCCACCCCGGCGCGTTCGCGGAACAGTTCGGCGCCCAGGTGCGGCGAGCTGCCGGGCCCGGCCGAGGCATAGTTGATGCGGCCCGGCTCCTTGCGCGCCATGGCGATCAACTGCTCGACGCTGTCGGCCTTGAGCGTGGGCCGCACCACCAGCATGTTGGGCTGGTTGGCGACGATCGAGACGAAGGCGAAGTCCTTGATGCCGTCGTACGGCGTCTGCTGCATCAGCGGCGTCACCACGTGGGCGGCCGACGTGCCGAGCAGCAGCGTGTAGCCGTCCGGCTTGGCGCGCGCCACAAAGTTGGCGCCGATGGCCGCGCCGCCGCCGGCCTTGTTCTCGACGATGATGGTCTTGCCCAGCTGCTTTTCCAGCTCGCGCGCCAGGGCCCGGCCCAGCACGTCGGCCGGCCCGCCGGCCGCATACGGGTTGACCAGCGTGATCGGCTGCGAGGGATAGGGATCGGCGGCGACGGCCGACGCGCACAGCGCGCCCGCCACCGCCGCGCCGCACAGCAGGCGCTTCAGAATCTTCATGGTTTGTCTCCTGGGATATTGTGTTTTATGTGTGTGATGTTGTGCGAGGGATGGCCGCGGGGCGTCGCGCCCCGGCGGCTAGATCGCGCCCTGCCCGCGTAAAGCCTCGATCTGCGCCGGCGACAGGCCCAGCCGGCCGGCCAGCACGCTGTCGGTGTGCTCGCCCAGCAACGGCGGGCGCTCCAGGCGCGGATCGTCGAAACCGTCGAACTTGAACGGCACCGGCACCGCGCCGAAGCGGCCGATGGACGGATGCTCGTAGCTGGCCACCATGCCGCGCGCCAGCACGTGCTCGTTGTGCAGGATCTCCTCGACATCCAGGATCGGGCCGGCCGGCACGCCGCGCGCATCGCAGCGGCGGCACAGTTCGTCGCGCGTCAGCCGCGCGGCGGCCGCCGACAGTCCGGCCATGACCTCGTCGCGGCGCGCCACGCGCACGGCGTTGCGCGCCAGCTCCGGATCGTCGGCCCATTGCGGCAGCTCGAGCGCCTCGCACAGCGGCTTCCAGTGCTGGTCGCTGCCGGTGATCTGCACCCAGCGGCCGTCGCCGCACTCGAACGCGGCGGACGGCACCCGGCCGGGATGTTCCGTGCCCAGCCGCGGCGGCACTTCGCCCAGCGCGAAATAGCGCGCCGCCGCCAGCGACAGCAGGCCCACCTGGCCATCCAGCATGGAGAAGTCGATATGGCAGCCCTGCCCCGAGCGCGCCCGTCCCACCAGCGCCGACAGGATGCCGATGGCGGCCCACAGGCCCGAGGTCAGGTCGCTCACCGGCAGGCCCGGCTTGACCGGACCGCCGCCCCGCTCGCCGGTCAGGCTCATGATCCCGCCCATGGCCTGGAACACGGTGTCATAGCCCTTGCGCGGCGCGTACGGCCCGGTCATGCCGAACCCGGTGCACGAGAAATAGATCAGGCCGGGGTTGTCCGGCGCGATGTGGTCGCGGTCCAGGCCATACTTGGCGAGCGTGCCGACCGGGAAGTTCTCGACCACCACGTCGCAGGTCTGCGCCAATCGCCGGATCAGCGCCTGCCCCTCGGGATGGCGGAAATTCACCGTGACCGACTGCTTGCTGCGGTTGAAGGCCAGGTAGTAGGCCGACTCGGTGCCGCTCTCGCCTTGCACCTTGGGTTCGAAGCCGCGCGTCTCGTCGCCGCCGCCGGGCTGCTCGACCTTGATGACCTCGGCGCCCAGCTCGGCCAGGATCATCGAGGCGAACGGGCACGCCAGCACGCGCGACAGGTCCAGGATGGTGACGCCTTCAAGCGGTCTCATCGCGCCGCTCCCTGGCGAAAGCCGCGCATGATGACATTGGCGTCGCGGCCCACGCCCAGCGCCTCGCCCAGCCCGAGGTCGGCCGCGCGGTGGAAGGCGCGCTTGGTCAGCCCCATCGCGGCCGGCTCCCAGCCGGCCAGGCGCTGCGCCATCGCCAGCGCCTGGTCCAGCACCTGCGCGGCGGGCGCGACGCGATTGGCGATGCCCAGCTGCAACGCACGCGCGCCATCGATCGGTTCAGCCATCGCCACCAGCTCGAAGGCATGCTTGCGGCCGACCTGGCGCACCAGGTTGGCCATGACCACCGCGGCCACGATGCCGTGGCGCAGTTCCGGATAGCCGAAGCGCACGTCCTCGGCCATCACCGTCAGGTCGCAGGCCAGCGCCAGGCCGGCGCCGCCGCCGAGCGCATTGCCATGGACCGCGCCGATCACCGGCTTGACCATGCGCGAGAACACCAGGTGCAGGTCGGTCGTCAGGTCGGCGCGGCGCAACACCGCGTCCGGCTGTTCCGGCGTCAGGGCCGAGAACTCGCCGGTGTCGGCGCCCGCGCAGAACGACTTGCCATTGCCCGTCAGCACCACCGCGCGCACCGCGTCGTCGCGATCGGCCTGGCGCAGCGCGTCCAGCAGCGCCGTGGTCAACGCGGTGTTCAGCGCGTTGTGCTTTTCCGGACGGTTCAGGCGCAGCAGCCGCACCGCGCCCAGGTCTTCAATGATCAGTTCCGACATCACGGATATCCTCTTCCAATGGCGACAATCAAAGTGATTGATTAAATCAACAATAAGGGTAAAAAAAAGCGCGGGCGCGCCCCGCGCGTTCAGCGCGGCTGCACGCCGCGGCCGCGACGCGCCGGCACCTCCGCCTTGCATTCATTCAGCATCTCCAGCGCGTGCGCCGTCAGCTTGTCCAGCATGCGTTCCATGGCCTCGCGCTCGGCGTCCGACAGCACCGACAGCATGTCTTCGTTGCGCTCGACCGCGGCCGGGAAGATCTCGTCGTACAGGGCCCGGCCGGTGCGCGTCAGGTCCAGGCTGACGCCGCGGCCGTCCTGGCTGTCGGCGTTGCGCTGGATCAGGCCGCGCTCGATCAGTTCCGACACGGTGCGGCTGGCCTGGCTCTTGTCGATGTTGGCCTCGCGCGCCACCGCGTTCAACGACATGTCCGGCGCCGCGCCCAGCAGCGCGATGATGCGCCATTCGCGCGGCCCGACGCCGTAGCGGCTTTCGTTCAGGCCGGCGGCGATGCGGCTGGACACGTAGGCCAGCCGGTTCAGGCGGTACGAGAACAGTTCCTTCAACGCCCGGGGTTCGGGACGCGCGGAGGCGGCGGACTTGGATGCGGTTCGGGTGGCCATGAGGGACTCTTCAGATGCGGGGAAAATCGGCGCGCGCGCGGGTCGCGCGCCGCTGCCCGCATGATATACAAACGCGGCGGGCGGTCATCATGCGGCCGCCTCCCGCGCGACGCCGAGCAGCGGGTTCAGGCCGCTTTGCGCCACGCGGCTGTGCAGCGCGCGCCCCAGCACCGCCTCGCAGCGCCGCGACACCGCGTCCATCGCCGCCAGGTCCAGGCCGGTGCGCACGCCCATCGACTCGAACAGGTTGACCAGGTCTTCCGTCGCCACGTTGCCGGTATGGCCGCCGCCGTAGCGCACCTTGGCCGGATGGCCGCCGACGCCGCCGAAGGCGCAATCGAAGTGCGTCACGCCCGCCTCCAGCGCCGCCACGTAATTCACCAGGCCGGTGGCGCGGGTGTCGTGGAAATGCGCCACCGGCGTCACCTCGGGCACCTCGCGCGCCATGCGGCCGTACAGGTCGCGCACCGAGGCCGGCGTGGCCATGCCGGTGGTGTCGCCCAGCGTCACGATGCCCACGCCCAGCGCCGCGAAACGCCGCACGTCCGCCATGACGGAATCCGCGTCGACCGCGCCCTCGAACGGGCAACCGAAAGCCACCGAGATCGTGCCGATCAGGCGGAAACGGCCATCCGCCAGCCGCGCCATCTCGGCGATGTTGTCCCATTGGGCGGCGCGCTCGCGCTTCAGGTTGCGCGTCGAATGCGATTCGCTGGCCGAGACCAGCAGGCTGATCTCGTTGGCGCCGATGCCGGCGTCCAGGTCCGCCAGCGCCCGCTCCACAGCGCGCGCATTGGCGCAGGTGGCCTTGTACCAGACGCCCGCGCGGCGCGGCAGCGCCGCCAGCAAGGCGCTGGCGTCGGCGAACTGCGGCACCACCTTGGGATTGGAGTACGAGGTCGCCTCGACCCGCTCGAAGCCCAATGCGGCAAAACTGTCGATCAGGCCGGCCTTGACCGCGGTATCGATGAAATCGGGCTCATGCTGCAGGCCATCGCGCGCGAAGCATTCGCACAGCACCACGTCGCGCGCGCTCATGCCTGTTGCTCCAGTCCGAACAGCGCCAGCGCGTGGGCGCGCAGCTTGTTCTTCTGCACCTTGGAACTGCCCGTCATGCCGATGTGCTCGAAGCTGTCGACGATCTCGACATAGCGCGGCACCTTGAAGTTGGCGCAGCGCGCCTTGCACCAGGCCGTCAGTTCCTCGGGCGTGCAGTCCTGCCCGTCCTTGAGCAGCACGAAGGCCGCCGGCACTTCGCCCAGGCGCGCATCGGGCACGCCCACCACCTGCGCCATGCGCACGGCGGGGTGGCCGTGCAGGGTCTCTTCGACTTCCGCCGGCGCGACGTTCTCGCCGCCCACGCGGAACATGTCCTTGAGACGGCCCACCATCCGCAGCCGGCCTTCCGCGTCCATCTCGCCGAGGTCGCCGGTGCTGAGCCAGCCATCGGCGCCGAGCGCGCGGGCGGTGGCCTCGGGCATGTTGTAGTAACCCTTCATCACGCTCCAGCCGCGCGCCTGGATCTCGCCCTGCATGCCGGCCGGCAACGGCTCGCCCGTGCCCGGATCCACCACCCGCACCTGCATGCCGGGATGCGGCAGCGCCCAGCCCATGGCGCGCAGTTCAAAGGGATCATCGTGCGCCGACAGCGTGATGTTGGGCGAGGCCTCGGACTGGCCGTAGGCGTTGCAGATGCCCGGCACGCCCATCACGTCGCGGATCTTCTGCATCACCTGCGGGCCGGCCGCCGCCCAGCCGCCGCGCAAATGGATGCGCGCGCGGTCGAAATCCGGATGCCCCATCAGCATGAGGAAGATGGTGTCGTTGCCCGACGTCAGCGTGCAGCGCTCCTCATCGAGCATGCGCAAGGCATCGGCCACGTCGAACTTCGGCAGCGTCAGCAGGCAGCAGCCGCTCATCAGGCTCACCAGGATCGACAACGTGGTGCCGGCCACGTGGAAATACGGCCGGATGCTGAAGTAGCGATCGTCGGGCCGCACGCCGATGCGCTGCGCCGCGGCCCAGGCATTGGTCAGCATGTTGGCGTGCGTCAGCATCACGCCCTTGGGAAACGAGGTGGTGCCCGAGGTGTACTGGATCAACAGCACGTCGTCCGGAACCACCGCATCCATGCGGGCCTGCAACGCCGCATCGTCGACGGCCTCGCCCGCCCGCAGGAAGTCCGTCCAGGCGCGCGCGCCGCGCGGGCAGCGCTCGCCCAGCACCACCACCTGCCGCAGCAGCGGCAGCGCCGCGCCCGGCAGGGCCTGGTCCAGCGCCGGTTCCACCTTCGTCAGCAGGTCCAGGAAATCGATGCCCAGGAAGGTATCCGCGGTCAGCAGCACTTTGACGTCGGCCTGCTTCAGGCAGAACGCCAGTTCATCGGTCTTGAAGCGCGTGTTGACCGGCACCGTCACGGCGCCGAGCAGCGCGCAGGCGTAAAACACCTGCACCCAGGTGCCGCCGTTGCCCAGCAGCACGCCAACATGGTCGCCGCGGCGCACGCCGGCCGCATGCAGGCCGCGGGCGATGCGCCGCGCGCCGTCCTGCAGCGCGGCCCAGGTGTGGCGCTCGCCCGGCGCGACGAACGCTTCAGCGGCGCCACGTTCGGCCACCTGGCGCGCCAGCGCCCGCGACAGGGTCGTGGGGTCGATCATGCCTTGTCTCCCGCCGCGCCGAAGCCGGCGATGGCCTGCTTCCAGTCGGTGCCGCGCAGGTTTTCCTCGATCGCCAGCAGCTCGATCGCCATCGCGCCTTCGCGCGTCGTCGCCAACCCCTGGTCGATACTGCGCTTGGTCAGCCTGACGGTCAGCGGCGCGGCGCGCGCGATGGCCGCGGCCATCTGCGCGGCCTCGGCCGCCAGCGCCTCGGGCGCGTACACCTGGTTGACCAGGCCGATCTCACGCGCCTCGGCCGCGTCGAAGCGGCGGCCGGTGAACAGCAGTTCCTTGGCCTTGCGCGCGCCGGCCACGCGCGGCAGCCGCTGCGTGGCGCCGACGGTGCCCCAACCCACTTCGGGATAGCAGAACGTCGCCTCGGACGAGGCCAGCACGAAGTCGCAGGCCGCGGCGATCTCGCAGCCGGAGCCGAACGCCGCGCCCTGCACCACCGCGATCACCGGCTGCGGCATGCGCTCGATGGCGGCGTAGGCGGCAAAGCCCTGCACCCGGCGCGCCGTCATTTCGGCGTTCGACATGGTCTTGCGTTCCTTCAGGTCGGCGCCGGCGCAGAACGCCGCGCCCGCCGCGGCGATCAGCACCACGTGCGCGTCCGGCCGCTCCGCGAGATGCTGCATGGCCTGCACCAACTCGGCGCACATGAGGGAATTGAGCGCGTTGCGGCTGTCGGGCCGGTTCAGCGTCACCGTGGCGACACGGTCCTGCACGTCCAGCAGGATCGTGTGAAAAGTCGGGGTCATGCCTGCTCCTGGATGTTCTAGGTATGGGGCCAGGCCGCGCGCGGCGACCTGGCCATGCCAGGAAATATAGGGCATATAGTTGATTAAATCCACTAATTTTCGGCGGCTATCCAATGGTGTTACACTTGCGCCCCTGGTCTTTCCCTGGAATATCAAGGCACTAGGCTCCCCACGGGCCCGGCGCGATTCCGGCGCGAAGCCATCCCGCCCGCCTCGCCGTAGTTAAATGGATATAACCGGCCCCTCCTAAGGGTCAATTGGTGGTTCGATTCCACCCGGCGAGGCCACGCTCCCGACCTCGGTTCCGCAGGTCGCTTTCCACGAAAGTCCCGTGTATTCAGCCGGATGAGGGTTAATCCGGGCTACGCTCACGCGCCGCGCGCCGGTAGCGTCTCGGGACGCCGCACGCGACGAATAAGCTACCCGTCAATACGTCCCTGATATTTTTTTCGGCGATGATAGCGAATCGCCTTGCGCGCGACTTGAAATTACTGTTTAAATTCGACGCGTAAGCCCCTAATTCATCTGGACTTTTCCCGAACCGCAGCAAGCCCGGCCGGGGAAATAATTCTTCACAGACTGACAAGCCTGCTCAAACCATGGCATTTACCTGGAAACGTGCAATTGCGAACGCGATAGCGCCGGCGGCGCTGGCGATGTGCGCGCTCCTGCCCTCAGCCGCGCTCGCCGCGAAAAATACCGATCCTTGCAAGACCAACGCCAAATCGGCGGCTTGCAAGGCGCAACAAGCCAAAAAGGCCCCCGCCCCCGCCAAAGCGGGCGCCGGCAAGGCCTCCACCCCCAAGCAAGCCGCGGGTAAAACCGCCCCCAAGGCCGCATCTGGCAAGCAAGCCGCGCCGAAGTCGGCCGCCGCCAAGGCCCCGCCCAAGGGCGCCGCCGGCAAACAGGCCGCCGCCAAGGGCGCGCCCAAGCAGGCCGCCGGCAAGAACGCAACGCCCAAGGGCGGCAAGCAGGCCGTCGCCCAGCAGAGTTCGTCCAAGAAGGGCGCGGCCGGCAAGAACGGCAAGCCCAACAAGCCGTCGCGCGCGCAGCGCACGGCCGCCGCCGCAGCGGCAGCCGCCATGCCGCCGCCCGCGGTGTCGGTGCGCGCCGAAGCCGCCGCGCTACGGTCCAGCACCGCCTACGTGCAGGACCTGGCCACCTCCACCGTGATCTTCGCCAAGAACGAAAACGTGGTGCGCCCCATCGCCTCGATCTCCAAGCTGATGACCGCGGTCGTGGTGGTGGACGCCAACCAGCCGATGGACGAGATGCTGGAGATCACCGATGAAGATATCGACGGCCTCAAGCACACCACCTCGCGCCTGCGCGTGGGCACCAAGCTTTCGCGCGGCGACATGCTGCACCTGGCGCTGATGTCGTCCGAGAACCGCGCCGCCAACGCGCTGGGCCGCCACTATCCGGGCGGCCTGCCGGCCTTCGTCGCCGCCATGAACGCCAAGGCGCAGTCGCTGGGCATGAGCAGCACGCACTTCATCGAGCCCACCGGCCTGTCCAGCAACAACGTGTCGTCGCCGCATGACCTGGCCCGCCTGCTGCGCGCCGCGTCGCAGCGTCCGCTGATCCACCGCTACTCCACCGACACGGAGTACGACGTCGAGATCAACAACCGCACGCAGACCTTCCGCAACACCAACCTGCTGGTGCGCAAGCCCGACTGGGACATCAAGGTGTCCAAGACCGGCTACATCAACGAAGCCGGCGAATGCCTGGTGATGCTGGCGCGCATCAACGGCCGCGACCTGGCGATCGTGCTGCTGGACTCGCAGGGCAAGCTGTCGCGCATCGGCGATGCCGTGCGCATCCGCCGCATCGTGCAAAGCGAAGTGGCCATGGCCTCGACCCAGCCGGGCGGCTGATCCAGGCGCCCTCCGGCCACGAAAAAGCCCGATCGACGATCGGGCTTTTTTTACGTCTGGCGGCGGGGCGGAATGCGGGCGGAAGCAAGCCGCGAGTGTCGCGCCCCGATGCCGCCGGCGCGGCGCTACGCCGCCACCGGCCGCTTGGACCGCAACGGCTGCGGGTCGTACATCGACGGCGGCAGCCCTTCCAGCACCGCCTGCGGATTGAGCGAGCGGATCGGCACCGCGGCATCGGCCGGGATGCGGCCCTCGGCCTGCAGCAGCTGATAGCGCAGGCAGCACACGCGCAGGAAGGAAGTGAAGTTCGCCGCCTCGCCGCGGTATTCCACCAGCTCGTCGTACAGGCGCTCGATCAGTTGCGTGACCCGCATGCCGTCGCGCGCCGCGATTTCCTCCAGCACCTGCCAGAACAATTGCTCCAGGCGCAGGCTGGTGGCCACCCCGTGCAGACGCAGGGAGCGGGTTTCGGGCGCGTAGGACTGTTCGCTCGCGCGGATGAAGATTTCACACATGGGAGCTCCTGGGGCGGACACGAGGCTTGCGGGCCACTGTACGACGATAGCCGCCGGCCCGGCAAGACACCTCTGCCTCGGGGCATTCCCGCCCATTCTGCAACGATACGTTTCCTGCGCGCGGCTCGTCCGGAAGCCATTGATATAAATCAAGGTCTCGGACGCGTCCACATCCGAGCATGCTAAGACTGATCTGACTTCGGAGGTAGCAATGAACAAAACCATGAAAGCCGCCGTGGCTCGCGCATTCGGCAGCCCCCTGGAAATCGAAGAGGTCGAAGTGCCGCGCCCCCGGGCCGGCGAACTGCTGGTCAAGATCGAGGCCTGCGGCGTCTGTCACACGGACCTGCACGCGGTCGAAGGCGACTGGCCGGTCAAGCCGAACCCGCCCTTCATTCCCGGTCACGAAGGCGTGGGCCACGTGGTGGCGGTCGGCGAAGGCGTCACGCACGTCAAGGAAGGCGACCGCGTCGGCATCCCCTGGCTGTACTCCGCCTGCGGCCATTGCGAACACTGCCTGGGCGGCTGGGAAACGCTGTGCGAGCAGCAACAGAACGCGGGTTACTCCGTCAACGGCGGCTTCGCCGAGTACGCGCTGGCGGCGGCCGATTATGTCGGCCTGCTGCCCAAGAATGTCGGCTTCGTCGACATCGCCCCGGTGCTGTGCGCCGGCGTCACGGTCTACAAGGGCCTGAAGATGACCGACACGCGGCCTGGCAACTGGGTCGTGATCTCCGGCATCGGCGGCCTCGGCCACATGGCGGTGCAGTATGCGCGCGCCATGGGCCTGAACGTGGCGGCGGTGGACATCGACGATGACAAACTGGCCTTCGCCAAGCGTCTCGGCGCGGAGGTGGTCGTCAACGCCAAGACCACCGATCCGGCGGCGTACCTGAAGAAGGAGATCGGCGGCGCCCACGGCGCGCTGATCACGGCGGTCTCGCCCAAGGCCTTCGAGCAGGCGCTGGGCATGGTGCGGCGCGGCGGCACGGTGGCGCTCAACGGCCTGCCGCCGGGCGACTTCCCGCTGTCGATCTTCGACATGGTGCTCAACGGCGTGACGGTGCGCGGCTCGATCGTGGGTTCGCGCCTGGACCTGCAGGAATCTCTGCAGTTCGCCGAGGAGGGCAAGGTGCATGCCACCGTGGCCACCGAGAAGCTGGAGAACATCAACAGCGTGTTCGACCGCATGCGCCGCGGCCAGATCGAAGGCCGCATCGTGCTGGACATGGCGGCATAGCCGCCCGCGCCGTGACGGACGGCAAAAGGCGCCTGCCGCGGCAGGCGCCTTTTTCATTGCGGCATCCGCATTACGCGGCCTCAAGCTCTGGGCGCTCGCACGGGCCGAGCCATGTCAACGGCCGGCGCGCGGCACTCAGGGCGTGATCTTGGTGCCGAGCACGGCCAGGAACTGCGCCAGCCACGCCGGATGCGCGGGCCAGGCCGGCGCCGTCACCAGATTGCCGTCGGTATAGGCCTGGTCGATGCCGATCTCGGCGTAGGTGCCGCCGGCCAGCCGCACTTCCGGCGCGCACGCGGGATAGGCCGAGCAGGTGCGGCCTTCCAGGATGCCGGCGGCCGCCAGCAACTGGGCGCCGTGGCACACGGCGGCGATCGGCTTTGCGGCCTTGTCGAAGGCGCGCACGATCTCCAGCACTTTTTCGTTCAGGCGCAGGTATTCCGGCGCGCGGCCGCCGGGGATCACCAGGCCGTCGTAGGAGCCGGCCTCGACGCGGTCGAAATCGTAGTTCAGCGCGAAGTTGTGGCCGCGCTTTTCGCTGTAGGTCTGCGCGCCCTCGAAGTCGTGGATGGCGGTGGCGATGCTCTCGCCGGACTTCTTGCCGGGGCAGACCGCGTGCACCGTGTGTCCCACCGCCAGCAGCGTCTGGAACGGCACCATGGTTTCGTAGTCTTCGGCGTAGTCGCCGACCAGCATCAACAGTCTCTTGCTCATGATTGTCTCCTGGGGATGGGGGATCGCCGGCTGATGCACCCGAGGGGCGGGCGGCCGGTTCTTGATGTTCTACGATCCATTGTGCCCCCGCCCGCGTGAGCGGGGGTGGTAACGGGATACCACGCGGGGCGCAAGCATCCCCCAAGTGACGGCTCACGGCCCGCGCGGGCCGCGAGTCCGCTGCGCCCCTTATTCCAGCGCCACCGTCACCGGCTTGGCGTCCAGCAGGCTCACCAGCACGTTCGGGTCGATGCCCACCAGGTAGCCGCGGCGGCCGCCGTTGATGTAGACGACAGGGTACTGCAGCACCTCCGCCTCGACCCACACCGGCATCTTCTTGCGCGTGCCGAATGGCGAGGTGCCGCCGACCTGATAGCCCGAATGGCGCTGCGCCACGTCCGGCTTGCAGGGCTCGACCTTCTTCAGGCCGGCCTGGCGCGCCAGGTTCTTGGTGGAGACCTCGCGGTCGCCATGCATCACCACGATCAGCGGCTTGGCCGATTCGTCTTCCATCACCAGCGTCTTGACCACCGCGTGCGGATCCAGCCCCAGCTGGCGCGCGGCCTCGCCGGCGCCGCCGTGGTCGATGTAGTCGTAGGTGTGTTCGGTGTACGCCACCTTGTGCTGCTTGAGGAACTGGGTGGCGGGCGTTTCGGAAACGTGGCGGGCTTTGCTCATGGCGGGGCGCTGAAAAGGCGAAGGCAAAAGTGTAGGCACGCGGGCGCCGTGGCGCAAACGCCCTCAGCCGCGCGGATGATGCGTGGCGTGCAGCGCCTTCAGGCGTTCGCGCGCCACGTGGGTGTAGATCTGCGTGGTGGAGATGTCGGCGTGGCCCAGCAGCATCTGCACCACGCGCAGGTCGGCGCCGTGGTTCAGCAGATGCGTGGCGAAGGCGTGGCGCAGCACGTGCGGCGACAGCGGCGCGTGCACGCCCGCCAGCACCGCGTACTTCTTGACCAGTTGCCAGAACGCCTGGCGCGACATGGCCTCGGCCCGGCCGGTGATGAAGAGCGCGTCGCTGACGCGGCCGGCGGCCAGCTCGGGCCGCGCGGTCTTCAGGTATTGGTCGATCCAGTGCGCCGCCTCGGCGCCGAGCGGCACCAGGCGGTCCTTGCCGCCCTTGCCCAGCACCACGCGCACCACGCCCTCGTTCAAGCTGACGTCCAGCGCCCGCACCCCGACCAGTTCCGACACGCGCAGGCCGGTGGCGTACAGCGTCTCCAGCATGGCCCGGTCGCGCAGGCCGCGCGGCTGGCCCAGGTCGGGCGCGCGCAGCAGGGCATCCACCTGCTGCTCGGACAGCGTTTTGGGCAGGCGCGGCGGCTGCTTGGCGGCCACCAGCGTCAGACAGGGATCCTGCGCCGCGCGGTGTTCGCGCAGGGCCCAGGCGTAGAAGCGCCGCAGCGCGGCCAGGCGGCGGTTGGCGGTGGTGGCGCGGGTCTCTTCGTGGCGGAAGGCGAACCAGGCCTCGATATCGGCCTTGCCGGCCTCGGCCAGCGCCTTGGCGGGACCGGCGGGCAGCGCCGGGGCCGAGGCCGCCTCGCCGTGGCGGTCGGCCATCTCGCGGGCGTAGGCCTCGGGATCCTCGAGCCAGCGCGCGAAGCCGGTCAGGTCGCGCCGGTAGGCGGCCAGGGTGTTGGCCGACAGGCCGTCCTCGAGCCAGACGGCGTCTATGAAGGCGTCGATATCGGCCTGGGAAGCGAGCGGTTGGCGGGAATCGGACATGGAACGGAAATCAAGGCATCAAGAGACGTGGCCGGCGGCGGCCGGCGCCGGCGCAGGCGCGCGCAACGTTGCGGCGTGCCCCGGCCACGTCAGGAGGATGGGCCACATTCTACGGCGGCGCTTGCGCCAGGCCCTCAGCGCCCCGCTACCGCCGCGGCGGCCGACTTGAGCCAGGTCTCGAACAGTTTCAGCGCCTCGGAACGCTCGCTACGCTGCGGATAGCCGAAGTAGTAACCCTGGCTGACCGTCAGCGACTGCGCCACGGGCATCGCCAGCGCGCCCTGGTCCAGCGCCGGCTGCGCCAGGAAGCGCGGCATCAAGCCGACGCCCAGCCCGGCCTGCACCGCCGCCATCACCATGGTGAACAGCTCGTAGCGCGGACCGCCCGCGGCCTGGGGGCCATAGAGGTAATTGTTGGCGCCGTACCACTGGCGCCAGGCGTCGGGGCGCGAACTCAGGTGCAGGTGGGTCATGCCCGCCAGCGCGCCGGCGCCGGCCTCGGTCACGCGCCCCGCCAATTCGGGCGCGCAGACCGGCACCAGCTCGCGTTCCGGAAACAGCAGCACGCCCTGGGTGCCCGGCCACAGGGTGTCGCCGTGATACAGCGCGCCGTCGAACGGCTGGTCCTTGAACTGGAACGGCAGCGTGCGCACCGACAGGCTGACGGTGATGTCTGGCTGCTCGCGCTGGAAATCCGCCAGCCGCGGGATCAGCCAGGTGGTGGCCAGCGTCGGCACCACGGCGATGTGGATGCTGCGGCCCATGCCGGTGCGGCTGACCAGGCCAAAGGTGTCCTTCTCGATCTGGTCGAGATGATGGCGGATGCGTCCCGCATATTCCGCGCCGTGGTCGGTCAGCACGATGCGGCGCCGCACCCGCGTGAACAGCTGCACCCCCAGCCGCGCCTCCAGGCTGGCCACCTGGCGGTAGACCGCGCTGTGGGTCAGGGACAGCTCTTCGGCCGCCCGCGAAAAACTGCCCAGGCGGGCCGAGGCCTCGAAAGCCTGCAGGGCGCTGAGGTTGGGAATGCCGTTTCTCATGGAGCGGGAACCGCCGGGAAGGTGAAGAAGGCCGCAAACACCCGCCGCGCCTGCCGCGGCGCAACATCCGGGTCGTGCCGGCGGGTCACTAGATTGTGCAATTTTATCAATTGCGTTGTGCGATCAAGGAACATTATGCTCGGATGTCTTAATCTCGGCTCATCCTGACACCCACCATGTCCCAGCAAGCATCCCGCCTCGGCGGCCACATCCTCGTCGACCAGCTCGTCGCCCAGGGCGTCAAACACGTTTTCTGCGTTCCCGGCGAGAGCTACCTGGCGGTGCTGGACGGCCTGCACGACGCCGACATCAAGGTCACCGTCTGCCGCCAGGAAGGCGGCGCGGCCATGATGGCCGACGCCCATGGCAAGCTGACCGGCGAACCCGGCATCTGCATGGTGACCCGCGGCCCGGGCGCGTCCAACGCGCTGGCCGGCGTGCACATCGCCAAGCAGGACTCGACCCCGATGATCCTGTTCGTCGGCCAGATCGAGCGCGGCATGCGCGAACGCGAGGCCTTCCAGGAAATGGACTACCGCGCCGTGTTCGGCACGCAGGCCAAATGGGTCACGGAAATCGACCAGGTCGAGCGCATCCCCGAACTGATCTCGCGCGCCTTCCACATCGCCACCTCGGGCCGTCCCGGCCCGGTGGTGATCGCGCTGCCCGAGGACATGCTGGTCGAGGCCGCGCAGGTAGCCGACGCGCCGCGCTACGAAGTCATCGACGCCGCCCCCACCGCTGGCCAGCTGGCCGACCTGGAGCAGTTGCTGGCCCAGGCCAGGAACCCCGTCGCCATCCTCGGCGGCACCCGCTGGGACGCGCGCGCGGTGCAGCAGTTCGCCGATTTCGCGCAGCGCCACGCGCTGCCCACGGCGGTGTCGTTCCGCCGCCAGATGCTGTTCCCGGCCGACCATCCGTGTTTCATCGGCGACGTCGGCCTGGGCATCAACCCCGCCCTGCTCAAGCGCGTGGCCGACGCCGACCTGGTGCTGCTGGTCGGCGGCCGCATGTCGGAAAACCCCAGCCAGGCCTACACGCTGCTGGACATCCCGGTGCCCAGGCAGAAGCTGGTGCACGTGCATCCGGACGCGGGCGAACTGGCCCGCGTCTACCGCCCCACGCTGGCCATCAACACCTCGCCCGCGGCCTTCGCCGCAGCGCTGGCCGGCGTCAAGGCCCCCGCCCAGCCGGCCTGGGCCGACGGCACGCAGGCCATGCGCGAGTCGTATCTGAAGTGGAGCGACCCGAGCACCGTCACCACCCCGGGCGCGCTGCAGCTGGGCCAGGTCATGGCCTATCTGGAAAAGACCCTGCCGGCCGACGCCATCATGACCAACGGCGCCGGCAACTACGCCACCTGGCTGCATCGCTTCCATCGCTTCACCCGCTTCGGCACGCAGCTGGCGCCGACCTCGGGCTCGATGGGCTATGGCCTGCCGGCGGCCGTCGGCGCCAAGCGCGTCTGGCCCGACAAGACCGTGGTCTGCTTCGCCGGCGACGGCTGCTTCCTGATGCACGGCCAGGAGTTCGCCACCGCCGTGCAGTACGACCTGCCCATCATCGTGGTGCTGGTCGACAACGGCATGTACGGCACCATCCGCATGCACCAGGAAAAGCACTACCCCGGCCGCATTTCCGCCACCGAGCTGAAGAACCCTGACTTCGCCGACTACGCCCGCGCCTTCGGCGGCCACGGCGAACGCATCGAGACCACCGAGCAGTTCGGCCCGGCCTTCGAGCGCGCGCTGGCCAGCGGCAAGCCGGCCATCCTGCACTGCTTCATCGACCCGCAGACCATCACGCCGTCGACCACGCTGGACAAGATCCGCGACGCGGCGCTCAAGGCCCAGCACTGATACCCGAGAGGCGGCGGCAACCCCACGGCGACGCGCCCGCGCGCGTCGCGTAAACCCCGGGTTGCCGCGCCAATTATTTTAGGTTTAAACTTTCCAGATTCCGAAAACGGAAATCCATAGCGGAGACCCAGCATGTCCTCGAATCCCTCGTTCCATTGGCAAGATCCCCTGTTGCTGGACCAGCAGCTCACCGAAGAAGAACGCATGGTGCGCGACGCCGCCCACGCCTACTCGCAGGACAAGCTGGCCCCGCGCGTGCTGAACGCCTTCCGCAACGAAAAGACCGATCCGGAGATCTTCTCGGAAATGGGTGAGCTGGGCCTGCTGGGCGCCACCATCCCCGCCGAATACGGCGGCGCCGGCCTGAACTACGTCAGCTACGGCCTGATCGCCCGTGAAGTCGAGCGCATCGACTCCGGCTACCGCTCGATGATGAGCGTGCAGTCGTCGCTGGTGATGGTGCCCATCAACGAGTTCGGCAGCGAAGCGCAGAAGCAGAAGTACCTGCCCAAGCTGGCCCGCGGCGAGTGGATCGGCTGCTTCGGCCTGACCGAACCCAACCACGGCTCCGACCCCGGCGGCATGGAAACGCGCGCGGTCAAGACCGCCGACGGCTACAAGCTGAGCGGCAACAAGATGTGGATCACCAACTCCCCCATCGCCGACGTGTTCGTGGTGTGGGCCAAGTGCGTCGGCGGCGAGTTCGACGGCAAGATCCGCGGCTTCATCCTCGACAAGGGCACCAAGGGCCTCTCCGCCCCCGCCATCCACGGCAAGGTCGGCCTGCGCGCCTCGATCACCGGTGAAATCGTCATGGACGAAGTGGAAGTGTCCGCCGACCAGATGATGCCCGGCGTGTCCGGCCTGAAGGGTCCGTTCACCTGCCTGAACTCGGCCCGCTACGGCATCGCCTGGGGCGCGATCGGCGCCGCCGAAGCCTGCTGGCACACCGCCCGCCAGTACACCCTGGACCGCAAGCAGTTCGGCCGCCCGCTGGCCGCCAATCAGCTGATCCAGAAGAAGCTGGCCGACATGCAGACCGAGATCACGCTGGCGCTGCAAGGCTGCCTGCGCCTGGGCCGCATGAAGGACGAAGGCACCGCCGCCGTCGAGATCACCTCGATCATGAAGCGCAACTCGTGCGGCAAGGCGCTGGACATCGCCCGCTTGGCCCGCGACATGCTGGGCGGCAACGGCATCTCCGACGAATTCGGCGTGGCCCGTCACCTGGTGAACCTGGAAGTGGTCAACACCTACGAAGGCACGCACGACGTGCACGCCCTGATCCTCGGCCGCGCGCAGACCGGCATCCAGGCCTTCTATTGATTTGATTTTGGCAGTTCGCCGCGCGGACGGAGCCCGGCTCTGCTCCCGACGCGCGGTTCGCCGGCGTGGCGAAGACTGTGCGCCCCTTTCGAGGGGCGTTTTTTTTGCCTGCGTGGCGTCGATCCCGGATGCGCATTAGGGTTATCAGGAGCTAGCCCGCTCCCGGTCCATGGCTTACGCTGCCTGCAATTGGCCTGGTGCCGGCCCGCAGCATCCGCCCGCCCGACCCCGGATTTTTCGTCACGACCAGGAGTCGCGCATGCAGGGCAGTCCCTCTCTCCGCCTGTGGGCGGGCATCGCCATCGCCTTTGCGAGCCACGGCGCGCTAGCCGCCACCACCCTCACCATGACCACCGAATACCCGGCCACCTCGATGCCCGGGCAAGGCGTGTCCACCTTCGCCGACCTGGTGCGCAGCAAGAGCGCGGGCCAGGTGGTGATCGACGCCAGCTTCGATGCCGCGCGCGGCATCAAGTCTGGCGACATGATCGACGCGGTCCAGGCGCGCAAGGTCGATGCCGGCGACGCCTTCGCCGGCGCGCTAGCCTCGAAGTACCCGCTGTTCGGGGTGTCTTCGCTGCCGTTCCTGGCCGACTCGCTGGCCAAGGCCCGCGCCCTGAACAAATCAGCCCGCCCGGCCTACGAGAAGCTGTTGGCCGCGCACGGCCAGAAGCTGCTCTACACCACGCCCTGGCCGGCCTCGGGCATCTGGTCCAAGGACAAGGTGGACAGCGTCGCCGCGTTGAAGGCGCTCAGCATCCGCACCTATGACGCGACCTCGCAGGACGTGATGCAGAAGGCCGGCGCGCGCGCCCAGAACATCTCGTTCGCCGATGCCATGCCGCGCATCGCCTCGGGCGAGGTCAACGCGGTGCTGTCCTCGGGCGACGGCGGCGCCGGCCGCAAGCTGTGGGAACACCTGCCGCGCTTCGCCGAGATCAACTACGCCATGCCGATCTCGGTGGCGACGATGAACCTGCAGGCCTATCAATCGCTGGACGCGAAGTCGCGCAAGGCCATCGACCAGGCCGCCGCGCAGACCGAGGCGGAACAGTGGAAGCGCATCGAAGGCCGGTTGCAGCAGAACTACGCCAACATGCGCAAGAACGGCGTGACGATCGACACCGCCGTGCCGATGCCGGTGCGCCAGGCGCTCAAGAGCGCGGCGGCGGACTCGGTGAAGCAATGGGAGGCCGCGGCGGGGACTGACGGGGTGAATATCCTGAAGGCGATGCGGCGGCCGTGATACGGCGTGGGCGCAACGCCTCATCGATACTCGGTCCAGAAATTCTGCGTCATGCTGTCGGCCACCACGCGATAGTTGATGCCGGGTGGAATCACCGCAGTAAGTGCCAACGTAATGCCGTTCTGCGTTGCGATGACGCGCGTGCCCATGATCCCGCCAACCATCAGATACATGTTTCCACCTGCGCTGGCGGTGGCGGATCCGACGATATAAATCGATATGGGCCGCCCGGTGGTGTTGGTGTACGTCACCCCGAACGCACGGGACGTTCCCACATCCACCAGGGCCTGACCGAAACCGAATATCTGTCCGCGCAAGGCCTGGAACGCCGCGTTGAGCGTCGCATGGTCGCTGGCCAGCTGCGCAACATCGACGCTGCCAACATTGCTGACTGCGGAGAAACCTTGGATGGTCCATACTCCATGCACCGAAATCGGCTTGGACTCGTCCGCGCCATTCAATGCCGTGAAATACGTGGCTACGGCTACGCCGCCTCCGGAGGCGAAGGATGCGGAGTTGCCCGCCGTGGGCCCGTACACACCCAGACCATGATTGTGTGATCGGTTCGTATCATTGGCGATGGCACCGTTGATGCTGGAGGTGCGCGCGCCATCGCCTCGAACATACAAGGCACCGAGGGAGCCGGCCGCCTTGCCGTTCATATCCGGCACCCTGATCGTGGAGGTCCCGTCTCCCAACGTATAGCTACCGCGCTTGAGCGGATCGGCCAGCCAGTCCGCGTCGGATACCACCGGCACCTTGCCACTTGTCACCATCCGCGCCAAGTCGGGAAAGATGGCCCGGCTGAGACTTTGGCCATCAGCGGGAATCTGGCCAGCGGGGATGGATTCCCGCAACGACCACCAGGCGACCGAACCGACCGGGGGGCCACCCGGAATCGACGGCAATTGCTCATGAGGCACCTTGCCTGCATCGTCCAAGGTGGCGACACCGCCCGCCTGGCCCTTTTCCGCCAACGGCACGGCATCCTGCGCCGCGGGCAGTTGCGCGGCGGGGACGCGCCCGTCGGCATCGAGCGTGGGCACGCCGCCCGGGCGGCCCTTGTCGGCGGCGGGAATCAGCGCCGGCAATTGGCCGGGAACGATGCGGCCGTCGGCCGCCAGGGTCGCGACGCCATTGGGCCGGGCCTTTTCAGCGGCGGGGATCAGGTCGGGCAATTGCACCGGCGTGATCTTGCCGTCCGCGGCCAGCGTGGCGACGCCGTCCGGCTGGCCCTTTTCGGCCAGCGGCACGGCAGGCACCGGGATTGGCAGATGATCGACAGGCACGCGGCCCGCGTCATCCAGCGGCGCGACGCCGCCGGGCGCCGATTTCTGCGACAGCGGCACGGCCGGCGGAGGCAGATGCGCGGCAGGCACCTTGCCTGCCGCGTCCAGCGGCGTCACGCCACCCGCCGCGCCTTTCTCGGCGGCGGGCACGGCGGCGTCCGCCTTGCGCTGGGCGGCGGCGGCGGACACTTCGACCGAGTCCACGCCGGCGCGGGTCTTGGCGAAGTTCTCGTTCACCACCACCATGGCGTCACGCAAGGTATCGCCGGTCTGGTCGTTCGGCGCATGGCCGACGTTGATGGGTTTGAGAAGTTGCATGGGAATCCTTGATTGAATATGGAATAGTCAGAGCGAAAAAGACCCGCCGTAGATGCGAGCGGGCCAAGATGAGATTCAGCGCGAATGAGGAATGCAACCTGCGAGCTGGAGATACGCTTGGTCTGCTGGGTCTTGCCGACGCGGGATATCTCAAAAGCGGCGTATGCCATCGCCGACCTTGATCCCGCCCAAAACGAGATCACTGGCATTGCGCGTCAGCGATATTCCTGCCAGAACAGATCGGCCGTGCTTGACCGCACACGATAGGTGTCCCCTGCGGGAATGGTCATGGTTGCACCGATCAATTCCGGCGACGAGGTCGCACGCGCCACTTGAACGTCCCATCCCCGAAGCTGCAGAATGACGTAGGCGTTCGCCGTAGCCGTGTTTGTGCTCACGGCAAGGACGATAGGCCGGCCTGTGTTATTCGTATAAGTGGTGCCGAGAACGCGCTGCGATGGCGAAAACACGCTCCAGGCCTGATCCACCCCGAATGCCTTTGCGATTCGCCCCTGGATAGCCTGAACGGCCGCATTCAGCGCAGCGTAGTCACTCGCTAGTTGGGGGACATCCACGCTGCCGGGATTGGTGACGGCACCGAATGCCTGGATGGTCCATACGCCCGAAATATTGGTGGGTCGCGTTTCCGTCGAGGTTCGCGCCATCCTCGATGCGTCGAAGCTCATATTGAAAAGCTGACCTGCCGATGTGCCGACTCCCGCCTGTATCACGAGATCAGCTTTCCGGAGCGCGCCGCTGCCCGGATCACCACCAGCGGCAAACGACGGCACATTGCCAATCATGCCCGTGATGTTCTGCAGCGTATCCCGCTGGACCAAGCCATTCGTGCTCATCGAGAGCGCGCCGTCACCCCGCAGGAAAGCGGCCCCTACGGCCCCGGCTGATTGACCATTCAAATCCGGAACCCGAATGGTCGCTACCCCATCCCCCAACGTATAACTGCCCCGCTTGAGCGGATCCGCCAGCCAATCCGCTTCCGTCACCACCGGCACCTTGCCGCCTGTCACCATGGCCGCCAGGTCGGGAAAGGTGGCACGGCTGACGGTCTGCCCATCAGCCGGGATCTGGCCCGCCGGAATGGACGTGCGCAATGGCCACCAGGAAACCGACGCCACCGGGACGGCAGGCGCCATGACCCGAAGCTGGTAGGCACCGGACTTCCATTCGTACCAACCCGCCCCATCGACGTAGATATCGCCTGCGTCGAAGTTGGGCATGATCGTGGCCGTGCTGAAGGGTCCCACGACGCGCCACTGCTGCCATATGCCGCCAGCCATGGGGTTGCCCAGGCGGTGGAAGACATAGGGCTTGCGGCCCTGCACGGTAATGGTCAACTCTTGCGACAACAGGTCGCTGGCCATGATGGTGACATGCAGATAGCCGGCCCCCACGATATTGGGGAAGTTGGCGCCCATGACGTTGCCATTCGACCAGGCGTAGAGTGTGTTGTCAGCCGTCAACGTGCTGGCATCAACCGCGGTCCCACTAACAAGACGCACCCGGCGCATGGCCTCGCCTTCGGCAACCACCTTTTTCCAGGCCGACCAATTGCCGTTCGAGTCGGCGCGCATGCGCCACCAGCGCGTGGGATCCATCGACCAGCGAATGACCTCTTGCAAGGTCATGTTGGCGTAGGTCTGCACCCTCAGCATGCCCTGCCCCGTCCATCCTGGCGGCGCGTTCGGCGCCGTCGCGCGGATGTAGTAGTCATCGGCGACGGTCAGCTCGTTGAAGTCCGTCCCATCGGGGCGGGATTGAAGATCCGGGTAGCGCGAATTCGCGGCCGGCGCGCGGCGGCTCGCATCCAGGCTCATCACGCCGTTGGACGCGCCCTTTTCGGTTCTGGCGACGAAATCCCCGGGGACCGGCAGGTAGCCGGCCGGCACCTTTCCGGAAGCATCCAGCGGCGCGACGCCGCCCGGCGCGGATTTCTGCGACAGCGGGATCGCGGGCGGCGGCAGATGCACGGCCGGGACCTTGCCGGCGGCGTCCAGCGGCGTGACGCCGCCCGCGGCGCCCTTCTCCGATGCGGGCACGGCGGCGTCGGCCTTGCGTTGGGCGGCGGCGGCGGACACCTCGACCGCTTCTACGCCGACACGGGTCTTGGCGAAGTTCTCATTCACGACCGCCATGGCGTCACGCAAGGTGTCGCCGGTCTGGTCGTTCGGCGCATGGCCGACGTTGATGGGTTTCAGGGATTGCATGAGGGGCCTCGATGAAAACAATGTGGGCGCCACAAGACAAAAGGCCCACCGGCGATTGCCGGCGGGCCTGGATGTGGGCGGACCAATGCAAAAAGCCCGCTCGGATCACCGGGCGGGCTAGCGGAATCGCTGGACGCAATGGCCCCACGACGGAATCATGTTACGGGTGCGCGGCCTCGCGGACAAGCCAACTGCGACATGGGGCCGGGCCAGGCGGCGCTTGCCGCAACCGGCGCCGGGCAGGGTTCATTCCCCCGACAGGTCGAACAGGCTGGTGGCATCCAGTTCCAGCACGCCTTCATCGTGCTGGTTGAGCACCGTCCAGGCCCAGGTGATGATGCCCAGGTCGGGGCGCGAGGACGAGGTGCGCGCGCCCTGCACCCGCGCTTCCAGGCGCAGCTGGTCGCCGGGGCGCACCGGCATGCGCCAGCGCACTTCGCCCAGGCCGGGCGAGCCGAAGGATTCGGAATCGTGCAGCGCGGCGTCCACCGCCATCCGCATGGCCAGCGCGCAGGTGTGCCAGCCGCTGGCGATGAGGCCGCCCCAGCGGCCCTCGGCGGCGCGCTTGACGTCGGTGTGGAACCACTGCGGGTCGAATTTGCGGGCGAACTCGAGGATTTCGGCTTCCGTGATGGTGACCGGGCCGGCCTTGATCAGCATGCCGTCCTTGAAATCTGCGAACTTCATTGGTGGACTTCCCCTGGCGTGTGCGACCTCTCAATAGGTCTCGAAGTGCAGCCGCCCCTCGCGGCGCAGCACATCGTGCAGGATAGTCCAATCCTGTCCCGCTTGCATCGTCACCTCGCGCAAGGCGTCCAGCACGCCGACTTCCATGCCCTTCAGGCCGCACACGTAGATGCAGGTGTTGCGATCGGCCAGCAACTCGCGCACGGCGGCGGCGCGTTCGCGGATCAGGTCCTGCACGTAGCGCTTGGGCTGGCCGGCTTCGCGCGACAGCGCCAGGTTGATGTCGATGAAGTCGCGCGGCAGCTTCATCAGCGGGCCGAAGTACGGCAGCTCGCGTTCGGTGCGGGCGCCGAAGAACAGCAGCAGCCGGCCGTTCTCGCCGGTCTCGATGCGGCGCCGGTAGCGCTCGGTCATGGCGCGCATCGGCGCCGAACCGGTGCCGGTGCAGATCATGATGAGGTTGGCGCGCGGGTGGTTCGGCATCAGGAAGGTGTGGCCGAATGGCCCGATCACCTGCACGGTATCGTTCTTGGCCAGGTCGCACAGGTAGTTGGAGCATACGCCGTGCGCCGACTGGCCCTGGTGGTCTTCGGTGACGCGTTTCACCGTCAGCGACAGGTTGTTGTAGCCGGCGCGCTCGCCGTCGCGCGGGCTGGCCAGCGAATACTGGCGCGCGTGGTGCGGCCGGCCCTGGGCGTCGGCGCCGGGCGGCAGGATGCCGATGGACTGGCCCTCCAGCACCGGGAACGGCAGCTCGCCGAAGTCCAGCACGATGTGGTGGATATCGCTGTCGGTGTCGGCGCCGGTGACGCGGTAGTTGCCGACCACGGTGGCGGTCACCGGCGTCTTGTGGGTGTAGAGATTGACGTAGGGATGCGCGGCGGACCACGGCGGCACGCTGGCGCCGGGCGCGGCGGATGGCATGGCGACGGCGGCGGCCGGCGCCGGCGCCAGGGTCGCATCGGCCTCTGCCGGCGCGGCACCCGCGGCTTCCGGCAGGGGCTGCTCGCGCGGCAGTTCATCCCATCCCAGCTGGTCCTGCAACGAGTAGGCCTCGGCGCGCACCACCAGCCGCCAGTTGTCGATCGAGCCGGTCGGGCACGGCGGCACGCAGGCCATGCAGCCGTTGCAGATATCCGGGTCGACCACGTAGTTGTTGCTGTCGTGCGTGATCGCGTCGATCGGACAGGTTTCTTCGCAGGTGTTGCAGCGGATGCAGATCTCGGGGTCGATCAGATGCTGCTTCAGGACTTCTACGGGCAGGGCTGCGTTCATCGCGGTCATCCGAATGCGCGGCGCGGCGGCGCCAGGCGCCGCCGCGTGGCCTTAGTTGAAACGAACGTACTCGAAGTTAACGGGCTGGCGGTTGATGCCCATGACCGGCGGCGCGATCCAGTTGGCGAACTTGCCCGGCTCGGTCACGCGGCCCATCAGCGAGGCCACGAACGCGCGGTCCTCGGGCGTGGGCAGCCATTGGTGGCGGTGCGCCTGCCATTGCGCCTCGGACAGGATCTCGCCCTCGGGCGACATGCGGATGCCGGCGAGCGTGCCGATCTGGCGGTTGAAGGCCTTGTGCGGCACCTGCAGGCGAAAGGCGATGCCGCTCTTTTCGATGACCTTGTTCCAGCGGCCGATGCCGGCCACCGAGTCGCGGATGAAGTCGTCGCGCAGCACTTCGTTGAGCGCGTTCAGCATCGGCACCTCGATTTCGCGCAGCCTGCCGTTGTCGACGGAGAGAACGCGGTAGGTGTCGTTCTTGAGCTGGTGGTCGTCGTTGCGCTTGCTCTCTTCGTAGCGGCCCTTCAGGCCGGAGCCGTAGAAGATGGCGGCGTTGGACGACTGGTCGGCGCCAAACAGGTCGATGGTGACGCTGTAGTGGAAGTTCAGGTAACGCTGGATCGTCGGCAGGTCGATGACGCCGGCGGCGCGCACGGCGGCCGGGTCGTCGGTCTTGAGTTGGTTCATCACTTCGCAGGTGCGCTGGATCACGCGCGAGATGCCGGATTCGCCCACGAACATGTGGTGCGCCTCTTCGGTCAGCATGAACTTGGTGGTGCGGGCCAGCGGGTCGAAGCTGGATTCGGCCAGCGCGCACAGCTGGAACTTGCCGTCGCGGTCGGTGAAGTAGGTGAACATGTAGAACGCCAGCCAGTCCGGCGTCTTCTCGTTGAAGGCGCCGAGAATGCGCGGGTTGTCCGAATCGCCGGAGGTGCGCTGCAGCAGCGCATCGGCCTCTTCGCGGCCGTCGCGGCCGAAGTAGCGGTGCAGCAGGTAGACCATGGCCCACAGGTGGCGGCCTTCCTCGACGTTGATTTGGAACAGGTTGCGCAGGTCGTACTGCGACGGCGCCGTCAGGCCCAGGTGGCGCTGCTGCTCGATCGAGGCGGGCTCGGTGTCGCCCTGCGTGACGATGATGCGGCGCAGGTTGGCGCGGTGTTCGCCCGGCACGTCCTGCCAGACGTCTCGGCCCATGTTCTCGCCGAAGTGGATCTTGCGCTGGCCATCCTGCGGCGCCAGGAAGATGCCCCAGCGGTAGTCGGGCATGCGCACGTGGTTGAAGTGGGCCCAGCCGTCGGGCTCGACGCTGACGGCGGTGCGCAGGTAGACGTCGAAGCCGTGCGAACCGTCCGGGCCCATGTCCTGCCACCATTGCAGGTAGTTCGGCTGCCAGTGCTCCAGCGCGCGCTGCAGGGTGCGGTCGCCGGACAGGTTGACGTTATTGGGGATCTTGTCGCTGTAGTTGATGCCTGACATTGTCTCTGCTCCTGGATGGAAGGCCGCGTCGGGGCGGCGTCGGGTCTTGGGGCGGCGGCCACGCTGCGCGGGCCGGCGCCGTGTCTCGGGATTTGCCGCGGGCGGCGCGCTAGACGCGGTTCCAGTCGAACGCGGCCTGCTCGCCCTTGCCGTACAGCTTGAGCGCGCCCTTCTCGCCCGCCGCGTTGGGGCGGTTGAAGATCCAGTTCTGCCACGCGGTCAGGCGGCCGAAGATGCGCGTTTCCATGGTTTCGCGGCCGCCGAAGCGCAGGTTGGCTTCCAGGCCGGTCAGCGCGTCGGGCGACAGGGCGCGACGCTCTTCGAGCATCATGCGCACCTCGTCGTCCCAGTCGATGCTGTCGGGCGCGTAGGTCACCAGTCCCAGTTCCAGCGCGTCGCGCGCGGCCAGCGGCTGGCCGGCGCGGGCCCGCACCGCTTCCAGCGGCGCGGTTTCCTCGTAGAAGCGGCGTTGCAGGCGGCTCTGGCCGTTGACCATCGGGTAGGCGCCGAAGTTGGCCTCCCCCACGATCAACTGGGCCGCGTCGTGTTCTTCGCCGTCGCTGTCCAGCATGTAGCTGCGGTCGGCGGCCAGCGCCAGTTCCAGCAGCGTGCCGGCAAAGCACGAACCCGGTTCAACCAGCGCGAACAGGCTGCGCGAGGTCACGTCCAGGCGCGCCAGCGTGCGGCGCAGCAGGCCGGCGGTTTCGCGCACGAACCAGTGGTCGGCATGGCGTTGAAGCGCGGCGTCCGCCGCCAGCACGGCCTGCGCGTCGCCCTCGGTCTTGAAGATCCAGGTGCCGATGTCGAGTTCATTGGTGCGCAGCGACAGGATGGCGTCGTCCAGTTCGCGCGCCATCTGCAACGGCCACCAGGCCGCGCCGGCGGCCACGATGTCGGCCAGTTCCGATTCCACCGGCCCCTGCGGCGCGCGCACGGTCCAGGTGGCCTGCCGCTTGGCGCGATCCAGTTGCACATCGACGTAGCGGTACGACAAGGCATGGGCGCTTTCCTCGCGCGCCAGCGGCGTCAGCGCCACGCCGGCCTCGCCAGCGGGGCGGCGGCTGCCCTCGGCCAGCGCCCGCGCGCGCTCGCGCACCGCGGCCTCGAACTGCGCCGGCTTGACCACGTCGTCGACCAGGCGCCAGTCCTTGGCGCGCTGGCCGCGCACGCCTTCGACCAGGGTGCAGAAGATGTCGGCGTGATCGTGGCGCACGCGGCGCTTGTCCGTCACGCGGGTCAGGCCGCCGGTGCCGGGCAGCACGCCCAGCAGCGGCACTTCGGGCAACGCGACCGAAGACGAGCGGTCGTCGATCAGCAGGATCTCGTCGCAGGCCAGGGCCAGCTCGTAGCCGCCGCCGGCGCAGGCGCCGTTGAGCGCGGCGATGAATTTCAGGCCGCTGTGGCGGCTGGAGTCCTCGATGCCATTGCGGGTTTCGTTGGTGAACTTGCAGAAGTTCACCTTCCAGGCATGCGAGGACAGGCCCAGCATGAAGATGTTGGCGCCCGAACAGAAGATGCGGTCCTTCATGCTGGTGACGACCACGCTGCGGACCTCGGGATGCTCGAAGCGGATGCGCTGCAGCGCGTCGTGCAGCTCGATGTCCACGCCCAGGTCGTAGGAATTGAGCTTGAGCTTGTAGCCGGGGCGCAGGCCGCCGTCCTCGGCCACGTCCATCGCCAGCGTGGCGACCGGGCCATCGAACGACAGACGCCAATGGCGGTACTGGGTGGGATCGGTCCGAAAGTCGACCTTGCTGGCGGCGCTGCTCATCGCTTGTCTCCTAATGCCCTAACCTGACAGGAAAAATACTGCACGATATGAATTATTATGCATATTAGTGCAGGCGAAAATCAGCGTCAAGAAAAAGATGCACAAAAGTGCAGATCGCCAGGGAGGCCATCGAAGCGTCCGTCAATGAATCCCCCTCTCCGGACGGACAGGCCGACGCCCCGCCAAAGAAAAGGCCGCCCCAACGGGCGGCCCTGGCGGTCGGCGAAAGACGCGGGCGCTACAGCGGCAGGCCGCAGGCCTTGCGCACCTGGGTACGCAGGCCGGCGAAGCTCTCCTGCACCTCCAGGTGGCTGGTGACCCAGGTCAGGTCGGCCTTGGCGTAGAAAGCCTCGCGCCCGGCCAGGATGCGCTTCAGGTCGGCCATGGCTTCGTTGTTGCCGGACATGGGGCGGAAATCGCCCTGCGCCATCACCCGGCCCATGTGCTCCTCGGGCGTGGCGCGCAGCCAGACCGTGTAGCAGTGCGCCAGCAGCAGGTTGAGCGTGGCCGGCTCGGACACCAGGCCGCCGGGGGTGGCCAGCACCATTTCCGGGTAGATCTGCACGGCCTCTTCCAGCGCGCGCCGCTCATAGCGGCGGTAGGCGTTGGGGCCGTAGAGGTTATGGATTTCCAGGATGCTGCAGCCGGCCACGCGCTCGATCTCGCGGTTCAACTCGACGAACGGGTAGCCGAGGTCATCGGCCAGCATCTGGCCCAGCGTCGATTTGCCGGCGCCGCGCAGGCCGATCAGCGCCACGCGCTGGGTGCGGTTGGGCCGCTGCGCGCCGGCGCCCACGCCGAACAGCTGGGTCAGCGCTTCCCGGGCGCGCTGCAGGTCGGACTCGGTGCGGCCGCTGAGTAGCTCGCGGATCAGCAACCAATCGGGCGATTCGGTGGTGACATCGCCCACCAGCTCGGCCAGCGCGCAGTTGAAGGCCTTGGCGATCTGCAACAGCACCAAGATCGAGGCATTGCCCACGCCGTGCTCGAGATTGGCCAGGTGCCGCTCGGACACGCCGGTCACCTGCGACAGGCCCTTGCGCGTCATGCCGCGGATGGCCCGCAGGCGGCGCACCCGCTCGCCCAATGCCACCAGGAAAGCTTCCCGCCTGGGTTCGGTTGGCGCCGCGTCTTCTAGCGCTTGGTTCATGGTGTAGCTGACTCCGCAAAAACCCTGATAACACCCGATTTATGCACTATAGTGCTTGACCCACATCAATGGAAGCACTATTTTTCCTTCAACAGCTTCAACAGGGCGTCAGGTGCGGCAAAACAGCACTGGACTGCATCCGCCGCTGAAGCGCCGACAGTGTATAGGAGGAGACCGGTGAGCACGCCAGAACGATTCCACGCCCTGATGCGCCAGGTGACGGGCCTGATGGCCGGTCAGCCGCTGGACGGCGCCCTGCAACAGCGCCTGAACCAGGAGGCCGGCCCCGACAGCGCGCTGTACGCCGACATCTTCGCCACCTGTAGGCAGGGCGTGGCCGACGGCTGGATGTGCAACCGCGAAGGCGGCGGCATCCGCTACGGCCGCGTCATCAAGCCGGCCGAGGACCTGGGCGGCTGTTCGGTCGACGTGGTCGACATGGACGACCTGGCCGGCCCGCACCACGCCCATCCCAACGGCGAGATCGACATGATCATGCCGCTGACCGACGCGGCGCGCTTCGACGGCCACGGCGCCGGCTGGCTGGTCTATGGCCCCGGCAGCGCCCACCGCCCCACCGTGACGCAGGGCCGCGCGCTGGTGCTGTACCTGCTGCCCGGCGGCGCCATCGAGTTCACCCGCGCATGAATCCGCGCCCCGCTTCCCCACAGCGCCCCGGCCGCGCCCCGCGTGGCCGGCCGGCTGCCGGCGCGGGCTGACCCGCGCCCCATGCCCTGTTCCCGGTCACGACAAGCCGCCAGATGCTTGCGGACCGCCGGACAGGCTGCCCCGCCCGCCAGGACACCAGGAGACAACCGTGAATGCCTGCCCCGCCGAACTGAACTTCGCCAGCCACCTGGCCGCCTTGAACGCGCCGCGCGCCGCCAAGCTGGCCTACATCGACGACACCCGCCAGCTCACCTACGGCGACCTGGCCGAGCGCGTGGCGCGCATGGCGGGCGCGCTGCGCCAGCTGGGGCTGCGGCGCGAGGAGCGCATCCTGCTGCTGATGCAGGACACGGCCGACTGGCCAGTGGTGTTCCTGGGCGCGCTGCATGCGGGCGTGGTGCCGGTCGCCGTGAACACCCTGCTGACGCCGGGCGACTACGCCTACATCCTCAGCCACAGCCGCGTGCGGGCCGCCTTCGTCTCCGAGAACCTGCTGCCGACGCTGCAGGCCGCGCTGGCGCAGGCGCCCGGCGAGGTCGAGCACCTGGTGGTGTCACGTCCCGCGGCGGCGCTGCCCGCCGGCGCGCACCCGCTCGACGCGCTGCTGGCCGCCGCCCCGCTGGCGCCGGCCGCGCGCACGCTGTCCGATGAGATCGCCTTCTGGCTGTACTCGTCGGGCTCCACCGGCAAGCCCAAGGGCGTGGTCCACACCCATGGCAACCTGTGGCACACCGCCGAGCTGTATGCCAAGCCGGTGCTGGGCATCCGCGAAGACGACGTGGCGTTCTCAGCCGCCAAGCTGTTCTTCGCCTACGGGCTGGGCAACGGCCTGACCTTTCCGCTGTCGGTCGGCGCCACCGTCGTGCTGATGGCCGAGCGGCCCACGCCACAGGCCGTGTTCCAGCGCCTGGTGCGGCACCGTCCGACCGTGTTCTACGGCGTGCCGACGCTGTACGCCAGCATGCTGGCCGCGCCCGACCTGCCATCGCGCGAGCAGGTGGCGATGCGCGTCTGCACCTCGGCCGGCGAAGCCCTGCCGCGCGACATCGGCGAGCGCTTCCAGCGCCATTTCGGCTGTGACATCCTGGACGGCATCGGCTCGACCGAGATGCTGCACATCTTCATCTCGAACCGCGCCGGCCAGCTGCGCTACGGCACCACCGGCAAGCCGGTGCCCGGCTACGAGGTGCAATTGCGCGACGACAACGGCGCGCCGGTGGCCGCCGGCGCCATCGGCGACCTCTACATCAAGGGTCCCAGCGCCGCGCTGATGTACTGGAACAACCGCGACAAGACGCGCCAGTGCTTCCTGGGCGACTGGCTCAAGAGCGGCGACAAGTACATCTGCGATGCCGACGGCTACTACACCTATGCCGGCCGCAGCGACGACATGATCAAGGTCAGCGGCCAGTACGTGTCGCCGGTCGAGGTCGAGAACGTGCTGGTGCAGCACGAGGCGGTGCTGGAAGCCGCCGTGATCGGCGTGCCGGACCATGACGGGCTGGTCAAGACCAAGGCCTACGTGGTGCTGCGGCCCGGCTACGCGCCGGACGCGAGCACCGGCGCCGATCTGCAACGCTATGTGAAGCAGCACCTGGCGCCCTTCAAGTATCCGCGCCAGATCGACTTCACCGACGAGCTGCCCAAGACCGCCACCGGCAAGATCCAGCGCTTCCGCCTGCGCCAGCTGGAACAGGTCACGCCATGAGCGCCGTGCCCGCTCCCGAGCCCGCTGCGCTGGTCCACGTGCGCGCGGCGGGCCGCGACCTGCGCCTGGAATACCAGTGGATCGCGGCGGCGCGCCCGGACGCGCCGCTGCTGGTGTTCCTGCACGAAGGGCTGGGGTCCGTGTCGATGTGGAAGGACTGGCCGCGGCAGGCCTGCGCCGCCGCCGGCTGTCGCGGGCTGGTCTATTCGCGCTACGGCTATGGCCGCTCCACGCCGCTGGCCGCCGGTGAAAGGCGCCCGGTCGACTTCATGCACCGCGAGGCGGCCGACGCGCTGCCCGCGCTGCTCGCCGCGCTCGGCATCGACGCCAGCCGCGATCGGCCCGTCCTGTTCGGCCACAGCGATGGCGGCTCCATTGCGCTGCTCTACGCCGCCCTGCATCCCGGCGCGGTGGCGGGCGTGGTGGCGGCCGCGCCGCACATCTTCGTCGAGGACCGCACCGTGGCGCATATCGAACAGGCGCGCCAGGCTTACCGGGACACGGACCTGCGCGCGCGGCTGGCGCGCCATCACGATGACGTCGATTCGGCCTTCCGCGGCTGGAACGACGTCTGGCTGGACCCGGCCTTCCGCCGCTGGAACATCGAGGCGCACCTGCCCCGCATCCGCTGCCCGGTCCTGGCGATGCAGGGCGTGGACGACGAGTACGGCACGCTCGAACAGATACGCGGCATCCGCCGCGCCGCGCCGCAGACACGGCTGCTGGAGATTCCCGACTGCCGCCACTCGCCGCACAAGGACCAGCCCGCCACCGTTATCCAGGCCATCGCCGGCTTCGTCGGCGCGCTGGACCAACCCGGCCGCCCCACCGGCAGCCCATGACAAGCACGGAGACACCACCATGACCCACGCCCTGACCCGGGCCGCGCTAGGCGCGGCGCTGATGCTGGCCGCAAGCGGCGCCCTGGCCGCCGACAAGCTCAAAGTCGGTTTCATGCTGCCCTACAGCGGCACCTTCGCCGCGCTCGGCACCGCCATCGAGAACGGCTTCAAGCTGTACGTGGCCGAACAGGGCGGCAAGCTCGGCGGACGCGAGATCGAATACTTCAAGGTGGACGATGAGTCCAACCCGTCCAAGGCCGCCGAGAATGCCAACCGCCTGATCAAGCGCGACCAGGTCGACGTGCTGATCGGCACCGTGCATTCGGGCGTGGCGATGGCGCTGGCCAAGGCCGCCAAGGATGCCGACACCACCCTGATCGTGACGAACGCCGGCGCCAACGCCATCACCGGCCCGCTGTGCGGCCCCGGCATCTTCCGCACCTCGTTCACCAACTGGCAGCCGGCCTACGCCATGGGCCCGGTGGCCAAGGCGCGCGGCCACAAGACGGCGGTCACCATCACCTGGAAGTACGCGGCCGGCGACGAGGCCATCGGCGGCTTCAAGGAAGGCTTCGAGCAGGCCGGCGGCAAGGTGGTCAAGGAGCTGAGCCTGCCCTTCCCCAACGTCGAATTCCAGTCGCTGCTGACCGAGATCGCCGCGCTCAAGCCCGACATGGTGTTCACCTTCTTCGCCGGCGGCGGCGCGGTGAAATTCGTGCAGGACTATCACGCCGCGGGACTGGACAAGACCATCCCGCTGTACGGCTCGGGCTTTCTCACCGACGGCACGCTGCAGGCGCAGGGCGCGTCGGCGCAGGGGCTGCTGACCACGCTGCACTATGCGGACGGCCTGAACACGCCGCGCGACAACGCCTTCCGCGCCGACTACAGCAAGGCCTACAACATGCAACCCGACGTCTACGCGGTGCAGGGCTACGACGCCGCGCAGCTGATGCAGTCGGGGCTGACGGCGGTCAAGGGCGACTTCGGCAAGAAGGCGGAGTTCCGCGAGGCCATGCGCGGCGCCACGGTCGACAGCCCGCGCGGCGCGTTCACGCTGTCCAAGGCCGGCAACCCGGTGCAGGACATCTACCTGCGCCGCGTCGACGGCCTGGAAAACAAGGTGGTGGACGTGGCCGTGCGCAAGCTGGCCGACCCCGCCCGCGGCTGCAAGCTCTAGGAACGGCGGCCCCATGGACGTCGGCATCCTGCTCATCCAGAGCCTGAACGCCTTCCAGTACGGCCTGTTGCTGTTCCTGGTGGCCAGCGGGCTCACGCTGATCTTCGGCATCATGGGGATCATCAACCTGGCGCACGGCAGCTTCTACATGATCGGCGCCTACATGGCGTTCGCGCTGGGGCCGGTGGTGGACCGCTGGCTCGGCGGCGGCTTCGTCGCCACCCTGGCGGTGTGCGTGCTGGCCGCGGCCGCGCTCGGCTATCTGCTGGAGGCGGCGTTCTTCAGCTACCTGTACCGCCGCAACCACCTGCAGCAGGTGCTGATGACCTACGGCCTGATCCTGGTGTTCGAGGAGCTGCGCAGCATCCTGGTCGGCAACGACGTCCACGGCGTGCCGCTGCCGTCCTGGCTGCAGGGCAGCATCGCGCTGGGCGACGTGATGACCTATCCGGTGTACCGGCTGTTCATCTCGGCGGTGGGCATCGCGGTGGCGCTGCTGCTGTACTGGGTCATCGCGCGCACGCGGCTCGGCATGATGCTGCGCGCCGGCGCCAGCAACCGCGAGATGACCGGATCGCTGGGCATCGACGTCAACAAGCTGTACCGGCTGGTGTTCGCCGCCGGCGTGGCGCTGGCGGCGCTGGCCGGCAGCATCGCCGCGCCGGTGTCGTCGGTGTATCCGGGCATGGGCAACGGCGTGCTCATCATCTGCTTCGTGGTGGTGGTGATCGGCGGCATCGGTTCGATCCGCGGCGCGTTCCTGGCGGCAATGCTGGTGGGCGTGGTCGAGACCTTCGGCCAGGTGCTGTTCCCCGCCGCCGCGGGCGTGCTGGTGTACGTGCTGATGGCCGCGATTCTGCTGTGCAAGCCCGAAGGGCTGTTCAAACAGGGCTGACCATGAATGTGAATCGACTCCTGCCTGTCGCGACCCTGCTGGCGCTGGCCGCCTTCGCCTGGAGCGGCAGCGACTACTACACCGGCCTGGCCGTGAAGATCATGATCTATGCGGTGTTCGCGCTCAGCCTGCAGTTGCTGGTGGGCGGCGCGGGGCTGGTCAGCCTGGGGCACGCGGCGTTCTTCGGCATCGGCGCCTATGCCGCCGCGCTGCTGTCGCCGTCATCGGAAGCGGCCAGCCTGTGGTGGCTGCTGCCGGCGGCGCTGCTGGCCGCGGCCGCCTACGCCGCGCTGACCGGCGCGCTGGCGCTGCGCACGCGCGGCGTGTACTTCATCATGGTGACGCTGGCCTTCGCGCAGATGGCGTACTACGTGTTCCACGACACCAAGGTCGGCGGCGGCAGCGACGGCATCTACCTGTATTTCCGGCCGCGGGCCGAGATCGGCGGCTGGCTGCCGTTCGACCTGGACCAGGGCAACGCCTACTACTTCTTCGTGCTGGCCTGCCTGGCGCTGACCTGGGGCTTCCTGGCCCTGCTGCGGCGCTCGCCCTTCGGCGCGGCGCTGGCCGGCATCCGCATCAACGAACAGCGCATGCGGGCGGCCGGCTATTCGACCTATCCGTACAAGCTGGCGGCGTATGTGATCGGCGCCGCGCTGGCGGGGCTGGCCGGCTTCCTGTTCGCGCTCAAGGACGGCTTCGTCACGCCCGAGCTGCTGGCCTGGGAACAATCAGGGCTGGTGCTGCTGATGGTGATCCTGGGCGGCATGGGCAGCCTGGGCGGCGCGGTGCTGGGCACGGCGACGCTGGTGCTGCTGCAGGAACTGTTCCAGTCGCAGGCGCTGTTCGGCGACTACGCGCGCCACTGGCACCTGCCGCTGGGCCTGGCCATCATCGCGCTGGTGGCGCTGCTGCCCGACGGGCTGGCCGGCCTGCCGGCGCAATGGCGCCGGCGCCACGCCCGCCACGCCCGCCACGCCCCGAACACGCCGGCCGCGCCGGCCGCATCGCCTGCCGCCAAACCGCTGCCTCTGCCGATCCAAGGAGAGCCCCATGCCTGATCCCCTGCTGACCGCCGACGCGGTCACCCGGCGCTTCGGCGGCCTGACCGCCGTCAACGGCGTGTCGCTGGCATTGCAACGCGGTGAAGTGCATGCCGTCATCGGCACCAACGGCGCGGGCAAGTCGACCCTCATCAACATCCTGTCCGGCGAACTGGCGCCCAGCAGCGGCCAGGTGTCGCTGGGCGGGCGCGACATCACCGCCTGGGGCCAGCCCGAGCGCGCCCGCGCCGGCCTGGGCCGCAGCTACCAGCGCTCGACCCTGTTCCCGGAACTAAGCGTGTTCGAGAACTGCCGGCTGGCCGCTCAGGCGCGGCGCCAGCGCTTCTGGCACTGGTGGCGGCCGGCCTCGGCCTGCGCGGTCAGCGCCGACCTGGCCGCGCAGGCGCTGGAACGCACCGGCCTGGCGGCCGACGCCGGGCGGCCGGCGGGCCTGCTGCCGCATGGCCGCAAGCGCCAGCTCGAGATCGCCATGTGCCTGGCCGGCGAACCGCGGGTGCTGCTGCTGGACGAGCCGCTGGCGGGCATGGGCCCGGAGGAAACCGACCGCATCCTGGCGCTGCTGCAGACGCTCAAGGCCAACCACGCCATCCTGCTGGTGGAGCACGACATGGACGCGGTGTTCCGCATCGCCGACACCATCACGGTGATGGTCAACGGCAGCAGCATCGCCAGCGGCGACCCGGCGCGGATCCGCGCCAATGCCGAGGTTCGCACCGCCTACCTGGGCGAGGACCTGGACGGAGCACACCCATGCGCGCACTGATCGAAGCCGACGGCCTGCACGTGTACTACGGCGCCAGCCACGTGCTGCGCGGCGTCGGCCTGCGCATCGGAGCCGGCGAGTCCGTGGGACTGGTGGGCCGCAACGGCATGGGCAAGACCACGCTGATCCGCAGCCTGGTCGGCCAGGTGCGCAGCGCCCAGGGCCGCGTAGCGGTGCGCGGCGCCGACTGCACCCGCGCCCGGCCGCACGCCATCGCGCAGATGGGCGTGGCCTACGTGCCCGAGGGCCGCGGCATCTTCCCCAACCTGAGCGTGCGCGAGAACCTGCTGGTGGCGGCGCGCGCCGGCGAACAGGGACGGCGCGACTGGACCTATGCGCGGGTACTGGAGACCTTTCCACGCCTGACGGAACGGCTGGGCCATGGCGGCCAGCAGTTGTCGGGCGGCGAGCAGCAGATGCTGGCGATCGGCCGGGCATTGATGACCAACCCCGACCTGCTGATCCTGGATGAAGCCACCGAAGGCCTGGCGCCGCTGATCGTGGCCGAGATCTGGAGGATCATCCGGCAGATCCGCGCCACCGGCATGTCGACGCTGATCGTCGACCGCAACTACCGCGCGGTGCTGGCGCACACCGACCGCTGCCTGGTGATGGAAAAGGGATTGATCGTGCAGGACGGCGACAGCGCGGCGCTGGCCGCCGCGCCCGAACAGCTGACGCGCTACCTGGGCGTCTGATTGCCCCGCGCCGCCTGCTCGCGGCGCGGGGCGGGCGCGTCAGATCAGCGCTTCGATCAGGAACGGGCCGCGGCGCTTCAGGCCGTCCTGCAAGGCGCGGGCGAAGCCTTCCACGGTATCGACGCTGACCGCCTCCACGCCCATGCCGCGCGCCAGGTGCGTCCAGTCCAGATACGGTTCTTCCAGGTCGAGCATGCGGCGCGCGTTGCGGCCCGGCTCCTGCACGCCCACGTTCTTCATTTCGCCGTGCAGCGTGGCATAGGAACGGTTGGCCAGGATCACCGTCAGGCAGTCCAGGTTCTCGCGCGCCTGCGTCCACAGCGCCTGCAAGGTGTACATGCCGCTGCCGTCCGCCTGCAGGGTGATGACCTTGCGGTCCGGGCAGGCCACCGCCGCGCCGGCCGCCATCGGCAGGCCGATGCCGATGGCGCCGCCGGTCAGCATCAGCCAGTCGTGCGGCGCGCTGCTGGCGCTGTAGATCGGGAATTCGCGGCCCTGGGTGATCGACTCGTCGCAGACGATGGCGTTCTCGGGCAGGTGGTGCGCCACCAGGATGTTGACGGCGGCGCCGGTCAGCTTGCCGCTGGCCGGCACCTCGTAGGCCGGCGCGGGCGCCGCCAGGCGCGGCGCGTCGGCGGCGATGCCGAGTTCGTCGGCCAGCCACTCCAGCGCGTGCGCCAGGTCCTGCTCGACGGTGGCCAGCACGATCTTCTCGCAATCCTCGGGCGCCAGCAGGCTGGGCTTGCCGGGATAGGCGAAAAAGCCCACCGGCGCCTTGGCGCCGACCAGCACCAGGTGGCGCACGTCCTTGAGCTTGGCCACGGCCAGGTCGATCGGGTACGGCAGCCGGTCCACCGGCGTGCGGTCGCCGCCGCGCTCGATGCGGCGGTTGGAAGTTTCGGACAGCAGCCGCACGCCGGTGGCGCGGGCGATGCGGCCGGCGGCCTTGAGGGCGCGTTCGCGCAGCGCGGTGCTGCCCAGCAGCAGCGTGGTGGTTTCGCCGGAACGGATCGCCTTGGCGGCGGCGCGCACCGCCTCGATGGTGGTGTGCGGCACGGCTTCGTCGACCACCTTGACCACCGCGGTGTCCGCCGGCAGTTCGGTCCAGGCGGAGTTGGCCGGCAGGATCAGGGTGGCGATGTTGCCCGGATGGCGGCGCGCCACGGTGATGGCCTCGGCGGCGTCAGCCGACATCGATTCGGCCGACATGCCGCGCTTGACCCAGTGCGACATGGGCCGCGCCACGCCTTCGACGTCGCTGGTGAGCGGGGCGTCGTACTGCACGTGGTAGGTGGCGTGGTCGCCGACGATGTTGACCATCGGCGTGCGCGCGCGCTTGGCGTTGTGCAGGTTGGCCAGGCCGTTGCCCAGGCCCGGCCCCAGGTGCAGCAACGTCGCCGCCGGCTTGTCGGCCATGCGCGCGTAGCCATCGGCGGCGCCCGTCACCACGCCTTCGAACAGGCCCAGCACGCAGCGCATCTTCGGTTTGCGATCCAGCGCCGCGACGAAGTGCATCTCGGACGTGCCCGGGTTGGCAAAGCAGACGTCCACATCATTGGCCAGAAGGGTATCGCAAAGACTATCAGCGCCGTTCATCGTGTTTCCCTGGTTGTAGGTGTTGGCTCGGGCCGGCGGCTGCTTGCCGGCCCGATAGGCATGATAGGTAGCGTAGCGCAAACCGGGTAGAGCCATTTGCGCGGGTCGGCATGGAACCATTCCCCAGGTTCCGGCAACCGGAATTCAGGCCGCCCCCAAGGCGGTGCCGCCAGGAGAAGGCCGCGCCTACGCCAGGATCTGTCCCAGAAATGCCTGCGCCCGCTCCGAACGCGGCGCCCGGAAGAAATTGTCCGGCGTGTCGGTCTCGACGATCGCGCCCTGGTCCATGAACACCACCCGGTCGCCCACCTCCCGCGCGAAGCCCATCTCGTGGGTCACGCAGACCATGGTCATGCCCTCGCGCGCCAGCGCCACCATGGTGTCCAGCACCTCCTTGACCATCTCCGGATCGAGCGCCGAGGTCGGCTCATCGAACAGCATGATCTTCGGCTGCATGCACAGCGCGCGGGCGATCGCCACGCGCTGCTTCTGGCCGCCGGACAACTGGCCCGGATACTTGGCGGCGTGCTGCGGGATCTTGACGCGCTCCAGGTACTGCATGGCCCGGCTTTCCGCCTCCGCCGGCGCCACGCCCTTGACCAGCATCGGCGCCAGCGTGCAGTTTTCCAGCACCGTCAGGTGCGGGAACAGGTTGAAGTGCTGGAACACCATGCCCACCTCGGCGCGGATGCGCTCGATGTTGCCGACGTCGTCGTTCAGCTCGATGCCGTCGACCACGATGGTGCCCTGCTGGTGCTCTTCCAGCCGATTCAGCAGGCGGATGGTGGTGGACTTGCCCGAGCCGGACGGGCCGCACAGGATCAGCTTTTCACCGGGGCGGACCTCCAGGTCCAGCCCGTCCAGCACCTTGAAATCGCCATACCATTTGGAGACGCCCCGCATCGTGATGATCGGCGCCGCGTAGTTCAATCCGTCCATCGCGTCAGGCCTTGGAAATGTCATGGTTGTCGCCGGCGCCGCTCCAGTAGCCCGGCACGGTCAGGCGCTTTTCCGAGCGCCGGAACAGATAGGCCAGCACGCTGCACAGCGCAAAATAGATGACGCCCACCATGGTGTAGACCGTCAGCGCCTGGAAGGTCGCGCCCGCCAGCATTTCGCCGGCGCGCATCAGTTCGTAGACACTGATCACCGCCACCAGCGAGGTCTCCTTGACCAGCACCAGCGCGTAGTTGCCCAGCGCCGGGAAGATGGTGCGCAGCGCCTGCGGCAGCACGATGCGCTGCAGCCGCTGCGTGCGCCGCAACCCCAGCGCGCGCGCCGCCTCGTACTGGCCGGCATCCACCGACTGGATGCCGCTGCGGAACAGCTCGGCCAGGTAGGCGCCGAAATTCAGCGTCAGCCCCAGCACGCCGGCCACGAAGCCGTTGATCACCACGCCTAGCTCCGGCAGGCCGTAGTAGATGTAGAACAGCTGCAGCAGCAGCGGCGTGCCGCGGATGATGTCGATGTAGACGCGCGCGGCGCGGCTCAGCGCCGGCCGCCGCGACAGGCGGCACAGGCACACCACCAGGCCCAGCGCCACCGCCAGGAAAGCCGAACAGAAGAACAGCGCCAGGGTCCAGAGCGTGCCCTCGGCCAGGGGACTCAGGTACATGCGCAACGTAGCGAAATCCAATTCTTGCTCCTTAACTCGTGCTGCTTATCCGTGCGGCGGCGGCCCTACTTGCTGAGCAGGTCGGACACGCCCCACTTCTGCCCGATGGCGGCGAGTTCGCCGTTGCGCTTCATCTCGGCCAGCGCGGCGTTGACGGCCTCCAGCAGCGCCGTGTTGCCCTTCTGCACCGCCATGCCCACCTGCCACTTGCGCTGCGGCTGGTAGCCGGTGTCCAGCTTCACGCCCGGGATGTTCTTGGTCTTGATCTGGTAGATGATGCTGGGCGGATCGACGATGCCCAGGTCGACGCGGCCGGCGCGCACGTCGGCCAGCAGCGTGGAATAGTCCTGGTAGGTCGAGACCTTGGTGCCGGGCATGTCCTTGATCATGTTGAACTGCACCGAGTCCACCAGCACGCCGACCTTCTGGCCCTGCATGTCCTCGAACTTGGCGTAGCGGCGGGTGGCCTTGTCGCTGACCACGATGCCCTCGCCCCATTCGTACACGGGCGCCGAAAAGTCGATGGCGCGGGCCCGCTCCTCGGTGATGAACAGCGGCGCCGACATCAGATCGGCGCGGCCCGAGGTCAGCGTCGGAATCAGGCCCGAGAACGGCACGTCGGCCAGCTTGTCGCTCGCGCCCAGGTGCTTGGCGACCGCGGCGGCCACGTCCACCATGATGCCTTCGAGCCGGTTCGACTGCGGGTTCTTGAAGCCGTGCGGCGGCGCCGACGCGGTGGTGACCACGTTCAAGGTCTTGTCGGCGCGCACCTCGTCGAGCGTGCGCGCCATGCTGGCGCCGGCCTGGGCCAGCAGCGCGGCCGAAGCCAGGCCGAGCAGGATGGATTTGAGTTTCATGCAATTCCCCTTGTATGAAATGGATGCCGCAATGCGCCGGTTCAGTCCGGACGTCCTTGCGGGTACTGCCGTACCGCCACCGCCGCCAACGCGCAGAATTCCTGCATGACGGTGGCGGCCAGGAACGCCGTGGCGCCCTGCACGTCCTGCGGCGGCGAAACGGTATTGACGTCGAAGGCCACGAAATTGAGCCCGGCCAGCTGGCGCAGCAGGGCCAGCCCTTCCTTGGGCGACAGGCCGCCCCACTCCGGCGTGCAGACGCCGGGCGCGCAGGACGGGTCGAAGATGTCCATGTCGAAGCACAGGTACACCGGCCGCTCGCCGATCTGTTGCTTGATGGCGTCGAGCGCGCCCTTCTGGTCCTCGTCGAACTCGTCGAAGGGCATGATGGTGTAGCCGACCTCGCGGCCGAACTCGATGACGCCCGGCATGAACGAACTGCCGCGCGTGCCCACGTGGAAGCTGCGCCGCACGTCCAGCAGGCCTTCCTCGGCGGCGCGGGTGAAGGTGGTGGCGGTGTTGTAGCCAGGGATCGGATAGGTGTCGGTGTGCGAGTCGAAATGCAGCACCACGAAGTCCGGGTGGCGTTGCGCCACGGCGCGCAATTGCGGCAGCGTCACGGCGCCGTCGCCGCCCATCGAGATCGGGATCGCGCCGGCGTCGAGGATGGCGCCGATGCCGGCCTCAATCAGCGGGTACGACGCGTCCGGATCGCCGGGATGGCATGCCACGTTGCCGACGTCGATCACGCGCAGGAACTCGGGCGGATTGTCGATGCCATGGCGGCGGAAGATGTCCACCGGCCGCAACAGCCGCGACTGTTCGCGGATCGCGTCCGGCCCCTGGCGCGAACCGACCCGGAACGGATGCGTGCCGCAGTCGAACGGGATGCCCACGACGCAGGCGCGCGCGGCGCCGGTTCCGGCGGCGCGCGCCGGCGGCAGGCCCATGAATCCCGACACGGGATGAAAGCGGACTTCGGCGGACGACGGCACAGCGCGGCTCCTTGGCGACGGCCCGCAAACGAGTGGCGGACCGAAATTTTAGATTCGATCAAATCGCTATACGATACGATCGTGTCAAAAATAGATTAACGCGCGCGCCAATGCCTCGCCAATTAGGGTGTTCCCCCTGATTGGAAAATTAATATCCGATCAAAACAGTATGAAATTGGCGCAACGGCGCACCCGGCTGGTGCATCGCCAACGCCCTGAATCAGCGCTTCGAATCAGCCCCCTCGGTTCGCGCCCGCGGGGACAATGCCCCAAGGCCGCGCCCGTGACGGAACGCCACCGCGATCAGGCCTCGTCGTCGTCCAGCGGCGCGGCGCGCAAGGCGCCCCCCGGCGGTTCGAGTTCGTAGAACGGATGCGAGCGCCCCAGCGTGCGCGACGCGCTGATGGCGTGCGCCGTCTCCACCACCTGCGGCCCGAACACGGCCTGCGCCTGCTCGAACGACCAGCGGCTCGACGGCACCGAGACATTGACGGCGCCCTGCGGCGTGCCGCCCGCATCCAGCACCGCCGCGCTGACGGTGATGTCGCCCGGATAGAACTCGCCGTTGGAACGCGCGTAGCCATGGCGGCGCGCGAATTCCAGTTCGGCCAGCAGCGCGTCCAGGTCGGTGATCGTGGCCGCGGTATACGCCTTGCGCTCACAGCGTTCCAGCAGCCCGCGCGCCACCTGCGGATCCAGCCGCGCCAGCACCGCGCGCCCCGCCGCCGTGCAATACAGCGGCAGCCGCATGCCGACCGGCATGTTGACGAACATTTCCTTGTGGGTGGCGAAGCGCGCCACGTAGACCATGTCCAGCCCGTCGGGCTCGGCCAGGCTGCAGGTTTCCTGGCAGTTGCGGTTGAGCGCGTGCAGGAACGGATTGCCGCCCAGCACCAGCGCGCTGGTCTGCACGTACTTCATGCCCAGCTCCAGCGACCACGGGCCCAGCGAGAACTTCTTGCTGGCCGGGTCCTTGCGCAGGTAGCCCAGCGTCCACAGCGTATGCGTGAAGCGCTGCACCGAACTCTTGCTCAGGCCGGTGGCCTCGGCCAGCTCCGGCAGCGTCATCGCCGGCCGCCCTTCGCTGAAGGCCCGCAGCACGGAAACGCCGCGCGCCAGCGCGGCGATGAACAAGGGGGAATCCTCGGGTCGGGTCTGCGTCATGGCGCGGGATGCGTCCGGTGGAAAAGCGCATAGCGTACCGCATAACGGTGCAGCCATATCGCATAACGATCCCGCCGCCCGCCCCCGAGGCCGCCCATCAAACAAAACGGCCCGCGCGAGGCGGGCCGTCCAGGGTCACCTCACCGCGTTCAGCGGATCGGCCACGGGTACATCGCGCCGCCCTTGCTCCACAGCGCGTTGGTGCCGCGTTGCAGGCCCAGCTTGCTGTCCTTGCCGACGTTGCGCTCGAACACTTCGCTGTAGTTGCCCACGGCCTTGATGGCGTTGTAGGCCCACTTCTCGTCCAGGCCCATGTTCTTGCCGGCGCCCGGCGTCACGCCCAGAATGCGCGCCACGTTGGGGTTGTTGCTCTTGAGCATCTCGTCCACGTTCTTCTGCGTGATGCCGTATTCCTCGGCCTCCAGCAGCGCGAACAGCGTCCAGCGGACGATGCCCAGCCAGTTCTCGTCGCCCTGGCGCACCATGGGGCCGAGCGGCTCCTTGGAGAAGCGTTCCGGCAGGATCTCGTAGTCGTCCGGCTTGGCGACCTGCGTGGCGCGCACGGCGGCCAGCTGCGAGGCGTCGTCGGTGAAGGCATCGCAACGGCCCGACTCGAAGGCGCGCACGACTTCGGTGACCTTGTCGATCACGACCGGCTTGAATTCGATGTTGTTGGCGCGGAACCAGTCGGCCAGGTTCAGTTCGGTGGTGGTGCCCGGCTGCACGCAGACGGTGGCGCCGTTCAGTTCCTTGGCGCTTTTCACGCCCAGCTTCTTGTTCACCAGGATGCCCTGGCCGTCATAGAAGCTGGCGGCCACGGCCGACAGGCCCAGCGAGGTGTCGCGGGTCTGCGTCAGCGTGACGGTGCGCAGCAGCACGTCGACTTCGCCCGATTGCAGCGCGGTGAAGCGTTGCTGGGTCGACAGCGCGGTGCCCTTGAATTTGGTCGGGTCGCCGAACACGGCGGCGGCGACGGCGCGGCAGATGTCCACGTCCATGCCTTCCCATTCGCCCTTGCTGTTGGTGGCCGAGAAGCCCGAAACGCCGTCGGTCAGGCCGCACTGCACGTAACCCTTCTTCTTGACCGCATCCAGCGTGGGGCCGGCCACCGCTGCCTGGGATGCACATGCCAGGGCGAGCGCGCCGGCAGCAAACGAAATCAACCGCTTCATTATTGCTTCTCCTGAATTAGATGCCCGCGCCGGCCTGTAGGCCCGCTGCGGCTGAAACCGAGCCCATGCTTTGCGGGCCGGCCGCCAGATTACGCGATGTCCACGGCGTGAACAACGCACACCGGCCTAGTGGAAACCCGAGTAGCAAACCGTTTGGGAGATGCACGCGAAGTCCGGTGATCGAACTTTATCGCGGGGTCCGCGCGGCGGTTGGCCGGACCCTGCGTGCCATACTTTTTTCGCGTCCTGACCGCCAGGAAACGCGATCACCATCCCTCAGGAAAACCGGCCGCGCCACTACAAAAAACCCGGGGCGCGCGTCGGCATTCGGCCGATTCATGGAGGAGACAAATCCATGGCACTTGCAAGGAAACCGCAGCCCAGCCACCGCGCGGCAAGACATCGCCGCAACGCCCTCAAGACCCTGCTCTGCACCGCCGTGGCCGCCATCGGCCTGGCGGCCGGCCCCGTCCACGCGGACGACTGGCCCAGCAAGCCGATCAAGGTCATCGTGCCCTACACGCCCGGCGGCTCCACCGACATCGTCACCCGCATCGTGATGGAAAAGCTCGGCCCGCGCCTGAAGCAGACCATCATTGTCGAGAACCGCCCCGGCGCCAACAGCAGCGTGGGCGCGTCGGTGGCCGCCAAGGCCGATCCCGACGGCTACACCTTCCTGTCGATCCTGCCCGCCTACATCATCAACTTCCATCTCTACAAGCTGGCCTACAAGCCCGAGGACCTGACGCCGGTGGCGCAGATGGCCGACCTGCCACTGTTCCTGTTCGTGTCGCAGGACCTGCCCGTCAACAGCGTGGCCGAGCTGGTGGAATACGCCCGCAAGCATCCGGACAAGCTCACCTACGCGTCCAGCGGCAACGGCTCCAGCGCCCACCTGACCGGCGCCGATTTCGCGCTGCGCAACAAGATCACCATGACGCACGTGGCCTACAAGGGCAGCGCGCCGATCCTGACCGACCTGCTGGGCGGCCGCGTGTCGATGGTGTTCGACCCGATCCTGGTGCCGATGCAGTACGTCAAGCAGAACCGCCTGAAGGCGCTGGGCTTCACCGGCCGGCAGCGCTGGCCGACCGAGCCGTCGATACCCACCATGGAGGAAGCCGGCATGCCGGGCTTCGTCACCGGCTCGTGGGCCGGCCTGATGGCGCCGGCCAACACGCCCAAGCCGATCATCGAACGCATGGCGCGCGAGATCAGCGAGATCGTGCGGGAGCCGGACGTGCGCCAGAAATTCCTGGATGCCGGCTTCCTGCCGGCCAGCGGCCCGACCGCCGAGTTCGCCGAGCTGATGCGGCAGGACTCGGCGCGCTACGCCGAGATCATCAGGCAGGCCCGCATCTCGGTGGATTGAGCAACACGGGGCGCCCGCCCGGCGCCCCACTGGAAACCAAGACGATGATCGACAAGTTCCTCGACACTCCCGCGGCCGCCGTGGCCGACATCCATGACGGCGCCACCGTGCTGGTCAGCGGCTTCGGCGGCGCCGGCATGCCCACCGAACTGCTGCACGCCCTGATCGAGCAGGGCGCGCGCGAACTCACCGTGGTCAGCAACAACGCCGGCAACCACGAGACCGGCCTGGCCGCGCTGATCAAGGCCGGCCGCGTGCGCAAGGTGATCTGCTCGTTTCCCAAGGCATCGCATTCGTGGGTCTTCGACGACCTGTACCGGCGCGGCGCCATCGAACTGGAATGCGTGCCGCAGGGCACCATCGCCGAACGGCTGCGCGCCGCCGGCGCCGGCCTGGGCGGCTTCTTCACCCCCACGGCCTACGGCACCGAACTGGCCACCGGCAAGGAGACCCGCATCATCGACGGCCGCGGCCATGTCTTCGAAACCCCGTTGCACGGCGACTTCGCGCTGGTCAAGGCCGACCTGGCGGACCGCTGGGGCAACCTCACCTACCGCAAGAGCGCGCGCAACTTCGGCCCCATCATGTGCATGGCCGCCAAGACCGCCATCGTGCAAGTGCGCGCCAGCGTGGCGCTGGGCGAGCTGTCGCCCGAGGCCGTCGTCACGCCCGGCATCTTCGTGCAGCGCGTCACCCGGGTGGCCCACGCCGCGTTCTCCAGCTGAAGGAATCCCCATGCCCACTCCCCTGAACCGCGAGGCCATGGCGCGACGCCTGGCGCAGGACATTCCCGACGGCAGCTACGTCAACCTGGGCATCGGCATGCCGGTGCTGGTGGCCGCGCAACTGCCGGCCGGCCGCGAGATCGTGCTGCACAGCGAAAACGGCATCCTCGGCATGGGCCCGCCGCCCGCCGAAGACGGGATCGACCTGGACCTGATCAACGCCGGCAAGCAACCGGTGACGCTGCTGGACGGCGGCGCCTATTTCCATCACGCCGACTCCTTCGCCATGATGCGCGGCGGCCACCTGGACATCTGCGTCATGGGCGGCATGCAGGTCGCGGCCAACGGCGACCTGGCCAACTGGTCGCTCGCCAGGCCGGGCGAGGCGCCCGCCGTGGGCGGCGCCATGGACCTGGCGGTGGGCGCGCGCCGCGTCTACATCCTGATGGAACACAACAGCAAGGACGGCTCGCCCAAGATCGTCGAACGCTGCACCTATCCGCTGACCGGCGCCGGCGTGGTCGACCGCATCTACACCGACCTGGCCGTGATCGACGTCACGCCCGACGGTCTGCGGGTCCGCGATATGATCGACGGCATGACACTGACCGCGCTGCAGGCGCGCACCGGCGCCCCGCTGCGCGCAGGCTGATGCTGCCCAACCTTCCCCCGCCCGGCTACGCCGCGCCCCTCGCCCCCGAAGACCATCCCGACCAGTTGCGCGGCGATCCGGACTACATGCTGACGCTGGCGCGCGGCCTGCACGTGATCCGCGCCTTCGGCACCCGCCGCCATCCGCAGACCGCGGCCGAGCTGGCGCGCCGCGCCGGCCTGCCGCGCGCGGTGGTGCAGCGCTGCCTGCACACGCTGATCCTGCTGGGCATCGCCGAACAGCACGGCCGCCAGTACATCCTGACGCCGCGCATCCTGGGGCTGGGCTACGCGTACTTCTCGTCCACGCCATTCGTGTCGCTGGCGCAGCCGGTGCTGGAGGAACTGAGCGCCACCGTCAACGAGACCTGCGCGCTGGCCATCATGGAAGGGCACGAGATGCTGTACCTGGCGCGCTCGGAAGTGAACCGCCTGCTGGCCACCTCGATGGGACTGGGCAGCAGGCTGCCGGCCTATTGCACCTCGATCGGCCGGGTGCTGCTGGCGCAGTTGTCCGAGCCGGCCCTGGCGCGCTACTTCGCCGCCATCGACTTGCAGCCGTACACCGAATTCACGCTGACCACCGAAGCGCGGCTGCGGGCCGAGCTGGCGCGCATCCGCGAGCAGGACTACGCGGTGGTCGACCAGGAACTGGAATTGAATGTGCGCGCCATCTCGGTGCCGGTGCGCTCGGCCAGCGGCAAGGCCTGCGGCGCCGTCAACGTCAGCGTCAAGGCGGCGCGGGTGCCGCTGGAACGATTGACGGGGGAATTCCTGGCGCCGATGCGCCAGGCGGTGGCCAGGATCGGGGAATTCCTGGCGGCCTGAGCGGCCGCCCCCGCCTTACAGGTCGGTGGTGTCGAGCGTGAACGCGGCGGCGGCGCGGCCGATGCGGTCGTTGACCGCGTGCCACGCGTCATCGGCCGGCGGCGCCTGCACGATGATGCGCGCGAAGCCCTGGCCGTCCAGATCACGCAGCAAGGCGTACAGCGCCTGGGCGTAACGCGCCGGATCGGCCGGCACCTGTTGCCACTGGATGCGCGCATCGACGGCCGCCGGCGGCGGCGTGTACGCCACCACCACGACCTTGCCCGGGGGCAGGCCGCGGCCTTGCAGCGCGGCTTGCAGGCGCGCATCGGACGCCAGCTCCAGCGCGGTGCGCGGCGCATAGTGCGCCTTGAGCGTGCCCGAGGCGCGCGGCGCGGCGGCGTCGGGCGCGAACACTTGCACGCCCAGCACCGCCTCGATCTGCGCGGCGCTGATATGGCCGGGGCGCAGCAGCACCGGGCCGGCGCCGCGGTCCAGCCGCGACAGGTCCAGGATGGTGGATTCGATGCCGACCTCGGAGGCGCCGCCCTCCAGCACCGGCATGCCGGCCGCGACCTCGTCGGGGAATTCGCTGCGGACGTGGTCGGCGCGGGTCGGCGAGACCTGGCCGAACTTGTTGGCCGACGGCGCGGCCACGCCGCCCTGCCCGTTCGGCTTGCCGGCCGCGAACGCCGCCAGCAGCGCCTGCGCCACCGGATGCGAGGGGCAGCGGATGCCGATGCTGTCCTGGCCGCCGCTGACGGTGTCGGCGATGTGCGGCGCGCGCTTGAGGATCAGCGTCAGCGGACCGGGCCAGAAGGCGTCGATCAGCAGGCGCGCCTCGGGCGGCACGTCGGCCGCCCAGTACGACAGGTCGCCCTGCGGCGCGATGTGCACGATCACCGGATGGTTCGACGGCCGGCCCTTGGCGGCGTAGATCTTGCCCACCGCCCGCGGGTTCTCGGCGTCCGCGCCCAGGCCGTAGACGGTCTCGGTCGGGAACGCGGCCAGCTCGCCGGCCAGCAGGCGCCGGGCGGCGTCGGCGATGTCCGCGGCGCTGGCGGAGTCGAACGGAGCAGACATGGCGTTACTCGGGCGCCTGCATGCCCAGCGCGGCGGCCACGCGCGCCGCGTCGGCCTGGGCCTGTTGCAGCGTCGGCGCGACGATGGTGACGTGGCCCATCTTGCGGCCGCGGCGCGCCTCGCGCTTGCCGTACAGGTGCAGCTTGGCCGTGGGCACCGCCAGCGCGGCGGCCCAGTCGGGCTCGCGCTGCGCGTCGCCGGTGGCCGACGGATACCAGATGTCGCCCAGGATGTTCAGCATCACGGCCGGCGCCAGCAGGTCGGTGCCGCCCAGCGGCAGGCCGGCCATGGCGCGCGCCTGCTGCTCGAACTGGCTGGTGAGGCAGGCGTCCATGGTGTAGTGGCCGCTGTTGTGCGGACGCGGCGCGATCTCGTTGACGATCAGGCTGCCGTCCTTGAGCACGAAGAATTCCACGCACAGCACGCCGTGGTAGCCCAGGCCCTGCGCGATGGCCTGCGCGGCCGCGGTGGCCTGCGCCTGGCGTTCGGCATGGGCGGCGTCGAGCTTGACCGGCGCCGCCGTCGACACGGCCAGGATGCCGTCGCGGTGGACGTTGCGCGCCACCGGGAACACCACGCTGGCGCCGTCGAAACCGCGCGCGATCACGACCGAAATTTCGTAGTCCAGCGGCATCAGCGCTTCCAGCACGCAGGCCACGCCGCCGAACTCGGCGAACGCGGCCAGCGCGGCCTCGCGCGTGTCGATGCGGGCCTGGCCCTTGCCGTCGTAACCCAGGCGCGCGACCTTGAGGATGCCGGGGAACAGGCTGTCGGGCGCGGCGCGCAGGTCGGCTTCGCTGCGGATGGCGGCGTGCGGCGCGACCGGGATGCCCTGGCTGGCGATGAAGGCCTTCTCGGCGATGCGGTCCTGCACGATGGCGACCGCGTCGGCGGCCGGGCTGACGCGACAGCGCGCCGCCAGCGCGCGCAGGCTGTCGGCCGGCACGTTCTCGAATTCGGTGGTGACGGCCTGACAGGTCTGCGCCAGGCGCGCGAGGCCGTCTTCGTCGTCATAGGCGGCCTGGATGTGCAGGTCCGCCACCATGCCCGCCGGGCATTCGGCGGCCGGGTCCAGCACCGCGACCTTGTAGCCCAGGCTTTGCGCCGCGTGGCAGAACATGCGGCCCAGCTGGCCGCCGCCCAACAGGCCGAGCCAGCCGCCGGGGGCAATGGTGAAAGCAGTCGATTGCGTCATACGGATCAAGCCTCGGGCGGAACCTTCATGTCGCGCGCGGCCTGCGTCTGGCGCGCGCGGAATGCCACCAGCTTCTTGTGCAGGCCGGCGTCGGTGCCCGCCAGCGTGGCGATCAGGTGCAGCGCGGCGTTGGCGGCGCCGGCCTCGCCGATGGCGAAGGTGGCGACCGGCACGCCCTTGGGCATCTGCACGATGGACAGCAGCGAATCCTCGCCGCGCAGGTACTTGGACGGCACCGGCACGCCGAACACCGGCACTTCGGTCAGGGCCGCCATCATGCCCGGCAGGTGGGCCGCGCCGCCGGCGCCGGCGATGATGCCGCGCAGGCCGCGATCAAACGCGGCGGCGCCGTATTCGGCCATGTCCTGCGGCATGCGGTGCGCGGAGATCACGCGCGCCTCGTGCGGCACGCCGAAGTCTTCCAGCATGGTGACCGCGTGCTTCATGACCTCCCAATCGCTGGAAGAACCCATAATCACGCCCACCACGGGGGTGGCGTCTGCCGCTGCGGAAGTCTTGGCTGTCATAACCGGTGTCGAGTCGTTGAAAGGCTGCGGCCAGGCCGCGAAACCCGGTATTTTACCCGGCGCCGGCGGCAGCCTATGGCGTGGCGCCGGATCCCAGCCAGAGATAGCCCGTGGGATTGTCCGGGCAGGGCCCGAAACCGCATTGCAGCGTGGTGCTGCCCAGGTTGGCCAGGACCGTGATGAAAAACAGGGCCATGACCAGCATGCCCAGCGCCGGCACCGGCCGCTTGAGCATGTTGTCGCCCCACTTGCGGTCGGCCGACAGCATGATCACGCAGAACACGATCAGGCCGCAGAAGGCGATGAAGGCCCAGGTATAGAAGTGCAGGCCGAGGAACGGCGTGCCGTAGCCGGGATCGCCGGGAGCGATGTGCAGCAGGATCTGCCGGCCCGACGCCACCATGCCGCCCAGCGCGGCGGCGATGGTCATGGCGTAGTGCATGGGCGACGGCCCCAGCCGCAGGTTCAGCAGCAGCCCCACCCCGGCCAGCATGAAGGCCACCCGTTGCAGCAGGCACAGCGGGCACGGCACTTCGTCATAGGCGAATTGCCAGGCGAAGGCCATGACCAGAATGGCCGTCACGGCCAGCAGGGCCAGGCCGTTGAGCAGGCGCGAACCGCGCGCCGGATTGCGGGAAAAGATCATGGCGGCGGACCTAGAGCGACAGCGCCAGCGGACTGGTCATGTGGAACTGGCACCACGCGGCGAACACCCCCAGGGTGATCAGCCAGAAGGCGACGCAGGGTCGGCGCTTGCCCAGCAGGCCGAACCACACGGCGATCAGGCCGGTCAGGAAAGGCAACATCATGATCATGCGCAGCTCCTTTCTACATCCGGCGGGCATGGCGCCCTGGCGGCGGCTGCGGGCCGCGTCGTCCGGCAAGTTGGCAGAGGGGAAGCCGCGCGGGCGCGCCGGCTTCCGGGTGCAGGTTGCCGGCGAGTATAACGTAACAATAAGCAATAATTCTTACCGAAAAGCAGGGATTTCCCTGATCGGCGGCGCCTCGTGGACAAAAAAAACCGCCCGGCGGACGGGCGGCTTTTTCGAGGCGGGCGCGGATCAGGCGATCAGGCGATCCAGCGCTTCGCGGTACTTCGCGGCGGTCTTTTCCAGCACGTCCTGCGGCAGGCGCGGGGCGGGCGGGGTCTTGTCCCAGGTCTGGGTCTCGAGCCAGTCGCGCACGAACTGCTTGTCGAACGAGGGCGGGCTGATGCCGACGCGGTAGCCGTCGGCCGGCCAGAAGCGCGACGAATCCGGCGTCAGCACTTCGTCCATCAGGTACAGCGTGCCGTCGTCGTCCAGGCCGAACTCGAACTTGGTGTCGGCGATGATGATGCCCTTGGTGGCGGCGAACCTGGCGGCCTCGGCGTACAGCTTGAGCGTGACGTCGCGGATGCGCTCGGCCATTTCCTGGCCGACTTCCTTGACCACGTGGGCGAAGTCGACGTTTTCGTCGTGCATGCCGAACTCGGCCTTGGCGGCCGGCGTGAAGATCGGCTCGGGCAACTGGCTGGCCTGCTGCAGGCCGGCGGGCAGCTTGATGCCGCACACGGCGCCGGTGGCCTGGTAGTCCTTCCAGCCGGAACCGATCAGGTAGCCGCGGGCCACCGCTTCCACCAGGATCGGCTTGAGGCGCTTGACCACCACGGCGCGGCCGCGCACCTGGTCGACTTCATCGGGCGCCACCACGTCTTCCGGCTTGATGCCGGTGGAGTGGTTCGGCAGGATGTGGGCCAGCTTCTGCAGCCAGAACTCGGTCAGTTCGGTCAGCACCTGCCCCTTGCCGGGGATGGGATCGTCGAGGATGACGTCGAACGCCGAAATGCGGTCCGACGCGACGATCAGCAACTTGTCGTCGCCCACCGCGTACATGTCGCGGACCTTACCGCGGCCCAGCAGCGGCAAGGACTTGATGCTGGATTGATGCAAAGCAGAAGTCACGGAAAAATGGCCTATGGCAAAAATGGGGGTCGCGCAAAGCGCATAGGTTACTGCAAATAGCCCCGTCTTGCCGGGCGGCGGACGGCGGGTTAGTCTGGCCGCGTTCCAATATATGCGCCGACCGCGGATCGCGTCACGGCGCCCCCTTTTCACCTGGAGGAGACACAGTCGTATGCAGGATGCAACCCAGAAACGCCCGCCCCACGCCGACGCGCAGGTCCACCTGACCGGTGGCTGCCAATGCGGCGCGGTGCGCTACGCGGTGACCGATGAACCCATCATGGCGGCCACCTGTCATTGCCGCGATTGCCAGTATTCCAGCGGCGGCGCGCCGGCCCACGCGCTGATCCTGCCGGCCGGCTCGGTCACCCTGCTGCGCGGCAAGGCGCGCGAGCATCGCTACCAGGGCGATTCAGGCCACACCGTCATGCGCAGCTTCTGTGCGGACTGTGGCACGCCGCTGTTCGGCGGCTCGGAAGGCATGGCCTACGAGGTGGTGCGGGCCGGCTCGCTCGACGACCCCGAGGCCTTCCACACCCGCGTCAGCCTGTGGACCGACTCGGCGCCGTCCTGGCACCACGTCGACAAGACCGTGCCGAACTTCCCCCGCAACGCCCCGCCCGCCTGAGCCGGGCGCGACGCGCACGAAAAAAAAGGCGGGCCCGCGAGGGCCCGCCTTTTTTGCTGCCCGCCTCCCGGGGGAGGCGGCCGGCCACTTACTGAACCACCTGGGCCAGCTTGCCGGCGGCGTACTGGGCGGCGATTTCGGTCAGCGGCAGGGCCTTGATCTTGCTGGCGTTGCCGGCGGTGCCGAATTCCGTGTAGCGAGCCACACAGATCGCCTTGGCGGCGGCGCGGGCCGGCTTCAGGTATTCGCGCGGGTCGAACTTCTCGGGGTTCTCGGCGAAGAAGCGGCGGATGGCGCCGGTCATGGCCAGACGGATATCGGTGTCGATATTGATCTTGCGCACGCCGTACTTGATGGCTTCCTGGATTTCCTCGACCGGCACGCCGTAGGTTTCCTTCATGTTGCCGCCGAATTCACGGATCTCGGCCAGCAGTTCCTGCGGCACGCTGGAGCTGCCGTGCATCACCAGGTGGGTGTTGGGCAGGCGGGCGTGGATTTCCTTGATGCGGGCGATCGACAGGATGTCGCCGGTGGGCTTGCGCGTGAACTTGTAGGCGCCGTGGCTGGTGCCGATGGCGATGGCCAGGGCGTCCAGCTGGGTGCGGCGCACGAAGTCGGCGGCCTGCTCCGGATCGGTCAGCAGCTGGTCCATGGTCAGCTTGCCGTCGGCGCCGTGGCCGTCTTCCTTGTCGCCTTCCATGGTTTCGAGCGAGCCCAGGCAGCCCAGTTCGCCCTCGACCGTCACGCCCAGCTTGTGGGCCACGTCCACCACCTTCTTGGTGACGTCGACGTTGTAGTCGTAGTCGGCGATGGTCTTGCCGTCTTCCTTCAGCGAGCCGTCCATCATGACGCTGGAGAAGCCCAGATCGATGGCGCCCTGGCAGACCTTGGGCGACTGGCCGTGGTCCTGGTGCATGACCACGGGAATGTGCGGGTAGGACTCCACGGCGGCCTGGATCAGGTGCTTCAGGAAGCCTTCGCCGGCGTACTTGCGGGCGCCGGCCGAGGCTTGCATGATCACCGGGCTGTCGGTCTCCGCCGCGGCTTCCATGATGGCCTGGACCTGTTCCAGGTTATTGACGTTGAATGCCGGAATGCCGTAGCCGTGCTCGGCGGCGTGGTCGAGCAACTGGCGCATGGAGACTAGGGCCATGTGTGGTCCTCCTTAGGTACTGTCGATTGAAAGATGGTTGAAATCAAGCGGGATGGTGGGATTTTACGGGGGATTCGAAGAAAGGTCTTGAAACCGCCGGTATCCTATCCCTTCAGCCGATGCCACCGGCGCCGAACGCGCCAGCCCTCGCCCGTAGAGGGGGCTCCCGCCTCCCCCCGAAACGGGGGGCGGACGGAGCGACCTCCCCCATCTTGCCAACCGCCCCTAGGCCGTCCGGGGGACGGCGATCCGTCCGGCCCACGGCTGGGCCGCCTCCAGTTCAGCCGACAACGCCAGCACGACATCCTCGCGGCCATAGCGGCCGACCACCTGCACCCCGACCGGCAGGCCAGCGTCGGTCCAGACCAGCGGCAGGCTGGCCGCCGGCTGCCCGGACGCGTTGAACGCCGCCGCGAACGTGCCGTAAGAGGCCACCTTGCGGCGAAAATCCAGGAATGTGCCCCCGGCGGTGGAAAGCTCGCCCAGTTTCAGCGGCAGCTGGGTCAGGGACGGTGACAGGATGGCGTCGTAGCCTTCCATATAGCTGTCCAGGATGCGGCCGATGGCATGAAAGCGGTTGACGCTGGCGATGTAGTGCGCCGCGGACAGCCCCTTGCCGTAGTCGTAGCCCTGGCGCAACACCGGCTCCAGATCATCGTCGCGCAACGGCTGGCCGGTGAGGCCCAAGCGAGTGTCCACCGACACCACGATATTGCCCGCCAGCACATTGGCATGCGCCAGCACGAAGGCCTCGTAATCAATATCGGGCGGCGCGCCATCGACCACCTCGTGCCCCAGCGCCCGGCACAGTTCGGCCGCCCGCTCGACCGCCGCGATGCATTCGGGCGCCACCGGCACGCCATGCCAGGCGCTGCGCCAGACGACGATGCGCCGCTTGCGCGACGGCTCGGCCAGCAGTTTCAGATAGGAGGCGGGCGCGGCCGGCGCCGCGTAGGGAGCGCCCGGCTCGGGCGCCGCGATGGCGTCCAGCGCCGCGGCCGTGTCGCGCACCGAACGAGACAGCACGCCATCGGTCGCCAGGCCGCCCCAGCCCTCGCCGCGAAATGGCCCCATGGGCACCCGCCCGCGCGACACTTTCAGGCCATAGACGCCGCAGGCCGCGGCCGGGATGCGGATCGATCCGCCGCCATCGCTGCCGTGGGCCAGCGGGACGATGCCCGCGGCGACCGCCGCCGCCGCCCCGCCGCTGGAGCCACCGGACGAACGGGTCAAGTCCCAGGGGTTGCGGGTAGGACCGCCGTTGCGCCGCGCCTCGGTGGTGGGCGCCATGCAGAATTCCGGCACCGTGGTGCGCGCGAAGGCAATCAGGCCGGCCGCCTCGAAACGGTCGGCCAGTGTGGCGTTGCGGGGATAGGCGGTGTCATTCAGCAGGCGCGACCCCAGGCTGGACGGAAAGCGCGTGTGCGCCAGCCCGGAATCCTTCAGCAAAAAGGGAATGGCGCGGAACGTGCCGGCCTGGCGCCAGGCGCGCGCCACCGCCAGGGACTCTTCATAGCGCTCATAGCACAGCGCGTTGAGCGCCGGCGCGCGTTCGCGCGCCAGCCTGATTGCGCAGGCCATGAGGTCCTCCGCGCCGACCTCGCGCCGCGCCAGCAAATCGGCCAGCGCCAGCCCGTCCAGCGCCTGATACTCGGTGTCACGCATACTGCTTGCTCCTGGTTGAAGACTCCGACAGCGCCGCCAGGTCGGGCTTGTTCCAGGCCTTGCCCGGCACCGATTCAATCAGGCGACGCGTGTATTCATGTTGGGGGTGATAGAAAATCGTGGCGGCTCGGTCCAGTTCCACTAGCTGGCCCTGGCGCATCACCGCGATGCGGTCGCAAATCTGGGCCGCAACGCGCAGGTCATGCGTGATGAACAGCACCGACAGGTCGAACTGGCCGCTGACGGTCTTGAGCAATTCGAGCACCTGCGCCTGGATCGACACATCCAGCGCCGAGACGGCCTCGTCGGCCACCAAAAGCCGCGGCTTGAGCGCCAGCGCCCGGGCGATGCCGACCCGCTGGCGCTGGCCGCCCGAGAACTGATGCGGATAGCGCTCGCCGGCGTCTCCGCCCAGCCCAACCAGTTCCAGCAGTTCACGCGCCTCGCGCAGCGCGGTCTTGCGGCTCTCGCCGAACGCGATCGGTCCTTGCGCCACGGCCTCAATGACGCGGTGACGCGGATTGAGCGACGCATACGGGTCCTGGAACACCATCTGGATCTGGCGCCGGTAGGGACGGAAATCGCGGGGCGCCATGCCGACCAGTTCTCGGCCGTCCATCCGCACGCTGCCGCTGTCAGGCGCGATCAGGCCGATCAAAGTACGTCCCAGCGTCGATTTGCCGGAACCGGACTCTCCCACCAGCCCCAGCGTCTCGCCCTGGCGGATGTCCAGCGAGATGTCGCGCAGCGCGTCGACCCGCCGTCCGCCGGTGGCGAAGGTCTTGCACAGGTTGGCCACGGCCATCAGCGGCAGCGCGGGCGCCGCCTCGTCCTTGCCTTCGGGTTTGTGCGGCACCGCCGCGATCAATTGGCGGGTGTAGGGATGCTGCGGCCGGTTCAGGATGTCGTCGGCCGCCCCCGATTCCACCACTTCGCCCTTGCGCATCACAACGATGCGGTGGGCGATGTCCGCCACCACGCCGAAGTCGTGGGTAATGAAGATGACACCGATGCCCATGCGGTGCTGGATGTCCTTGATGAGCGCCAGGATCTGCGCTTGCGTGGTGACGTCCAGCGCGGTGGTCGGTTCGTCGGCGATAAGCACGTCCGGCTCGAGCGCCAGCGCCATCGCGATCACGACACGCTGGCGCTGGCCGCCGGACAACTGGAACGGAAAGGCGTCATACATGGCCTGCGGATCGGGCAGCAGCACCTGGCCGAACAGTTCGAGCACCCGCTGTCGGCGGGCGGCGGCGTTCAGGTTGGTATGCCGCTCCAGCACCTCGTCGACCTGGCGGCCCACCCGCATGATGGGATTGAGCGCCGTCATGGGCTCCTGGAACACCATGCCGAAGCAACGGCCGCGCAGCCCATACCAGTCCGTGGCCGACAGGCCGACCAGATCGCGCCCGCCGTACAGGATCTGGCCCTGCGTGACGCTCAACTGGTCCGCCGGCAACAGGCCCATGATGGCGTGCGCCGTAACCGACTTGCCCGATCCCGACTCACCCACCACGCACAGGATCTCATTGCGGTTCACGGTGTAGGACACGCCCTGCACCACCGTCGGTCCGCCGTGGGCGGCCGTCACGCTGAGATCACGGATTTCAAGCAGCGCGCTCATCACGTCGTCCTCCTGCGGGCCAGTTTGGGATTGAGCGCGTCGTTCAGCGCTTCGCCGATCAGGTTGAGCGACAGCACGGTCAACAGGATCGCCACGCCCGGGAACACGCTCATCCACCAGGCGTCGCGCAGCACGCTGCGCGAGGCGCCGATGATGTAGCCCCAGGTCATCGCATTGGGGTCGCCCAGGCCCAGAAAGCTCAGGGCCGATTCCAGCAGGATCGAGCTGGCAATCATCAATGACCCCGACACGATCACGGGCGAAAGGCTGTTGGGCAGGATCTGCGTCAGGATGATGCGCAGGTTGGACTGACCCGACAGCATCGCCGCCTGCACGAATTCGCGATTCTTCAGGCTCATGAACTCCGCCCGCACCAGGCGCGCCAGCGGCGGCCACGAGACCACCGCGATGGCGAAGATCACCGTGGCCATGTTGGGTGTCAGGATGGCCACCAGCACCACTGCCAGGAAGAAACTGGGAATGGTCTGGAACAGTTCGATGAAACCGACGATGGCCTGGTCCACCCGACCGCCATAGAAACCGGCCAGCGCGCCGACCGTGATACCCACCAGGATGGAGACCGCCGTGGACACCGCGGCCAGCACCAGCGTGATGCGCGAGCCATAGGCGATGCCGGTGGCGATGTCGCGGCCCAGCGTGTCGGTGCCCAGCAAGGCGCCGTCGGACAACGGCGGCATGAAAGGCCCGTTGATGATGTCCCACGGACTGTCCGGGAAGATCCAGCTGGCGGAGATCGCCACCAGCGTGACCATCGCCAGCACAATCAGACCCATGACACCGCCCTTGTTGCGGCAGAACGATTGCATGAAGGCTTTCATTTGAGTTCGATCCTGGGGTCCGCCACCGTGTACAGGATGTCGGTGACGAGGTTGACCACGACCACGATCAGGGAGGCCATGAAGAACACGCCGAGCAGCACGCTGTAGTCACGCTGGATCAAGGCGTCGAACGCCAGCCGGCCGATGCCGGGCCAGGCGAACACGGTCTCCACCAGCAACGATCCGCCAATCAGTCCTCCGGCCTGGATGCCGGCATAAGTGATGACGGGCAGCAGCGCATTGCGCAGCACATGGCGCACGATCACCGTGCGTTCGGACAAGCCCTTGGCGCGCGCCGTCTTGACGAAATCCAGCTGGCTGATTTCCAGGATGGAGGCGCGCGTCAGCCGGGCGTAGACGGCCATGTAGAACATGCCCAGGGTCAACGCCGGCAACAACAAGTGCCTGGCCACGTCGGCCACGCGGGCCAGGCCGGTCAGGTTGGCGCCGACGCTTTCATAGCCGAACGCGGGCAGCCATTCCAGGTTCACCGAAAACAGCAGCACCAGCATCAGCCCGACCCAGAACAGTGGCGTCGCGTAGGCCAGCATCGACAGGGTCGTGATGACGGTATCGCCCCACTTCCCCACCCGCAGCGCGGCCTGGGTGCCCAGGCTGACGCCCGCCAGCAGCGCGAAGGCGAAAGCCGACAGGGTCAACAGCAAGGTCGCGGGCAGGTGCTGCAGGATCAGGCTCGCCACCGGCGCCTGCTGGCGATAGGAATACCCCAAGTCGAACGTGGCGACATTCTTCAGATAGTGGCCCAGCTGCACCGGGATCGGCTTGTCCAGGCCGAATTCCTGGCGCAGCTTGGCGATGAACTCGGCGTCCACCGCTCCCGACTGGCCCGCCAGGATCACGGCCGGATCGCCTGGCGCGGCCCGCACCAGGAAGAAGTTGAAGAGCGCGATCATCAGCAGAACCAGGACGCTCTTGACCACCCGGTTCGCCAGGAACTTGGCGATCTTCTTCATTCTTTGGACAGCCAGGCGTCGCTCTGCGTGTCCACCACGCCGAGCGCGGTGGTCACGGCGTCATGCACGCGCTTGTTCAGCAGGGTCGAGTAGTTGGTGTCGGCCAGCCACAGCACCGGCACGTCGTCCACCAGGATGCGCTGCACCTCGCTATAGAGTTTCTGGCGTTCTTCGTCGGTGGCGGCGGTGGCGGCGGCGTTGAACAGCGCATCGACCTTCGGATTGTTGTACTGCGACGTGTTGGTGAACATCAGCCCCTTCTTGATGTTGCTGCCCAGGTAGGTGCGGGACACGCCGATGGCCGGATCCCCATACTGGAACACGCCGTTCGCGCCCATATCGAAATCCCAGTTGCCCACGCGGCTGGTCCAGCCGCCGACGTCGGTGTTCTCCAGCGTCACGGCCACGCCGATCTTGGCCAGGTTCTGCTTGATGTACTCGGCCACGCGGCGCTGCATCTCGCCGTAAGGCAGTGGAATCAGGCCGATCGTGGCGCGCACGCCCTTGGCGTCCGGCTTCAGGCCCATCTCGTCGAGCAAGGCGATGGCCTGCTTCGGATCGTAGGGATAGGACTTGACGTTGGCGTCATAGAACCGCGTGTTGTGGTGGATGGGGCCGGTGGCGACCGTGCCCGTGCCGAACATGATCTTGTCAGCGATGAACTGGCGATTGATGCCGTACATCAGCGCCTGGCGGAAGCGCTTGTCCGAAAAGGGCGCACGGCCGCCATTCAACTCGATCCATTGCATGGTCGACCAATATTCATAACCCTTGTGGGTCTGGGTGATGTTGGGCAGCTTGACCACCCGCGCCAGGTCCACCGGCTCGATGTCCTGCAGCCAGGCCTGCATCACGGTGCCCTGCTCCAGCGCCACGCGGCGCGAGGCGGAATCAGGAATCACGCGATAGGTGATGCCGTCCAGATAGGGACGCCCCGCCTTCCAGTAGTGTTCGTTCTTGACCAGCTCGATATACGACCCGCGCTCCCAACGCTTGAACTTGAACGGTCCGGTGCCGATCGGCGCATTGTTGTTCGGGTTCTGCCCGATCGGCGTATCGACGTCGTACAGGTGCTTGGGCAGGATCGCCCCGCCGCCGATGTCGAACGCGTACAGGAAGGCCGAGTACGGCTGCTTCAGCTTGAACACCACGGTGTCGGCGTCCGGGGCCGAGATCTCCTGCACATTGGCCATCAAGGTGCGCGTGCGCGGCGTGTTGGCCAGCACTTTGGTGTAGGTGAACACCACGTCATCGGACGAGAACGGCTTGCCGTCGTGCCATTGCACCTGCGGCTGCAGATGGAAGGTGTAGGTCAGGCGATCCGGCGACACCTCCCACGACCGCGCCAGGCCGGGCTGGGGCTTGAGGTCGAAGGAATACGTCAACAGGCTCTCGAAGATCTTGCCGGCCACCAACTGCGTGCTGGCAACCTGCTGCACCGCCACGTTCAGGGTCGGCGGCTCGGGGCTCAGGATGGCCGTCAACACCCCGCCATATTGCGGGGTTTCGGCGGCATGCGACGGAGAGGCGGCAAAGGGCAGCAGGCTGGCGGCGGCCAGGGCGCAGCGCGCCAGGACGCGTCGGGCGAAGAAAAAAGTCATGGCAGGAATCCGTAGAAAGAAGCGGGAACGCAGATGGGTTCAGGCTTGCCGCGGCTCGACGCCGCACCAGTCGTTGATGAAGAGCGCCAGCGAGGTGGCGACGCGCACCATGCTGTCCACCGACACGCATTCGTTGAAACCGTGCACGTTTTTCACCTGGGGGCCGTAGCAGGTGACCGGCACGTCCATCATCAGGCGGAAATGGCGACCGTCGGTGGTCGCGGTCAGCGCCGTGGGCTGGGGCAGTTCGCCGGTCACGCGGCGGTGGGCGTCGGCCAGCAATTGCATCGCGGGCACCTCCAGGTCGTACTCGCAACCTGGCGCGTGGAAACCTTCGTAGCGGATGTCGATGCGCACGTCGCTGTCGGCCAGTCCGGCCTCGACCTCGCGGATGCACGCCAGCACCCGCTGCTTGGCGGCCTCGATCGACATATCGGGGTAGCAGGCAATGCGCATGCCCAGCGTGCACACGCTGGGCACCGACGAATTCCAGTCGCCGGCATGGATCTGGCCGAGATTGAAGTTGATGGGGTGCGCATGTTCGCGATAGGCCGGATGCCGATTTTCCGGCAGGTTCCATTCGTGTTCGAGCCGTTTCATCGCGTCGACAATCCGCAAGCCAGTCTCGACCGGGTTGACACCCGTGGTCATGTAGGCGGCATGTGCGGGCCGGCCCACGATGTCCACGTACATCCAGAACACGCCGAGCTGGGCGCTCATCATGCGCTCATGCGTGGGCTCGGGAATAACGACCGCGTCGAAGGCGCTGAGCTTGGCTGCGGCGATCGCGCTCTGCAGCGCCGAAACCGTGGCCAGGGTGCCGTTGCCGGTGTTCTCCTCTTCAAGCACGCCGTTGAAGCCTACGGCGCCGGCGGGTTGCACGCCCAGGTCCTGCAGGGCCTTGAACGCCGCCAGCGCGCAGATGATGCCGGCCTTCATGTCGCCCGCGCCTCGGCCGTACAGCCAGCCGTCACGTAATTCGCCGTCGAACGGCGCCGGGTCCCACAGTTCATGCGGACCGGTCGGCACGACGTCCAGGTGGCCGTTGAAGAGCACGGCGCGTCCGCCCGCGGCGCGCGGCTCATGGCGCGCCAGCACGTTGTAGCGGCCGCCGTCGGGGCAGCAGGCCGGCGAGTACAGCGGCAGGTTCTTCAATTCCTCGGTCCGCAACGCGATGCGCTCGGACACCAGCCCCAGCTGCGCCAGCGCGTCTTCCAGGAAGCGGGCGGCCGACATTTCCTCGCCGGGCAGGCTGCGGCACTGCACGAATCCCGTCAGCGTGTCGGTCATGTACTGGCGAAGCCTGCCCACGGCTCCGGCGATCTGGTCCTGACTCAGGCTGGCTGCTGCGACGGCGGTCATTGCACTCCCCTTGTTGGCTATGAAATATCAAACACCATAAGTATCAATATTTGATACTTAGATATCTATATTTGACATGATAGAGTTCGTACAAGCGGCGGGCAATACGAAAACATGGGTGATTTCCCTAGCCTGGTCGCGGGCGGTTGCCGCTACAGTGCGTATCCGGCGCCCCAACGGCAACGCGCCGTTGCAACGCCATCAAAACAAAGAGAATGGAGTAGATCGACATGGCCACAACCGAGACCCGGTTCAACCAATCCCTGGCGAAAGGCTTTGGCATCCTCGAGGCTTTTTCCAGCCACCCCGGTCCGCTCAGCCTGAACGAGCTGACGGAATTGTCGGGACTGGACCGCAGCTCGACCCAGCGCATGTTGCATACGCTGGTGGCGCTGGGCTACCTCGAACGCGGTAGCAACCAGCGCGGCTACGTGCTGGGCAAAAAGATCCTGGACCGGACTTTCGACTTCCTGCGCGGCCATCCGCTGCTGGAGCGCGCCACGCCCATCCTGGAACAACTGCAGCAGGAGTGCGGCGAGCGGGTCGACCTGAGCCTGTTCGATGACCTGACCATCGTTTACGCGCTGCGCCGCCAGACCAAGCGCCAGACCTTCTACGCCACCTTGGTGGGCCGGCGCATGCCCACCTTCTCGTCCTCCGGCGGCCGGGCAGTCATGTCGCACCTGACCGACGCCGAGGTCGACGACATACTGGCGCGCAGCGACCTGCGGCCGCTGACCCCCAAGACCATTACCGATCCCGAGCGGATCCGAGAGCGCGTGCGCGAGGCGCGGGTACAGGGGTACGCCCTCTGCATGGAAGAGAGCATGGTGGGCGAGATCGTGCTGGCCAGCGCCGTAGTCGACCACAGCGGCCGCCCGCTGGCCGCCATCCACATTTCCGGCCTGTTGGCGGAATGGACGCTGGAGTCCTTTTCCCAGCGCTTCAGTTCGCTGGCGGTCTCGGCCGCGCGCGCCCTCAGCGGCCGCCCCAACCGCTCCTGAAGCGACTGGAGGGGCGCGCTACGGCCGTCCCGCGTGCGGCACGTCCACCTCGGTCACCAGGATCCGCCCTTCCGGCTTGGCGCGGCGGTTGGCCTCGATGAAGTCGGGCGCCGCCGCCATGAACAGCGTTCTACCGTCCGGCCCGCCCAGGGCCGCGGCGAAGATACCCAGCTCGCCGGTATCGATCTGTTCCAGGATCCGGCCGCCGCGGGCCATCCGCACGATGCGCTTGCCGATGGCGTCGGCCACCCACAGCGCGCCCTCGGCGTCCAGCGCGCCGCCGTCCGGGCCGATGGCCGAGGCCGCGATCAGCACCGACAGGTCGTCGGAATCCGGCAAGGCGCCGAAGTGGGCCCAGTCGCGCCGCGGCCCCAGGGCGCCGTCGGGCAGGATGTCGAATTCCGAGATGCGGTTGCCGAAGGTCTCGTTGACGATCAGGGTTTTGCCATCAGGGGTGATGAACGATCCATTGGGAAACCACAGCCCGTCCGCCACCACCTGGGCCACCCCGTCCGGGTCCACCCGCACCAGGGTGGTGGTGGCGAAGGGTTGGCCGGCCATCAGGTCGAAACCGAAGTTGCCGACGTAGGCGCGGCCCTGGGCATCGACCACCAGGTCGTTGATCAGGCCGCCGGTCAGCGCCGACAGGTCCGCGTGCGGCACCAGCCGGCCGTCCGCCTCGCGCCGCAGCAGCTTGCGGTCTTTCATGGAAGAGATCAGCAGCCGCCCGTCGGGCAGCCAGCCCAGGCCGGAGGGCTGCTCCAGCACTCGGCAGATCACCTCGGCCCGCCCCAGCAGGTCGACGGCGATCACCTTGCCCGTATAGAAATCGGAGGCCCACAGGCGCCCTTCGTGCCAGCGCAGGCCCTCCAGGAACGTATACCCCGACACCAGCACGGACAATTCGCGTTTCGGCATAGCTCTGTCTCCTATAGGGGGCGGGCCTGTGCGGCCCTTTTTGTGTGGCCCGCCGGCGCGCAGCCGGCCAGGCCGGACCATTTTGTCATGCCCCGGCAACCGTGGCAGTCAGGTATGACCCGTCCCCAACCTGACAACTAACTGTCAGGTTCGCGGCGTTAACATCGCGCCCCAAGGGTTAACCCGCGCCGCTCCGGGTCCCCTCCGGCATATCCGTCATTGGACCGCTTCGCCCCGCCCCATGCCGGCGGGTAAGGCCTATCCGGCCGACCGATCGGGTCCCTGTTTTCCGTTTTTGAAGATGAATACTAAGAAGCTGACGCGTTACATCGGCATCGCCATGGTGCTGGGCGTCGTGGTGGGTTATTTCTGCAACAAGTACGCGCAGAACGCGCAAGAGGCCAAGGACATCGCCTCGTACTTCAGCCTGATCACCGACATCTTCCTGCGCATGATCAAGATGATCATCGCGCCCCTGGTATTCGCCACCCTGGTGTCCGGCCTGGCCAGCATGAGCGACGCCAGCGCCGTCGGCCGCATCGGCCTGCGCGCTATGTTCTGGTTCATCGCCGCCTCGGCCATCTCGCTGCTGCTGGGCCTGGCGCTGGTCAACATCTTCCAGCCCGGCGCGCACCTGAACCTGGCGCTGCCCGACGCGGCCGCCACCGCCGGCCTGAAGACCGGCGACTTCACCCTCAAGGCCTTCATCGCGCACGTGTTCCCCAAGAGCATCGCCGAAGCCATGGCCAACAACGAGATCCTGCAGATCCTGGTGTTCTCGCTGTTCTTCGGCGCGGCGCTGTCGTTCATCCGCGGCAAGGGCCACAACACCATCTACAACATGATCGACGAGCTGGCCAAGATCATGTTCCGCGTCACCGACTACGTGATGCGCTTCGCGCCGCTGGGCGTGTTCGCCGCCATGGCCGCCGCCATCACCACCGAGGGCCTGGGCGTGCTGGTCAGCTACGGCAAGCTGATCGGCGAGTTCTACCTGGGCCTGGCGCTGCTGTGGACCATCCTGTTCGCGGTGGGCTACCTGTTCCTGGGCAAGTCCACCTTCCGCCTGGGCGGCCTGATCAAGGAACCGACCCTGCTGGCCTTCTCGACCGCCAGCAGCGAATCGGCCTACCCCAAGACCATCGAGGCGCTGGAGCGTTTCGGCGTGTCCAAGCGCATCTCGGGCTTCGTGCTGCCGCTGGGCTACTCGTTCAACCTGGACGGCTCGATGATGTACCAGTCGTTCGCGGTGCTGTTCATCGCGCAGGCCTACAACATCGAGATGAGCTTCTCGCAGCAGCTGACGCTGCTGCTGGTGCTGATGGTGACCAGCAAGGGCATGGCCGGCGTGGCGCGCGCCTCGCTGGTGGTGGTGGCGGCGACGCTGCCGATGTTCCACCTGCCCGAAGCCGGCCTGTTGCTGATCATGGGCATCGACCAGTTCTTCGACATGGGCCGCACCGCCACCAACGTGGTCGGCAACAGCCTGGCCACCGCCGTCATCGCCAAGATGGAAGGCAACGAAGAGGACCTGGCGCCCAAGGCCGAGTCCGCGCCGGCCACGCAAACGGCGACGCGCGACGCCTGAACGCGCCGCGGCGTTTCCCCGTTTTCCGGCAAAGGCCCCACAGGTGATGCGGGGCCTTTTTTCATGCGGCGGCCGGCCTTGACCGGCGCACACGCCCGGCGCAACATGGAAGCCCCCAGGCACCCCTTAAGGGCGCCGCGCCAAGGCGGCGGCGCTCATTGCATATGCCATGAAATCACTACGCCCGCGCCACGCGCTCGCGGCGGCCGTCCTGATGGCCGCCCTGCCCTCCGCCCATGCCTGGACCCGCATTGCCTGCGACCTGTCCGGCACCGTCGCCAACCCGCCCGTGCAGATGCGCCAGTACCGTACCGACGGCACCGAGGTCTCGCATCTGTTGTTCCGGCTGAATGTGAAGGCGGCCGATATCCCCGAGGGCGCGCGCGCCGATACCGACTGCACCGAATTCGTCGACCGCCAGATCGACGTGGCGCTGGACGGCGCCGACATGGCCGCCGTGCGCAAGGGCAAGGCGCTGAAACTGCGCTATCGCTATGACGAGTCGCTGGGCGAGGCCCGCGCGACCCGCTTCGAGCTGGCTCGCTGAACGCGCGGCCGCCCCGGGAGGCGGCGCGCGGCAGGCAGGCTTAGTCGTTGACCGAGCACGACACCGGGGCGCCGTCCTCGAATTCGACGTCGTAGGTATGGACGGGATCCCACGGCAGCGTGAACCACAGCTCGTAGCCGTCGCCGTCCTCGTCGAACAGCCACAGCGCGCGCAGCACGGCCTTCTCGGCCATGGCCTCGGCGGTTTCCTCGCGCAGCAGCTGGTCGTCCTCGATGCCGAGCTTCTTGCAGTGCTCGTAGGAGTAGTTGTCGAGCAGGAAATCGGCCGCGGCCAGGATCTGCTCGTCGAGATTGCCGATGATGGCCTTGACCACCTTGGAGGCCGCGCCGTCCGGCTCTTCGCCGTCGGTCTGGATCATGACGTGGATCGGCGGGCGGCCTTCGCCCACGGGCACGTTTTCCGCGGCCCAGAGATCGGGTTCTTCGGGGTCCTGGGTGAAATTGAATCGTGCCATCGTGCGCTCCGGAAAATAAGGGAGACGGGCCGCGCAAGCCGCGGCCACCTCGTCATTGCCCATTTAACCAGATGCGCGTGTCCGCCGCTTGTCCGGCGACAAGGTTTGTCGCCAGGCGCGGTCAGACCCGTTCCAGGGGCAGATGCGGCGGCGCCGGCAACGCCACCCGGATGGCATCCCCGGCCCGCACCGCGCCGCCGGCCAGCACGATGCCCATGACCCCGGCCTTGCGGATCAGGCCGCCGGCGGCGTCGCGCCCGAGCACGGCGGCGGTCAGCCCCTTCTGGTAGTGGTCCAGTTGCGAACAAGGGTTGCGCAGGCCGGTGATCTGCACCACCGCCTGCGGCCCGATGTGCAGGCACGCGCCGCGCGGCAGGCCCAGCAGATCGATGCCGCGGGTGGTGATGTTCTCGCCCACCGTCCCTTCGGCCACATTGAAACCGGCCGCCTGCAGTTCGTCGTGCAGTTCGCCGTGGATCAGATGCACCTGGCGCAGGTTGGGCTGGGTCGGATCGACCTTGACGCGCGAACGATGCCTGACCGTCACGCCGGCATGGGCGTCGCCTTCCACGCCCTCGCCCTGCCGCAGCACGATGGCCGGCTGCACCTGCTTGGAAAAGCCGTGCGCCGCGCTGGCGGCCACGGCGGTCACGATCGCCCCCATGCTTTGCTCCCGCCGGATCAAGCCGCCACCAGGCCGCGCGCTTCGGCGGCAGGCGCGGGCAGGCGAGCGGACGGATAGTGGGTCGAGAACACCAGCCGGCCGGCGCTCCAGGTGTAGCTGATGAGCGGCAACGCGCCGACCTGCGCCACCGCCACCAGATCGGCGCGCTGTCCCACCGCGATGCGGCCGCGATCCGACAGGCCGCAGGCATCGGCCGGATTGGCGGTGACCAGCGCCAGCGCCTGCGGCAGCGTCAGCTCGGTCTGCGCCGCCACCGCGAAGGCCGCGGCGATCAGAGTCGAAGGCTGGTAGTCCGAGCACAGGCAGCTCGCCACGCCGGCGCGGATCGCGTCGATGGCGCGCATCGAGCCGCTCTGGCTCTTGCCGCGCAGCACGTTGGGCGCGCCCAGGATGGTGGGCAGGCCGCAGGAGACGGCGGCGCGGGCGGTGTCCAGCGTGATCGGGAATTCGCTCATCGCCACGCCCAGGTTGCGCATGGTGGCGATGCGGTGGATCGAATCGTCGTCATGGCTGGCGGTCGGGATGCCGAGGCCGCGCGCATGCGCCAGCAGGGTCTCGACCCGCTGCACCGCGCCGTCCTTGGCGCGGGTCTTGGCGTGCGCGGCCTCTTCGGCCTGCTCGCGGCTCATGGCGTGGTTGCCGATCATGTATTGCAGGTACGACTCCAGCGTCTTGAACTGGCCCTGGCCGGGCGAGTGGTCCATCACCGACAGCAGGTCCACCGCGCCCTCGTCCATCAACTGCTGCAGCACCGGCACCGAGGTCGCGTCGGTGACTTCGTAGCGGCAGTGCACGCGGTTGTCGACCAGGCTGTGCTGGCGGAAGGCGCGCACGCCGCGCACCACCTGGGCGGCGGTCTCGTTGTTGCGCACGCCCAGGTCGCTGTTGGCGAACGACAGCGCGTGGTAGGGCGTGGTGATGCCGGCCGCGGCGTTGCGGCGGTCCACCTGCGCCACCGCGAAGTCCAGCGGGAACAGCACCTTCGAGCGCGGCTCGGCTTCCTTTTCGATGGCGTCGCAGTGCAGGTCGATCAGGCCCGGCACCAGCGTCAGGCCGCGCAGGTCGATCTCGTGGGCGGCGCGGGCGCCGTCGGGCGCGATGGCGGCGATGACGCCGTCCTCGATCAGGACGGCGCTGTCTTCCAGCACGCGGTCCGGCAGCACGACGCGGGCGTGGGTCAGGTAGGTGCTGGTCATGCTCACTCCAGTTCGACGGCGGCCTGCGCGGGGCGCAAGGCCAGGATTCGGGACGCCACGGCGTCGCGCACTTCGGCGTCGTGGAAAATGCCCAGGAGGCAACGGCCGGCGGCGCGCGCCTCATGGATCAGCGCCATCACCACCGCGCGGTTGTCCGGGTCCAGCGACGCGGTCGGCTCGTCCAGCAGCAGGATGGGATGCCGGGCGATGAAGCCGCGGGCGATGTTGACGCGCTGCTGTTCGCCGCCCGAGAAGGTGGCGGGCGCCAGTCCCCACAGGCGCGACGGCACGTTCAGGCGCCGCAGCATGGCGCCGGCGCGCTCGCGGGCCTCGTCCGGCTCGATGCCGGCCATGCGCAGCGGCTCGGCCACTACGTCCAGCGCCGACACGCGCGGGATCACCCGCAGGAACTGGCTGACGTAGCCGATGACGTCGCGCCGCAGCGCCAGGATGCGCTGCTCGGGCGCGCCGACCAGCTCGACCCAGTCATCGCCGGCGCGCACGCGGATGCTGCCTTCGGTGGCCAGGTAGTTGCCGTACAGGCAGCGCAGCAAAGTGCTCTTGCCGGTGCCCGACGGGCCGGCCAGCACCAGGCAGTCGCCGGCCGCGGCGTCGAAATCGACCGCCTCCAGCACCGGCAGGCGGATGCCGCCCTGGTTGTGCAGGGTGAACATCTTTCCGAGGCCCCGCACCTCGATCATGGGTTTCGCGACAGTCATGGTCAGCTCTGCAAAATGGAAGACACCAGCAACTGGGTGTAGGGATGCTGCGGATCGTCGAGGATCTGGTCGGTCAGGCCGCTTTCGACCACCTCGCCGCCGCGCATCACCAGGGTGCGGTGCGCCAGCAGGCGCGCCACCGCCAGATCGTGGGTGACGACGATGGCGGCCAGGCCCAGGTCGGTCACCAGCTGGCGCAGCAGGTCCAGCAGGCGGGCCTGCACCGACACGTCCAGCGACGCGGTCGGCTCGTCCATGAACACCAGGCGCGGATGGGTCACCAGGTTGCGGGCGATCTGCAGGCGCTGCTGCATGCCGCCGGAGAACGAGGCCGGCGCGTCATCCAGGCGGCCGACGTCGATCTCCATCTTCTGCAGCCAGCTGCCCGCGGCCTGGCGCAACTCGCCATAGTGGCGGTCGCCCACCGCCATCAGGCGCTCGGCGATGTTGGCGCCGGCGCTGACCTGCATGCGCAGGCCGTCGCGGGCGTTCTGGCGCACGAAGCCCCAGTCGGTGCGGGCCAGCAGCCGCAGGCGCGCGCCGGACAGCGCGGCCAGGTCGGTGAAACCCTGGTCGCGGGTGTCGTACCAGACGCTGCCGGCGTCGGGCGCGGTCTGGTACGACACGGCCGACAGCAGCGTGCTCTTGCCGGAACCGGACTCGCCCACCACGCACAGCACTTCGCCGGGGAACAGGTCGAAACTGACGTTGCGGCAACCGTGCACGCCGTCCCAGGTGCGCGTCATGTCGCGCACGGAAAGCAAGGGTTGGGCGTTCATGCGGTGGCTTCCTTTTCGGCTTGCTCGGCCTGGCGGTCGTTGCAGTATTCGGTATCGGAGCAGACGAAGCGGCGGGTGCCGGCGTCGTCCAGGATGATCTCGTCGAGGAAGCTGTCGCGCGAGCCGCACAGGTCGCAGCACTCCGACCACTTCTCCACGGTGAAGGGATGGTCCTCGAAGTCCAGGCTCTTGACCCGGGTGTACGGCGGCACCGCATAGACCCGCTTCTCGCGGCCGGCGCCGAACAGCATCAGCGCCGGGCTGTTGTCGAGCTTGGGGTTGTCGAACTTCGGGATCGGCGACGGCCGCATCATGTAGCGGTCGTTGACGATCACGGGATAGTCGTAGGTGGTCGCGATGTGGCCGTGCTGGGCGATGTCCTCGTACAGCTTGACGTGCATGCCGCCATATTCGGCCAGCGCGTGCATGGTGCGGGTCTCGGTCTCGCTCGGCTCGAGCCAGCGCAGCGGCTCGGGAATCGGCACCTGGAACACCATGATCTGGTCGGCCTGCAGCGGCGTTTCCGGAATGCGGTGGCGCGTCTGCACGATGCTGGCGTCGCGGGTCGATTCGGTCGTGGCCACGCCGGTCACCCGGCCGAAGAAGCGGCGGATGTTGATGGCGTTGGTGGTGTCGTCCGAGCCCTGGTCGATCACCTTGAGCACGTCGCCCGGGCCGATGATCGACGCCGTCACCTGGATGCCGCCCGTGCCCCAGCCATAGGGCAGCGGCATCTCGCGGCTGCCGAACGGCACCTGGTAGCCGGGAATCGCCACCGCCTTGAGCAGCGCGCGGCGCAGCATGCGCTTGGTGGACTCGTCGAGGTAGGCGAAGTTGTAGTGGTCGTCGCGTTCGACCGCGGCGCCGGGGGTGTGGGAAGTCGTCATGAGGAAATGGCCTCGTCCAGCTGGCGGGTGTTCTCGGGGGCCGGCGCGGCGCGTTCGGCGCGCATGCGGCGCAGCAGTTCCAGGTTGGCCTGGAAGTCCACGTAGTGCGGCAGCTTCAAGTGCTGCACGAAACCGGAGGCCTCGACGTTGTCGCTGTGGTACAGCACGAACTCATGATCGTTGGCCGGCGAATCGGCGCGTTCGCCGAGTTCCTGCGCCTTCATGGCGCGGTCCACCAGCGCCATCGACATGGCCTTGCGCTCGCCATAGCCGAACGTCAGGCCATAGCCGCGGGTGAACTTGGGGCCTTCCTCGGCGTTGCCCGAGAACTGGCTCACCATCTGGCACTCGGTGATCTCGATCTCGCCCACCGTGACGGCGAAACCCAGTTCCTCGATGTGCATCTCGACTTCCACGAAGCCGTAGCGGATCTCGGCGGCGAACGGGTGCGTGTTGCCGTAGCCGCGCTGCGTGGAATAGCCCATCGACAAGAGGAAGCCCTCGTCGGCGCGCGCCAGGTTCTGCAGGCGGGCGGCGCGCGAGGCCGGGAAGTCCAGCGGCTGGCGCGTCAGATCGAACGGCTCGGGATCGCCCTCGGGCACCGCCTCGGCGTCGATCAGGTCGTCGTGCGCCAGCAGGTCGGTGACGCGCGGCATGGCGCTGTCCAGCGGCTCGTTGCCCGCCGGCAGGGCGTCGGCCTCGCGCTCGGCTTCCAGCGAGAAGTCCAGCAGGCGCTGGGTGTAGTCATAGGTCGGCCCGAGGATCTGGCCGCCCGGCACGTCCTTGAAGGTGGACGAGATGCGGCGCTGCAGGCGCATCTCGCCGGTGTCGATCGGCTGGGTGTAGCCATAGCGCGACAGCGTGGTGCGATAGGCGCGCAGCAGGAACACCGCCTCGATCACGTCGCCGGCGGCCTGTTTCAGCGCCAGCGCCGCCAGTTGCGGATCGTAGAGCGAGCCTTCCGCCATCACGCGCGACACCGCCAGCGGCATCTGTTCGCGGATCTGGTCCAGGCTCAGTTCGGGCAGGGCCCGGTCGCCGCGCCGGTAGTCGTCCAGCATGCGGTAGGAATTGAGGATGGCGCGTTCGCCCCCTTTGACGGCTACATACATGTCAGCTCTCCACGCGCGTGCTGCGGGGCAGCGCGCACAGTTGCCGCCCGTGCGTCAGGAACACGTCGACGCCCAGCGGAAAACGTTGATGGTTGATGCGCCAGTCGCGCCAGAAGCCGTCCGGCAGGCCGGCGGCGCGCAGCGCCTGGCGGCTCTGGATGCCGGGGCCGGTCAGCGTGACTGCGGCGCCGGCGTCCAGCGACGCGACCTCGATCAGCAGCGTGGTGGACAGGTCCGGATAGGCCGGGTCGCCGGGATGGCACGACGCCAGCGCGGGCACGCCGCCGCCCGCCGGCACCGCCGCGAAGCGCGCCAGCGAGGCCGACGGCACCATCGGGCAGGCGCAATGGAAACGCAGGAAATCCAGCACGCTGGCGTCCAGGCCCTGCGGCAGCCACAGCGGCGTGTCCACGTCCACCAGCGTCAGCAGCAGCGCGGTCAGCGCCGGCGACAGGCCGGCCGGCACGCCGCTGGCGGCGGCCACTTCGTACACGCGGCCCGGATGCGCCATGGCGTCGAGCGCGGTGCGGAAGGTGGCCTGCGCGTCGTTCACCGGGTCCGCGAAACCCGGCAGCAGCTTGCGGCTCGCGGCCGCGGCGCCAAGAAGTTCTTGATGCATGTCAGTCCTCGCCTCGCACCATCGTGAAGAATTCGACCTTGGTCTGCGCGGCGACGCGCGCCTGGCGCTCGATGCGCTCGGCGCGTTCGCGCGCCAGCGGCTGGATCAGCTGCGCCTGCACCGTGTCGTGCCAATCGGGCAGTTGCAGCAGCGCGTCGGCCACCGCGGCCTGCTCGGCATGGCGCAGCGACCGGCCCTGCACGTAGGCGATGCCGACCACGCCGTTCTCCAGGCTGACGGCGCAGCGCGTCACCGTCATTTCGCCCAGGTTGAAGCGCGCGCCGGTGCCGCCGCTGCGGGCCCGCGCCATGGCCATGCCGGTCTGCGCCGGGCGCAGCATCTGATGCGGCGGCACGCCGCCAAGCGCGCCGAACGCCCCTTCCAGCATGGCCGGATCGGCCAGTGCCAACACCCGCATCCAGGCGGCCCGTTGCGCCTGGGTTTCACCCTGCGCGGTTTGTGGATGGTCCATTGTTTCCTCTAAACGTCTAGACGACTGGATGGAGTATGATCGCGTTCAAGTGGAAGTTCAACAGCCTGGCGTGAATTTTTGATGACAGTTGCGGCGGGGACGCATTGCCTATCCCGCGCCCGCCGCTTGGTGCACAATCACAGCCATTCTTGATGAAGCTGATATGACAGCACGAGCACATCCTATGGTCGAAAGAGGTTCCGGTATCGCCGTGTGGCGACAGATCGGCGAGTCGCTGGCGGACGACATCCGCAACAAGTTGTACATGGCGGGCGAACAACTGCCCTCCGAACCGGAGCTGGCCGCCAAGTTCTCCGTCAACCGCCACACCATCCGGCGCGCCATGGGCGAACTGGAACAGAGCGGACTGGTGCGCATCGAACAGGGCCGCGGCACCTTCGTGCAGGAACACGCCATCGACTACGCCATCGGCAAGCGCACGCGCTTTTCCGAGAACCTGCGCAGCCAGGGCATGCTGGGCCATCTCGAAGCCCTGGGCAGCCAGACGCTGCGCGCGGCCGACATCGCCAAGCACCTGGGCCTGGCGCGCAACGCCCCGCTGCTGCGCGTGCAGATGGTGGGCAAGGCCGAGAACCGCCCCATCAGCGCGTCCGAACACTACTTCGACGAAAAGCGCTTCCCCGACTTCATCGAGCGCATGAACGCGCTGCGGTCGGTATCGAAGGTCTACGCCCACTACGACATCGGCGACTACACGCGCAAATGGTCGCGTATCACCGCCACGCTGCCGTCGCCGGAGGTGGCGCGCATCCTGGGCCAGCCCAAGACGCGCCCGATCCTGCAGGTCGAGGCCCTGAACGTGGACCAGGCCGGCGCGCCGTTGCAATACAGCATCACCCGTTTCGTCGGCGACCTGGTCCAGCTCATGGTGGCCGACGACAGTTGAGGCCGGCGCGCGGCGGCCGCGCGCGGCCGCTTGCGCCGTCTTGCGATTTCACTCATCTAGACATCTGGTTGTAATGCAGCACCGCTAACTTTCCCGTCATGAACCAAGCACACGCCCCCTCGCCCCTGGCCGGTGTCACAGGCCAACGTATCCTGACCCCTCGCGGCATCGAACACGCCAGCCTGCGATTCCATGGAGGACTGATCGACGACGCCGGCGGCACGCCCGCGCGCGGCGCGGCCTGGTTCGACGCCGGCAATCTGCTGGTGCTGCCCGGCATCGTCGACCTGCATGGCGACGCCTTCGAGCGCGCCATCATGCCGCGCCCCAGCGTCACCTTCCCCTACGACGGCGCGCTGTTCGACGTCGACCGCCAGTTGCTGGCCAACGGCATCACCACCGAATTCCACGGCGTCACGCTGTCATGGGAAGGCGGCCTGCGCGGCGAAGCCTATGCCGAGCGCATGTTCGCCGCCCTCGAACGCATGCGCCACATCATGGGCGCGCGCCACTACGTGCACCTGCGTTTCGAGACCCACCACGTCGGCGGCGTCGAGACCGCCCAGCAATGGATCCGCGACGGCCGCGTGCGCTTCGTCGCGCTCAACGACCACCTGCCCAGCATGGCGCGCCGCCTGGGCGACGACCGCAAGCTGCTGCAATACGCAGACCGCGCCGAATGCGACCTGGACACCTTCCAGGAACGCATCCGCCGCGCCATGGGCGCGGCCGACGCGGTGGCCGACGCCATGCGCGAACTGACCGCCTGCGCGCAGGCGGCCGGCCTGAAGGTCGCCTCGCACGACGACCCCGACGCCGCCACCCGCCGCTACTACCACCAGCTGGGCTGCAGTGTGGCGGAATTCCCGCTGACGCGCGATGCCGCCGGCGTGGCCCGCGACCTGGGCAACTCGGTGGTGTTCGGCGCGCCCAACGTGGTGCGCGGCGGCAGCCACACCAACGCCCCCAGCGCCACCGAGATGGTGCGCGCCGGCCTGTGCGACATCCTCACCTCCGACTATTACTACCCCGCCCCGCTGGCGGCGGCGCTGCGCCTGGTGAACGACGGCGTGCTGCCGCTGGAGCAGGCCTGGAACCTGGTGTCGCTGAACCCGGCCCGCGCCGCCGGCCTGCAGGATCGCGGCGCGCTGGCGCCCGGCCTGATCGCCGACGCCATCGTGGTCGACGACCAGGTGCCCGGCCTGCCGCGCGTCTGCGCCGCCATCGTCGGCGGCGAGCTGCGCTACGCCACCCGCGCCTTCGGCGACGACCGCAACCAGCGCATGGCGGCCTGACCATGCCGCTGGCCCACCGCTATGCGCTGTACCTGGCCCCCACCGGCCCCTGGCGTGAACTCGGCAGCCGCTGGCTGGGCCGCTGCGCCGACACCGGCGCGGCCCTGCCGCCGCTGCCCGGCCAACCCGAGGCCGCGCGCGACTGGACCCAGGCGCCGCGCCACTACGGCCTGCACGCCACGCTGAAGCCGCCATTCCGGCTGCGCGCCGGCGCCACGCCTCAGGACGTCGACGCCGCCGCGCGTCAACTCGCCGCCGCCGATGACACCTTCGGCATCCAGCTCGAATGCGAGCCGCTGCGCGGCTTCCTGGCCTGGCGCATCGCCGCCTCGGACGCCGAGGGCCGTGCCCGCCTCAACGCCCTGGCCGCCGCCGCCGTGCGCGGCCTGGACGACTTGCGCGCCGCGCCCAGCGAAGACGAACTGGCCCGGCGCCAGGCGCATGCGCTCTCGCCCGAGCAGCAGGCCATGCTGGCGCGCTGGGGCTACCCGTACGTGTTCGACACTTTCACCTTCCACATCACGCTGACCGGCAAGCTCGACGGCCATGCGCTGGAACAGGCGCAGGCCGGCATCGCCGCCTTCGCCGACCCGCTGCGCGGCCAGCCCATGGCGGTTCCCGGCGTGAGCGTGTATGTGCAGCCGCGGGCGGGCGCCGACTTCATCGCGGCGCGCCACTACCACTTCGACGGCAGCCACGCCGACGCGGCGGGCGCGGCCTACCTGGAAGGACCTGCCGCGGCATGAACCCGCCCGACCCCGCCAGCGGCGCGCGCCTGATCTACCTGATGGGCGCCTCCGGCAGCGGCAAGGACACCTTGCTGCGGCTGCTGCGCGCCGGCCTGCGCGGCGACGAACCGGTGCTGGTGGCGCACCGCTACATCACGCGCGACAGCGGCGCCACCGAAGACGCGCTGCGCCTGAGCGTCGAGGAATTCGCGCGCCGCGCCGCGCTCGGCTGCTTCGCGCTGCGCTGGGCCAGCCATGGCCTGCATTACGGCATCGGCATCGAGGTCGACACCTGGCTGGACTGCGGGGCGGCCGTCATCATCAACGGTTCGCGCGCGCACCTGGCCGAGGCCCACCGACGCTATCCGGCGCTGACCGCGGTCGAGATCACGGTCGACCCCGCGCAACTGGCGCGGCGGCTGGCGGCGCGCGGCCGCGAAACGCCCGAACAGATCGCCCAGCGCCTGCAGCGCGCCGCGCAGGATTTCCCGGTCCCCGAGGGTTGCCGCCTGCTGCGCGTCGGCAACAACGGCGCGCCCGAAGCCGCCGGCGCCGAACTGCTGGATATCGCCCGCGGCCGCCTGATCGCGTAGCCCGCGCCGGCATCGCCGCGAAACGGCCGCCGCGACGCCACGGCCGCGCCGGCCGGACGCCTCACTCCCGCGGCCGCGCGTCCGGCCCCAGGTCGGCGCACAGCTCCAGCAGGATCGCCGAGAACCACTCCTCCGCCGCCAGCGCCTGCTCGCGTCGGCGGCGGATCAGGTTGATCGGCGGCAACTCCCAGCCGAAGTCCCACGGCACCATGCCCAGCTTGCCGCGCTGGCACAGTTCGCGCGCGATGTCCTCGGGCACCACCGACATCAGCGCGGGATTGGCGCTCAGCATGCCCTCGATCACATCGGTGGAATAGGCTTCCAACACCGGCGCCGGCGAACGCAGGCCGGCACGGATGAAGTGTTCGACGATCAGCTGGCGCGTCGGCGTGTTGACCGCCGGCAGCACCCAATCCATCTGCGCGACCGCCGCCCAATCCGCCGCTCGCCGCGCCAGGCGCTGCGCCAATCGGCTGTGCGCGATCAGGCGCGGCCGCTGGCGGTACAGCACGCGATGGGTCAGGTCGTCCTGCGCCACGGTCGAGGTCGCCCGGCTGATGATGCAATCGAGTTCCTGCCGCCGCAGCATCGGCACCAGGTGGTCGGTGGTGGCGCGGTGCAGCGTCAGGGTCACGCCGTGGCGCTGGTGCAGCCGGCCGATGGCGGCGGTCAGCAGCGCGCTCGACACGTACGGCACCACGCCCACATGCAGATGCGCCGCGCGGCCGTCGTGCAGCGCCTCGACCTCGCGCGCCCACAGGTCCAGGTCGCCCTGCATGCGGCGGGCCCGCACCAGCGCCAGTTCGCCCAGCGGGGTGGGCTGCATGCCGCGCCCGGTGCGCAGGAACAGCGGCGCGCCGAAGATGTCCTCGAGCTCGGCCAGCGCCTTGGTGGCGGCGGGCTGGCTGATGCCGGTGGCGGCCGCCACGCGGGTCAGCGTGCCGTGCTTGGCGATATTGGCCAACAGCGCCAGGTGGCGGTGGCGCAGGCGGTTGGCGAGTCGGGCGGCGTCCCAGGTCACGGCGGTCTACTCATAACTGATTGGTTATTCAATTATGCCAACAACGGACACATCAGTTATTTCACGACCCTATACTGCGCCGTATCCCCACCCCGCCCGACCGCCCATGTCCGACTTCACCACCCGCCCGGAAATCCGCGGCACCTTCGGCGTCGCCTCGTCCACCCACTGGCTGGCCTCGCAGGTCGCCATGGGCGTGCTGGAGCGCGGCGGCAACGCCTTCGACGCCGCGGTGGCCGGCGGCTTCACGCTGCAGATCGTCGAGCCGCACCTGAACGGCCCCGGCGGCGAAGTGCCGATCCTGCTGTGGAGCGAACGGGAAGGCCGCATGCGCGCGCTGTGCGGCCAGGGGCCGGCGCCGGCGCTGGCGACGCCGGCCTACTTCCGTGGATTGGGCGTGGACCTGGTGCCCGGCATCGGGCTGCTGCCCGCCACCGTGCCCGGCGCCTTCGGCGCCTGGCTGACCCTGCTGCGCGACTACGGCACCTGGGAACTGGCCGACGTGCTGCGCCCGGCCATCGACTACGCCCGCAACGGTTTTCCGCTGGTGCCGCGCATCTCGCAGGCCATCCTGGCGGTGCAGGCCCTGTTCCGCGACGAGTGGACCAGCTCGGCCGCCGTCTGGCTGCCCGACGGCAAGGTGCCCGCGCCCGGCGCGCTGCTGCGCACGCCGGCCATCGCCGCCACCTACACCCGCATCCTGGACGAAGCCCACGCGGCGGCGACCGACCGCGCCGGCCGCATCGACGCCGCGCTGGCCATCTGGTACCGCGGCTTCGTCGCCGACGAGATCGACGCCTACTACACCCATGAAGCGGTGCGCGACACCACCGGCCAGCGCAATCGCGGCCTGCTGCGCAAGGCCGACCTGGCCGACTGGCGCGCCCGCTACGACGATCCGGTCACGCTGCAATACGGCCGCTACACGGTTGCCAAGTGCGGCGTCTGGTCGCAAGGCCCGGTGCACCTGCAGCAGCTGGCGCTGCTGCGCCACCTGCAAATGGACGGGCTGGACCCGGCCTCGCCGCAATTCGTGCACCGCATCGCCGAGGCCGCCAAGCTGGCCTTCGCCGACCGCGCCGCCTGGTACGGCGATCCCGATTTCGTCGACGTGCCGCTGGCCGCGCTGCTGAGCGACGACTACGCCCGCGCGCGCGCCGCCGCCATCGGCCCGCGCGCCGCCACCACGCTGCAACCCGGCTCCCCCGCGGGCCGCGCGCCGCGCCTGCCCGACCTGGAGGTCGCCGCCCGCACCCTGGCCGCGTCCGACACCCGCTTCGGCGTGGGCGAGCCGACCTTCGCGGCGCTGCCGCCGGTGGCCGAATGGGCCGCGCGCGAGATCTTCGTCGGCGACACCTGCCAGATCGACGTCATCGACCGCGACGGCAACATGGTCGCGGCCACGCCGTCCGGCGGCTGGCTGTCGTCCAGCCCGGTGGTGCCGGCGCTGGGCTTTCCGCTGACCACGCGGCTGCAGATGACCTGGCTGGACGACGGCGTGCCCGGCCAGCTGCAACCCGGCAAGCGGCCCGGCACCACGCTGTCGCCCGGCCTGGCGCTGCGCGACGGCCAGCCCTACATGGCCTTCGGCACGCCCGGCGGCGACCAGCAGGACCAGTGGACCGTGTCCTTCTTCCTGCGCCACGCCATGGGCCTGAACCTGCAGCAGGCGATCGACGCGCCGTCCTGGCACATCGACCATTTCCCGGGCTCGTTCTGGCCGCGTTCGCTGACGCTGAACCGCCTGACCGTCGAAGGCCGCCTGCCCGAGGCCACGCGGCAGGCGCTGCGCGAGGCCGGCCACGACGTGCGCGTCGGCCCCGACTGGTCCGAAGGCCGCATCAGCGCCTGCACCCGCGAACCGGCGGCCGGCGGCGGCCTGTTGCTGCGCGCCGCCGCCAACCCGCGCGGCATGCAGGGCTACGCGGTCGGCCGATGAACCGATTTTCCATCCAGCCGGCGACGAGACCGGCCTTATCGCAAGGGGTAAACACCATGAAGACCATCCGACGACTGTTGCGCGCCTGCGCCCTGACCCTGGCTTGCGCCGCGCCCGCGCTGGCGCACGCCGCCTGGCCCGAAAAGCCGATCACGCTGATCGTGCCGTGGGCCGCCGGCGGCTCCACCGACATCCTGGCGCGCGTGCTGTCCGAAGGACTGACGCAATCGCTCGGCCAACCCGTCATCGTCGAGAACCGCTCGGGCGCCTCGGGCAACATCGGCAGCACCTTCGTCGCGCGCGCCAAGCCCGACGGCTACACGCTGCTGGTCGGCTCGATGAGCACCCACACCATGAACCAGGCGTTGTACAGCAGCATGCCATTCGACGGCGTCAAGGACTTCACGCCCATCGCCGAACTGGCGCTGGTCACCAACACGATGGTGGTGCACCCCTCGGTGCCGGCCAGCAACGTCAAGGAATTCATCGACTACGTCAAGGCCAATCCCGACAAGGTGGCCTACGCCTCGGCCGGCCAGGGCTCGACCAACCACCTGAGCGCCGCGCTGTTCGAGAAGGCCGCCGGCGTGAAGATGATGCACATCCCCTACCGCGGCGGCGCGCCCGCGGTGCTCGATACCGTGGCCGGCCGCACCCAGGTGCTGTTCAGCGCCGGCACGCAGACCCTGCCGCACGTGCAGACCGGCAAGCTCAAGCTGCTGGCCGTCACCGAAGAGCAGCGCTCGCCGCTGCTGCCCGACGTGCCGACCGTGGCCGAGACCCTGCCCGGCTACGAGCTGTCGGTCTGGTACGGCGCCTTCGGCCCGGCCGGCATGCCGCCGGCGCTGACGACGCGCCTGAACCAGGAAATCAACAAGATCCTCAAGCGCCCCGACGTCATCAAGAAGATGGGCGACATGGGCGTGCTGCTGCTGGACACCACGCCGGAGCAGTTCGGCCAGGTGCTGGCGCGCGACGCCGACAAATACGGCAAGCTGATCAAGGAACTGGGAATCACCGCCGAATGAGCCTCACGTCCGACACTCCCGCCGTAGAGCGCCTGGCGCAGGCCTATGCCGAGGCCTCGGCCCCGGCCGCCTTCGCCGCGCTCGACGCCCATGCCCATGGCACGCTGGGGCACACGCTGTGCACCATCAACCGCCACGACGCCGAACAAATGCGGGTGGTGCGGCTGTACAGCTCCAATCCCGCGGCCTATCCCCCCGGCGGCAGCAAGGACAAGCGCGGCACCGCCTGGGGCCGCCACGTCCTGCTCGAACGCAAGGTCTTCATCGGCGAGGGGGTCGACGCGATCCGCGAGTTCTTCGACGACCACGACGCCATCCAGGCGCTCGGCCTGCGGTCGGTGATCAACGTGCCGGTGGTGTTCGACGGCGCCTGCCTGGGCACCGTCAACTTCCTGATGCCGCGCGCGGCGCTGACGCCGGCCGACCTCGCCGCCGCCCGGCTGGCGGGCCTGCTGGCCCTGCCGGCCTTCCTGGCGCTGACACCGGCCGGTTGAACAAAGGGGGCGCCACGACGCGCCCCCTGGCTCAGATCAGCGCGCGGCGGATGCGGGCCGAGGCCATGTCGATCACGACCACGAAGCCGACGATGATGATCATCACCGCGCAGGTCTCGGCGTAGCGGAAGCTGCGGATGATCTCCCACAGCACGGTGCCGATGCCGCCGGCGCCGACGATGCCCACCACCGAGGCCGAGCGCACGTTCGACTCGAAGCGGTACAGCGAATACGAGATCCACAGCGGCAGCACCTGCGGGATCACGCCATAGACGATCTCTTCGAGCGCATTGGCGCCGGTGGCGCGCACGCCCTCCACCGGGCGCGGGTCGATGGCCTCGACCGCCTCGGAGAACAGCTTGGCCAGCACGCCGGTGGTATGCACCCACAGCGCCAGCACGCCGGCGAAGGGCCCCAGGCCCACCGCCACGATGAACAGCATCGCGAACACCATTTCATTGATGGCGCGGCAGGCGTCCATCAGGCGCCGCATCGGCTGGTAGACCCAGGCCGGCACCATGTTCGACGAGCACAGCAGCCCCAGCGGCACCGCCACCACGATCGCCAGGAACGTGCCCCACACCGCGATCTGCACCGTCACCACCATCTCGTCCAGGTACATGCGCCAGTCGCGGAAATTGGGCGGGAAGAAGTCGGCGGCGAACTGGGCCATGTTGCCCGAGTCCCGCAACAGGTCCAGCGGCCGCATGTCGGCGCCGCGCCAGGACATCACCAGCAGCGCCAGCACGAAGGCCCATACGAGCAGGACCGGCAGCGACGAGCGCGGGGCGGCGGGGGAACGGGAAGAAGGCACGGCCAGGGTCATGAGGATTCCGGAGGTGAAAAATCGGATGGACGCGCGCCGGCGCTTGCGGGGCAGGCGCCGGCGCGGCGCGGCATCGTTACTGCTTGGCGGTCGGCTGGCCCAGGCTGGCCAGCTTGGCGTCCAGGTCGGACAGCTGCTTCTGCTTCTCGGCCTGGCCGATGGTGGCGTCGGCTTCGATCTTGGCCTTCTCGCGCGCCAGTTCGATCTGGCGGATCGGCACCAGCTGCTGGTTGTCCGAGGCGCGGAAGCCCTGGTAGGTCAGCGCCTTCAGGTTGGCCATTTCGCGCGCGGCGTCCTTGCCCTTGCCGTAGTTGACGAAGAAGTCGCGGATCTTGGCCTTCATGTCGGCCGGCAGGTCGGTGCGCATGACCAGCGGATCGGCCGGGATCAGCGGCGACTTCCACAGGATGCGCACGCTGTCGTTGGCGTCCTTGCCGGTGTTCAGGCGATAGCGCTCCAGCGCCTCGGTGTTGTTGACGGCCACGTCGACCTGCTTGTTGATGACCGAAAGCAGATTGGTTTCGTGGTTGCTGACGCGCACGGCCTTGAAGAAGGTCTTCGGCTCGATCTTGTTGGCGCCCCACAGGTAGTAGCCCGGCACGGCGGTGCCCGAGGTCGAGTTGGGGTCGCCGGCGCCGTAGGTCAGCTGGCCGCGGCGCTTGAGCAGATCGTCCAGGGTCTTGATGTCGCTGTCCTTGTTGACGATCAGCAGCGACCAGTAGCCCGGGTTGCCGTCCTTGTCGATCACCGAGGCGAACACTTCGCCGCTGGCGCGGTCGACCGCTTCGATGGCGGCCTTGTTGCCGTACCAGGCCATCTGCACCTTGTTGAAGCGCATGCCTTCGATGATGCCGGCGTAGTCGGAAGCGAAGAACGGCTTGACCGGCACGCCGATGGCGCGGCTCAGGTCGTCGATGACGGGCTGCCAGACCGACTTCAGGTTGGTCGACGATTCCGTCGAGATGATGCCGAAGTTCAGCGTCTTGGCGTCTTGCGCATGGACTTGCGTGGACAAGGCGGCAGCGGCGATCAGGGCAACAAAGGTTCTGCGTAGCATGGAAAGCTCCGGGTAGGGAACGGGTAAGGTCAGGCCGCGTAGGCCTGTTGGGAAAGCGGCGCCAGGCCCGGCAGGGGCTGAGCTTGCGGCGCATATTCGGGAAGCAGCTCGCTCAGTTCCGAGCCGTACAGGTCGCGCAACATGGCCGGCGTCAGGTCGGCCGAGGGGCCGTCGTAGACCACCTTGCCGTGGCGCAGCGCCACCACCCGCGGGCAGTAGCGCAGGGCCACGTCGACCTGGTGCAGCGAGACCACCACGGCCACCTTGCGGCTGCGGTTGATGTGCGCCAGCGTGTCCATCACGCGGCGCGAGGACTCGGGATCGAGCGAGGCGATCGGCTCATCGGCCAGGATCACGCGGGCGTTCTGCACCAGCGTGCGGGCGATGGCGGCGCGCTGCTGCTGGCCGCCGGACAGCGTCGAGGCGCGCTGAAATGCATAGTCGTCTATACCAACTTGGGCAAGCGCGTCGAGGCCCTGGCGCACTTCATCGCGCAGGAACACGCGCGTCAGGCTGCGCCACAGCGGCACCCGCGGCAACAGGCCGGTCAGCACATTGGTGATCACCGGCAGGCGGCCCACCAGGTTGAATTGCTGGAACACGAAACCGATGCTGGCGCGCGCGCCGCGCACCTGGCGCGACAGGCGGCCATGGCGCTGGATCAACTGGCCGTTGACCGTGACGCTGCCCTGCCCGGCGTCGCCGACCACGAAGCCCGCCAGATGGCGCAGCAGCGTCGACTTGCCCGAGCCCGAGGCGCCCAGCAGCGCCACCATCTCGCCGTCCGCCACGCGCAGGTCGACGTTGTCCAGCGCCAGCGCGCCGGGGTGGAAGGACTTGCTCAGCTCCTGTACTTCGATGGCGTATGTCATCGTTGAAACCCCTTGGATTGGTTCATTCGCGCATTCTGTTTTCGCGGCATGACAGCGCGATGACCTGACGATCGAATCATTTGGCTGAAAATAGGGGTCATGGCAACCGACTGAAAGACATCCGTCATATAAGGTCGCGCCATCGTCGCGGGCGACGGGTATATTCGGAGCATCCCCCTTCCGACAGGCGGTCATCATGCTCAACGGTTCCTGCCTCTGCGGCCGCGTTGCCTACCAGATCACCGGTCCGCTCACCGACGCCCTCAACTGCCATTGCGCCATGTGCCGCAAGTCGCACGGCGCCGCGTTCCGCAGCCGAGCCACCGTCCAGGCCAAGGATTTCGCCTGGACCAAGGGGGAAAACCACGTCACCTGGTATTGCTCGTCGCCGGGCAACTACCGCGGCTTCTGCGAAGCCTGCGGCACGCCGCTGCTCAGCCGCTTCGACCAGACACCCGACATCTACGGCCTGCCGCTGGGCGCGCTGGACGACGACCCTGGCGTCAAGCCGGGCGCGCACTGCCACGTCGCCAGCAAGGCGCCCTGGTTCGACATCACCGACGCCCTGCCGCAGTATCCCGAGGCCTACGAGGACGCGGAAACGGCCCTGCCCCACGCCGTTACATAAAAATTCAACCATGTAGTTGAACTTTGATCGGAAGGACAGCTATATTCAACCTCATGGTTGAATCATTGCCTCCTCCGTCCCTCGATGCCGTCTTTCGCGCGCTGGCCGATCCCACGCGCCGCGACATGCTGCAGCGCCTGGCCGGCGGAGACCGGACCATCGGTGAACTGGCCGCGCCCCTGCGCATGAGTTTCGCCGGCGCCTCCAAGCACGTGCAGGCGCTGGAACGGGCCGGCCTGCTGCGGCGGACCGTCAACGGCCGCAGCCACGTATGCAGCCTGAATCCGGCCCCGATGGCCGAAGCCATGCAATGGCTGCGCTTCTATGAACATTTCTGGTCGGGTCGGCTGGACGCGCTCGAAGCCGCGCTGGCCGCCCATGCGCCCCCGACCGCCTCCCTCGGAGAGCCAACATGAGTGATTACGGTGTCGTCACCAGCCCCGCGTCCCTTTGCTTTACCCGTATCCTGCCCGCCAGCGTGGAACGGGTCTGGGCCTTCCTGACCGAATCCGACAAGCGCGGACTGTGGCTGGCGAGCGGCGACATGGAGCTGCGCGAAGGCGGCGGCGTCACGCTGCGCTTCGTGCACGCCGACCTGTCTTCCGTGGCCGAGCCCACGCCCGAGCCCTACAAGCCCTATGAAAACGGCGTCACCACGCACGGCGTCATCACCCGGTGCGAGCCGCCGCGGCTGCTGGCGTTCACCTGGGGCGGCTCGCAGGGCCAGCCATCGGAAGTGACGTTCGAGCTGTCGCCGCAAGGCGATGGCACCCGCCTGGTGCTGACCCACCGCAAGCTGGCCTCGCGCGCCGACATGATCGACGTGGCCGGCGGCTGGCACGCGCACCTGGGCGTGCTGTCCGCGCGCCTGGCGGGCCGCGAGCCGGGCCCGTTCTGGTCTGCGCTGCTGCGCTGGGAAACGGACTACCAGGCGCGCATTCCGGCGCAATAAGGGACGCCATTCCCGCCCCGCGCCTGTCGGGGCGGGACCACCGTTCCTTCCCCGTTATTCCCGCGGCCGGATCCGCCGCCGCACAGTCGTTCAATAGCAACTATCACGCCTTCAGGGCGGATAAAAACTGGCTAATCATTGCGCTTTGCAGTAACATAAGTCCGTGATTTTTCCGCAAAAACCGGGCTTCGTTCACAACATTGAGTGCCAACCCACGGTGGCAGTCTGAGTACCTACCCGCAGTGGCGGGTCAGGACGGACTTTCGCCCGGCATTCCCGCGACGCTGCAACCGGTTTTCTTGGGTGAAACCTGCCCTCGCCCCGTGGCGCAACCCGCGTCGCCCGGTATCGCAGCAGACACTCCAACCCGCTTCTTCCGGCAACGCGCCACAAGCGCCGACCCGCGACCAAGCTGCGCATCACGCGCACACTGCCCTCGCGGCGCGAGTATCCGTCATTTCAGACATCCACTTGGGATGCCGTGGCCCATACCCGCGCTTGCCCGGACGTTTTACGTTCAACCGCTGGACTTGGCTAACAGAGTCCGACGCGCTCGCCATCCCCGGATGGCGCGCCATGCCGACGGCATGGCGGCGCGTATTGATCAAGGAGTAGAGAATGGCTAAAGAAGAACTCATCGAACTGGACGGCATCGTCGACGAAGTGCTGCCCGATAGCCGCTACCGCGTCACCCTGGACAACGGCATCGAAGTCGGCGCCTACGCCTCCGGCCGCATCCGCAAGCACCGCATCCGCATCCTGGCCGGTGACCGCGTCACGCTGGAAATGTCGCCGTACGACCTGACCAAGGGCCGCATCAACTTCCGCCACAAGGACGAGCGCGGCCCCGCCCCGACCAGCCGTCCCCAGCAGCACCGCCGCTGAACCGCGGGGCCGGCGCCGCGCCGGCCTGCCGCCGCCACGGCGGGCGCCCCCGGGCCTTAAACTCGCGCGCGCCCTGCCGTAGTAATGCGCAAGACCCCGGTTCGTGAAAGAATGGCGCTCCCCCGGCGCCAGGCCCGGAGGAACACGCATGAAGCAGCAAGATGGATCTGACACAGGAATTGAAAGAAGCGGCCGACCAGCTCTCCCTGACGCGAAGACGATTCGCCAAGGGGGAAGAAGGCCTGCGCCTGCTGCACCAATCGCGTGAAGCGTTCATCAACAGCCTGCGCAATACCGGCCTCACCTACGCCGAGGCCAAGACCAAGTACGACAACTGCCTGGACGAACAGGAAGTGCAGCTGCACGGCATGCTGGACCAGATGATGTACGCCGAGCGCATGCACCAGTACGTCCTGCATCGCATCTCGCTGCAGACGGCGCAGGACGCGCCCGCGCCGCAGGCGGCCACCGCCTGAAGGCGGCCCCGCCCCTTTTCCAAGCATCGCGTTTCAAAGCGGCGCCGGCGCCCGGCGCGGCCCTGCCGCGCCTGCGGGCCCCGGCGCGGCGTCAGGGCTTGAAGGCGCCGATGAAGATCGCGGGATCGACCCGCGCATCGTTCAGGCTGACGTTCCAGTGCAGGTGCGGGCCCGTCGCCCGGCCGGTCGCGCCGACCTTGCCGACCACGCCGCCGCGCGGCACCACATCCCCCACCTTCACGTCGATCGCCGACATGTGGCAGAACATGCTCACGAAGCCCTGGCCATGGTCCAGGAAGACGGTCTTGCCGTTGAAGAAATAATCCCCCACCAGCGACACCACGCCCGCGGCCGGCGCCTTGATCGGCGTGCCCGCCGGCACGGCGAAATCCAGGCCGGAATGCGGATTGCGCTCTTCGCCGTTGAAGAAGCGGCGCAACCCGAACGGACTGGACAGGCGGCCGCCGCTGACCGGGCGGTCAAGCAGCAGGTTGCTGGGCGTGACGCCGGCGCGGTAGGCGCGGTTGGCGGCGCTCTGCTCGGCCATCTCGCGCTCGATGCGCTTCATGTCGTCGGGATCGGGATTGACCTGGCGCGGATTCTTCAGCGTGATGTGCTGCGCCACGTATTCCTTGGCGCGCACGGTGAACGGCAGCTGGCGCGCGCCTGCGCCGTCGCGCACCGAGATTTCCTGCGGGCCCGGCTTGACCGCCAGCGGGATGCCCACGACGGCGATCCACTGCTTGCCGTCTTCGCGCACCACCAGCACGCGGCGATCGCGATAAGTGACCTCGGGCGCCGTCGCCGCGTCGCCCAGCGCCAGCACGGCGACGCCGCCAGGCACCGGCGCATTGAGCTTGCGGCTGATGAAACCGCCCTGCTCTGCGGCCGGTGCCTGCCTGGCGCGCACCGGCAGGGCCAGGCACACCGCGGCCGCGGCCAGGCCCAGCCGCAGCATGTCTCGGCGTTGCGGCATCACTGCTGCAGGCACAGGTTGGCCGGTTCGATCAGGGTCTGGTCGCGACGCGCGATGCGGGTCGACAGGCGGGCCTCGGTCTTGCCCTTCCAGGTGGTGGTGGTCAGCACCGCCTCGACACCCAGGCTGTCCGACTGGATCAGCTCGAAGCCGTTGCGCACTGCCTTGCGCTCGAAGCGCACGCCCTGGTCCTTCCAGGCGGCGGCGACACAGTTGGTGTATTCGTCGGCCGTGCGCTGGGTCGAGCCGTAGAACACCGGATCGCGGTCGCGGACGTCTTTGACGTTGGCGCAGGCCGACACGGCGAGCACGACGGCGGTAAGGGACAAGGCGGTACGGACCTTCATATCAGGACTCTCTGGCAATGAATGGGAAGAGGCGGCCAACTATACCGCAGCGTCCGGCGACGGTTGCGGGCGGCGCGCCGATTTGGGGCGGAACGCGGCGATGACCTCGGGACGGGTCTCGGCATAGGGCCCGCCAATCAGGTCGATGCAATAGGGAATGGCGGCGAAGATGCCCGGCACCAGCGTCGATCCGTCATCGGCCTTCAGGCCTTCGAGGGTCTCGCGGATCGCCTTGGGCTGGCCCGGCAGGTTCACGATCAGGGCGGCGTGCGCGGGCCGTTCGCGGATCACGGCGACCTGCCGCGACAGGATAGCGGTGGGCACGAAGCGCAGGCTGATCTGGCGCATCTGCTCGCCGAAGCCCGGCATTTCCTTGGTGCCGACCGCCAGCGTGGCCTCGGGCGTGACGTCGCGGCGCGCCGGGCCGGTGCCGCCGGTGGTCAGGACCAGGTCGCAGCCACAGGTGTCGACCAGCTCGATCAGCGTCTCGGAGATGCGGGCGGTTTCGTCGGGGATCAGCCGGTCCACCGCCTGCCACGGCGAGGCCAGCGCGCCGCCCAGCCAGGCGCGCAGGGACGGCAGGCCCTCGTCCTGGTAGGCGCCGGCCGACGCGCGGTCGGAAATCGACACCAGGCCGATGATCAGTTCGTCGGGATGGCGGCGGGCGATACGGGTAGGGGCGGTCATGGGCGCTCGGGCGTGGAGTGGGCGGAAGGCGCGGGGCACGGACGCCGCCGGCGGGCCGGGGCGCGGTCAATCCTGGAAATCCAGGACCCCGCCAGACAAGGATGCTATCGCATTCTCCGCCGGGCAGCCGGCCGGGGCGCCGGTCCCCCTGTGGCAAAAAGGGGAATCCGCGGGCACCCGCGGGTTTGCGCGCTTGTCTCGGTCATGGGGGCTGGATAACATCCGCTCACAATCTTCTCTTTCACCCCGATCCGCGCGCCGCGCCTTCCTGGTTCCTCATGTTCACACGCACCCTTGGGCAGCATGCGCTGGCGGCGGCGCTGGCCTTGTCCGTCGCGCTGGCCGCGGGCTGGGGCGCCTGGCACTGGCTGGCCCTGCGCACCGGGCCCTGCGCCGAAGCGGCGACGGGCGTCTATATCCACAACCTCGGCAACACCCTCGAAGACCAGACCCGCAACCTGTCGCGGCTGAGCCAGGCGCTGCGCACCGGCGACCGGCTGGTGGTGCTGGGCTCGTCCGAGCTGACCAGCACCGACCTGCGCTTCGTGCCCTACCGCTTCCTGGCCGACGAGCTGCGCATGCCGGTCATGGCCTACGGCCATTCGGGCTTCCAGTCGCTGGGCATGCAGCTGGTGCTGGCGGCGCTGGCCGACGACCTCTCGTCCGCCTCGCGCGTCGTCATCATGGTGTCGCCGGGGTGGTTCGACGGCGACGGCGGGCTGGGCCCGGATGAATTCCGCGAGCATGCCAATCCCCTGCTGCCGCGCCTGCTGCGCCAGCCCGAGGGCCGCGAACAGGTGGCGCGCTGGCTGCGCGACAAGGGCGACGCCCGGGTGGCATGGTCGATGGCGGCCGAGCAGGCCTATGTCTTCCGCCAGCGGCTGATCGGACTGTGGACGCCCGCGCACGCCGCCCCCGCGCCCGAGCAGGAAGCCGCCGGTCCGACGGCGGCGGCCCGGGTGGTGGACTGGGACGCCCTGGCGCGCGAGGCCCAGGAAGCCGAACAGGCGCAGATGACGCGCAACCGCTACGCGGTGCGCGACGATTTCTTCGACAAGTACCTGCAGACGGTCGCGGCCGGCGGCAAGACCGCCTTCCAGCCGCAACCGCTGACCGGCAAGGACGAACTGCGCGAGCTGGAAGCGCTGATGCGGCTGCTGCGCAACCACGGCGTCAACGCGCTGTTCGTGATGCAGCCGCTGCACCCGATGGTCTTCAGGGACCTGGACCGCTTCACCCCCGTGCAGCGCCAGGTCGAGGCGCTGTGCGCGCGCTACGCCATGGCCTGCATGGACATGTACGACGCGCCCTACGAGATCGGCACCCTGCGCGACGTGCAGCACCTGGGCGAACTGGGCTGGCTGCGGGTGAATCAGCGCATCGCCGAGGTGTTCCGCCCATGAACGCCCCCCAATCCATCCCCGTCCCGGACGCCGCGCGATGAAGAAAACCCTGTGGCTGTGCCTGCTCTACCTGGGCCTGCTGGCGGTCATGATGATCCAGGCCGACACCTCGGCCAACCTGGGCAAGCCGCTGGAAATCGAGTTCCAGTACCAGAAGTTCTGAGGAGGCGGCCGGGGCGGCGCTGCTCCGGCCGGCGGCCATGGCGGACGGCAAAAGTTGTCTGACGCAACCAGGGACAGGTCACAAATCTGTAATAATCTGGCCTCCGCCGGATCCTCCCCCGCCTCCATGTCCACCCTCTTTCACGGCCTCGACCTCTGGGTTGGCCTCAGCCTTGCATTGGCCCTGACGTTCGTCCTGGCCTTCGAATTCATCAATGGCTTCCACGACACGGCGAACGCCGTCGCGACGGTCATCTACACCAAGGCCATGCCGCCGCATCTGGCGGTGGTGCTTTCCGGCATCTTCAACTTCCTCGGCGTGCTGCTCGGCGGCGTGGGCGTGGCCTACGCCATCGTCCACCTGCTGCCGGTGGAGCTGCTGATCAACGTCGATACCGGACGCGGGCTGGCCATGGTGTTCGCCATGCTGGCCGCGGCCATCGCCTGGAACCTGGGCACCTGGTATTTCGGCATTCCGGCCTCCAGCTCGCACACGCTGATCGGCTCGATCCTGGGCGTGGGCCTGGCCAACGCGCTGATCACCGACCTGCCGCTGGCCGAGGGCGTGAACTGGGGCAAGGCGATCGACATCGGCGCCTCGCTGGTGGTGTCGCCGGTGGCCGGCTTCCTGGTCGCGGGCGGCCTGCTGCTGGCGCTCAAGCGCTGGCTGCCGCTGTCGAAGATGCACAAGACGCCCGAGCAGCGCCGCGCCATCGACAACAAGAAGCACCCGCCGTTCTGGAATCGCCTGGTGCTGGTGCTGTCGGCCATGGGCGTGAGCTTCGTGCATGGCTCGAACGACGGCCAGAAAGGTATCGGCCTGATCATGCTGGTGCTGATCGGCATCGTGCCGGCCAACTTCGTGCTGGACACCAACAGCACCACCTACCAGATCGAGCGCACGCGCGACGCCGCCACCCACCTGAGCGCGTTCTACCAGCGCAACGAAGCCATGCTGGGCGACTTCCTGGCGCTCAAGCGCGCCGGCTCGGCCTCGGACCTGCCGCGCACCTTCCGCTGCGATCCCGAACTGACCCTGCCCACCATCGACGCGCTGCAGGCCGACCTGCACGGCGTCAGCAACTACGCCGACCTGTCGGCGGCCAAGCGCATCGACGTGCGCCGCTACCTGCTGTGCCTGGACGACACCGCCAAGAAGGTGGCCCGCATCGAAGGCCTGCCGGCGCGCGAGCGCACCGACCTGCAGCGCCTGCGCGCCGACCTGACCGCCACCACCGAATACGCGCCTTTCTGGGTGATCGTGGCGGTGGCGCTGGCGCTGGGCGCCGGCACCATGGTCGGCTGGCGCCGCGTGGTGCTGACGGTGGGCGAGAAGATCGGCAAGCAGGGCATGACCTACGCGCAGGGCATGTCGGCGCAGCTGACCGCGGTCGGCGCCATCGGCCTGGCCAACGTCTTCAGCCTGCCGGTGTCCACCACCCACGTGCTGTCGTCCGGCGTGGCCGGCACCATGATCGCCAACAAGAGCGGCCTGCAGGGCGGCACGGTGCGCAACATCCTGCTGGCCTGGATCCTGACCCTGCCCGCCTCGATGCTGCTGGCGGCCGGCCTGTTCTGGATCGGCGTGCAGATCGCGGGCTGACGCCCCCGCGCCGGCCGCGCATCATCTGCACGGCCGGCGCAACACTGTGGCTACCGCGCCGGGCTATTTCCGGCGCGCACGCGCCTCTACCATGGCGCCATGGCTACCTCTTCCCTTCCCATCCTGCATTACATCTACGACCCGCTGTGCGGCTGGTGCTACGGCGCCGCGCCGCTGGTGCAGGCCGCCCGCGGCATCGACGGCCTGTCCATCGCGCTGCACGGCGGCGGCATGATGACCGGCGGCAACCGCCAGCCGGTCACCGAGGCGTTGCGCCGCTACGTCATGCCGCACGATGAACGCATTGCCGGCCTGACCGGCCAGGTGTTCGGCCCGGAGTATGTCGACGGCCTGCTGCGCGACCGCGGCGCGGTGTTCGATTCGGCTCCGCCCACCACCGCGATCCTGGCCGCCCAGGCCCTGGACGGACGCGGCCTGGACATGCTGCAACGGTTGCAGCGCGCCCACTACGTCGAGGGCCGGCGCATCGCCGATCCCGCCGAACTGCGCCGCCTGGCCGAGGAGATCGGCCTGGACGGCGCGGCCTTCCAGGCCGCGTATGACGCCACCGCCGGCGAAGCCACCGGCCGCCACTTCGCGCAAAGCCGCGCGCTGCTGGAGCAGTTGCGCGGCTCGGGCTTCCCGACGCTGGCGCTGGAGCGCGACGGCGCCTGCGAATTGCTGGAACCCGCCCGCTTCCTGGGCCGCCCGTCGCAATGGCAGGCGGACCTGCGCGAACGCCTCAGGTAATCAGGACTCGCCGATGTCGCCGTCGCGCTGCAGCGCGCGGTGCATCGCCGGACGCGCCGCCAGCCGCTCGGCATAGGCCGAGAACACCGGGTTCTCCGGGATCACCTTGACCTGCATCATGAATTGCAGCGAGCCGCCCAGCACGATGTCGACCGCGCTGAAATGCTCGCCCAGGAAAAACGGGCGGGACTGCAGCACGCGGGTCAGGACCTGCTCGACCTCGTCGGCCGAGCCCCAGCCCATCGTGCCGTCCTGGTGCGGCGTCTTGAAGGCGCGCTCGGTCATGGCCGGCTCGAACACGCCAGTGGAATACGACAGCCAGGTCAGATAGGGGCCGCGCTGCGGGTCGCCCACGACGGGGCCCAGGCCGGCCTCGGGATAAAGGTCGGTCAGGTACAGCGCGATGGCCGGGGTCTCGAACACCGGCACGCCATCGTGCACCAGCGCCGGCACCTTGCCGTGCGGGTGGATGTCGATGTAGTCGGGCGCGATATGGCCGGATCCGTCGCGGCGGCGGATCGACACCATCTCGGTGTCGTAGGGCACGCCCAGTTCTTCCAGCAGCCAGAGAATCCGGAAGGAACGCGAGCGCGGCGCGTGATAGAGGGTCAGCATGGTCTGTCTCCTTATTCGTCGGCGCCCAGCGCGCGCAGTTGCGCCTTCAGGCGGCGGACTTCCTGGCTCAGGTCCAGGATCAGCGCCACGGCGTCGAGGCCGGCGCCGAAATCACGCTCCAGGCGGCGCGCGTCCAGGGCGCGTTGCAGGTCCAGGCTGTAGAAACGCCATTCCGCCGGGCGCGGGCCGCTGGCGTCGACGATGCCGACCTCGACCAGTTGCACCACCCAGTCGACCTCGGCGCCGCAGGCGCGGGCCAGGTCGTCGGCACTGAGCGGTTGCGATTTGCCCACCACGGTGGCGCTGCTGATGACGACTTTCTTCATGATCAGACCCCCAGGTGGCGCCGCGGATTGAACGGCAGGTCTTGCTGCATCTTGCGATAGGCCGCCTTGGCCGCGTCGCTGTCGGCCGGCGGCAGCGCCAGCTCCAGCACCAGGTACAGGTCACCGGGTGGATCGCCCGGGATGCCGCGGCCGCGCAGCCGCAGCTTGCGGCCGTTGCCGGACCCGGCCGGCACCGAGACCTCGACCGTGCCGCCCGGCGTGGGGGCGTTGACCTGGGCGCCCAGCGCGGCTTCCCAGGGCGCCACCGGCAGCGTCATGTACAGGTCGCGACCCTCGGCGCGGTAGCGCGCATGGGGCTTGAAACGGACCTCCAGGTACAGGTCGCCGTTCTCGCCGCCGCCGTAGCCCGGCATGCCCTGCCCGGCCAGGCGGATGAACTGGCCCTCGCGCACGCCCGGCGGGATCCGCACGCTGAGCGTGCGCGTCTGCACCTGCGGGCGGCCCTGGTCGTCGACCGTCATGGAGCGCAGGCTGATGTCGCGGGTGGCGCCTTGCAGCGCGTCCTCGAGATCGACCTCGATGGCCGCGTGGTGGTCGTCGCCGCGGGCGCGGAATTCCTGCTCGCGCCCCGCGCCCTGCGCGTGGCGGCCGCGGCCGCCGAACAGCGACGAGAAGAACTCGCTGAACTGCGCCTCCTCGCCGGGGGCGGCGCCGCGATGGAACTCGAACCCTTCGTCCCAGCCGGGCGGCGGCTGGAAGCCGCCCCCGGGCGAGACGCCGGCGGCAAGGTTGTCGTAGGCCTCGCGCTTTTCCTTGTCGCGCAGCACGTCGTAGGCTTCGTTGACGTCGCGCATGCGGGCCTCGGCGTCGCTTTCCTTGCTGACGTCGGGGTGGTATTTGCGGGCGAGTTTGCGGTAGGAGCGCCGGATGTCGTCTTCGGAGGCGCCGCGCTCCACCCCAAGAATGCTGTAGTAGTCCTTGAACTCCATTTTCCAGCCCATGGTGAGGGTTGCAGCCAAAGGCGGCGGCTCGCGCCGGATTCGGCCCTGAACAGAAAGAAGATAGGGGCTCTGGCGCGATTTTTCAATGCGCTTCGACCCGTCGCGCCGCTTCGCGCATAATTGACGGTCGCGCCACCCGCCGCCACAGGCGGGGCCGCCCATGAACAGGAACCGATCGTGCTGGAAATCATCGACGTCGACTTCAACAACCCGGAACACGGCCAGCAGGTGCTGGCCATGCTCAACGAATACGCCAGCGGCCCCATGGGCGGCAGCACGCCCCTGCCCGAGTACGCGCAGCGCAACCTGATCGCGGAACTGGCCAGGCGGCCCACGGCGCGCGCCCTGCTGGCGCGGGTCGACGGCGCCGCGGCCGGCGTGGCCATCTACCTCGAGGGCTTCTCGACCTTCGCCTGCCGCCCGCTGGTGAACCTGCACGATCTGGCCGTGTCGCCGCGCTTCCAGGGCCAGGGCGTGGGCAAGCAGCTGCTGGCCGCGCTGGAAGACCGCGCCCGCCGGCTCGACTGCTGCAAGATCACGCTGGAAGTGCTGGAAGGCAACGACGTGGCCCAGGGCCTGTACCGCAAGCTCGGCTACGAGGGCTATTCGCTCGACGAGGACACCGGCCGCGCCATGTTCTGGCAGAAGAAACTGGCCGCCTGAGCCCTCCGCTTTTTCGCGGCGCGCCGCCCCCAAGGAAAAACCACCATGAAGATGAGCAACATCCCCTTCGGCACCACCGACTGGTCCGAGGTCGAACCCACCGAGCATCCCGGCGACACCGGCAAGGCCTACTGGCGCACCCGCCAGTTCGGCGACCTGCGCGTGCGCATGGTCGAATACACGCCCGGCTACCTGGCCGATCACTGGTGCAGCAAGGGCCACATCCTGTTCTGCCTGGAAGGCGAGCTGCACACCGAGCTGGAAGACGGCCGCACCTTCGTGCTGACCCCCGGCATGAGCTACCAGGTGGCCGACCAGGCCGAGCCGCACCGCTCGTCCACCGCCGTCGGCGCCAAGCTCTTCATCGTCGACTGACGCATCGGCGCGACACGCGAAATTTCAATTGCGTTACGCTCTGCGTCATAGTCCCCTTTTATCCACCGCCTGACCGGAGATGCACTTGGGCGCCCCGTTTACGCTGTTCGTCGATTCCCAGTTCCTCAGCCCCTACGCCATGTCGGCCTATGTGGCGCTGACCGAGAAACAGCTGCCGTTCGAGGTCCGCATGATCGACCTCGACGCCGGCGAACAGCGCATGCAGCCGTACCAATGCCGCGCCCTGACCGCGCGCGTGCCGGCCCTGACCCACGGCGACTTCAACCTGACCGAGTCCACCGCGATCGCGGAGTACCTGGAAGACCTGCATCCGGCGCCCGCCTGCACCGCGCTCTATCCGGCTCAGCCGCGCGAGCGCGCCCGCGCCCGCCAGCTGCAGGCCTGGCTGCGCAGCGACCTGGGCGCGCTGCGCCAGGAACGCCCGACCGAGACGGTCTTCTACGACCGGGCCGGCGAACCGCTGTCGGACGCCGGCCATTCGGCCGCGGCCAAGCTGATCCACGTGGCCGGCGCGCTGATCGGCGCGGGCCAGTCGACCCTGTTCGATGAATGGTGCCTGGCCGACCTGGACCTGGCGGTGGCGCTGCGCCGCCTGTGGCTGGACGGCCTGCCCGATCCGCTGCGCGACTATGCCGAGACCCAGTGGCAGCGCCCCTCGGTGCGCAAATGGCTGGAGCACAACGCGGCGGCCCGCGCCTGATTCCCGCCCCCCGGAGCCGCCATGCAATTGCTGGATCACGTCTCCATCAGCGTCGCCGGACTCGACAGCGCCCGGCCGTTCTACGATGCCGTCATGGCGGCCCTGGGCGCGGCCAAGGTCTACGACCACGCCGACGCCCTGGGCTATGGCGAACGCTGCCGCCCCGGCGATGCCGGCCATACCTACCTGAGCGTCCAGGCCGATCCCGCGGCGTCGCCGACACCGCCGGCGCGCCGCCACTGGTGCTTCAAGGCCGCCGACCGCGCCGCCGTGGATGCGTTCCACGCCGCCGGACTGGCCCACGGCGGAAGCGACCAGGGCGCCCCGGGGCTGCGGCCGCACTACCATCCGCATTACTACGCCGCCTTTCTGTCGGACCCGTCCGGTAACCGCATCGAAGCCGTGTGCCACCACGCCCCATGAATCACGGCGCGGGCGCGGCATCAAGCAGGGACGGATAGTTCCGGGCGTTTGACTTGCATCAACCGTCCCCATGTTGCGATGCAACATCCATTCAGGTGTAATGGGGGGGTCAAGTCAGCTGGTTCCACTTGGAGAACCGGTCCGGTAGCACCCGCTGCCGGGTGCTACCTATAGGAGATCGCCATGGCCGGATCCGGCAACGATCGCGTCCCCGCCCCGTCCTTCAACCCCTGGACGGCCGCCTATGAATATGCCGTGGACGCCTGGCAGCGCGGCGTGCTGTACGCCGACGTCATGCGCCAGCGCGGCAACCAGTACCACGACCACATGGCCAAGCGGGCCCCGAACGTGCTCAGCATGGAGTACGAATTCGTGCTGGACGGCCGCGAGCTGCCGCGCCCGGTCAATTACGGCCTGCTGCGCATCAAGCCGCCGGAAGGCGTGACGGTCGACCCGATCAAGCGCCCCTTCCTGGTGGTCGATCCGCGCGCCGGCCATGGCCCCGGCATCGGCGGCTTCAAGCCCGAGAGCGAGATCGGCGTGGCGGTGCGCGCCGGCCATCCCTGCTATTTCGCCACCTTCCTGCCGCAGCCGGTGCCGACCCAGACCGTCGAAGACGTGATGAAGGCCGAGGCGCACTTCCTGGAAGAGATCATCGCCCGCCACCCCGACGCCGAGGGCAAGCCGGTGGTGGTGGCCAACTGCCAGGCCGGCTGGCAGATCATGATGACCGCCGCCGTGCGCCCGGAACTGTTCGGGCCCATCATCATCGCCGGCGCGCCGCTGTCCTACTGGGCCGGCTGGCGCGGCATGAACCCGATGCGCTACGCCGGCGGCCTGCTCGGCGGCAGCTGGCTCACCGCCCTGACCAGCGACCTGGGCGACGGCAAATTCGACGGCGCCTGGCTGGTGCAGAACTTCGAGAACCTCAACCCCGCCAACACGCTCTGGTCCAAGCAGTACAACCTGTACGCCAAGGTCGACACCGAGGCCGACCGCTACCTGAGCTTCGAGAAATGGTGGGGCGGCCACGTCTTCCTGAACGGGCCGGAAATCCAGTACATCGTCGACAACCTGTTCGTCGGCAACCGCCTGTCGACCGCCGGGCTGGTCACCTCCGACGGCATCCGCATCGACCTGCGCAACATCCGCTCGCCGATCGTGGTGTTCTGCTCCAAGGGCGACAACATCACCCCGCCGCCGCAGGCGCTGGGCTGGATCCCCGACCTGTACCAGGACGACGCCGAGGTGCTGGCGCACGACCAGACCATCGTCTACGCCGTGCATGAAAGCATCGGCCACCTGGGCATCTTCGTGTCCGGCAGCGTGGCGCGCAAGGAGCACCAGGAATTCACTTCCAACATCGACATGATCGATGTGCTGCCGCCGGGCATCTACCAGGCCGAGATCGCCGACAAGACGCCGGACACGCCCAACGCCGACCTGGCCTATGGCAAGTACGTCCTGTCGTTCGAGCAGCGCAACATGGACGACGTGCGCGCCATCGTCGACCGCAAGGAAGACGACGACCGCCGCTTCGCGGCCGTGGCCCGCATTTCCGACATCAACCTGGGCATCTACCGCAGCTTCGTGCAGCCCTGGGTGCGCGCCCTGGTGACGCCGCAGTCGGCCGAATGGAGCCAGCGCCTGCACCCGCTGCGCCTGCCCTACGAACTGGTGTCCGACCGCAACCCGCTGGTCGCCCCGGTCGCCCAGGTGGCCGAACAGGTGCGCGAGCATCGCCAGCCGGTGGCGCCGGACAATCCGTTCCTGCTGGCCCAGGAGATGTTCTCGAAGCTGGTCGAGACCAGCCTGAACATCTTCCAGGAACTGCGCGACTCGGCCGACGAGCGCACCTTCATGGGCGTCTACGGTTCGCCGCTGGTGCAGGATCTGGCCGGCCTGGGCGGCAAGGACGGCCAGCCGCGCCGCCACCCCGGCGTGTCGCCGGAACACCGCCGCTTCATGGAAGAGCGCGCCGCCGAACTGCGTTCGCTGCTGCAGGAAGGCGGCCTGCGCGTCGCGGCCATCCGCATGCTGCTGTACGTGGCCGGCGCCGAGGGCGGCCTGGACGAGCGCAGCTTCGCGCTGATCCGCAAGATGCGCGCCGAGGCCGGCAACGCCATGACGCTGCAGGAATTCAAGGACATCACCCGCGACCAGGCCATGATGATGCGGCTGGACTCGGCCGCCGTGCTGCAGACCATGCCCAAGCTGCTGGAAGGCTCGTCGCCGGCCGCCATCCGCGAGGCGCTGGAGAGCATGAAGCACGTGCTGGAAGCCGCCGAGCCGCTGAACCCGGCCGCGCGCGCCAGCCTGGCCGAGATGGAACGGATCTTCGAGACGGCGGCGCGCGCCGCGACCGCGAAACGGGAGCCGTCGGCCCCGACCCGGCCCGCCGCCCGCAAACCGGCAGCCGCAAAACGCGATGCCGCGCCGGCCGAATCCACGACGCCCGCCGCCCGTCCGCGCCGCGCCGCCACGGCGGCCAGCGCCAAGTCCACGCCGCAGGCCGCGGTCAAGGCCGCCGCCCGCAAGCAAGCCGCGCCCGTGCGCGTCCGCAAACCCGCCACCGCCAAGGCCAAACCGGAATGAGTCTGCCCACCTCCACGCACTACGACAAGCTCATCGCGCGCGCCCAGACCCTGGCGCCCGCCGCCTGCGCCATCGCCCATCCCTGCGACGAGCCGTCGCTGTCGGCCGCGCTGGAAGCGCGCGACCTGGGCCTGCTGCGTCCCATCCTGGTGGGGCCGGAACTCAAGATCCGCGACACGGCCGCGCAGTACAAGCTGAACCTGGGCGACGCCCGCATCGTCGATGCGCCGCACAGCCACGCCGCGGCCGAGACCGCCGTGGCGCTGGTGCGCGGCGGCGAGGCCTCGCTGCTGATGAAGGGCAGCCTGCACACCGACGAGCTGATGCACGAAGTGGTGGCGCGCGCCACCGGGCTGCGCAGCGGCCGCCGCATCAGCCATGTGTTCATCATGGAAGTGCCGACCTACGCCGAGCCGCTGTTCATCACCGACGCGGCCATCAACATCTTCCCGGACCTGGAAACCAAGGCCGACATCATCCGCAACGTGATCGACCTGCACCACGGCCTGGGCCTGGGCGAGCCGCGCGTGGCGATCCTGTCGGCGGTGGAGCAGGTGACCCCCAGCATCCCCAGCACCATCGAGGCCGCCGCGCTGTGCAAGATGGCCGACCGCGGCCAGATCGCCGGCGGCGTGCTGGACGGCCCGCTGGCGCTGGACAACGCCATCAGCCCCGACGCCGCCCGCATCAAGGGCATCCGCTCGCTGGTGGCGGGCGTGGCCCAGGTGCTGGTGGTGCCCGACCTGGAAGCCGGCAACATGCTGGCCAAGAACCTGACGTTCCTGGCCAACGCCGAAGCCGCCGGCATCGTGCTGGGCGCGCGCGTGCCCATCATCCTGACCAGCCGCGCCGACAGCCCTCGCTCGCGCCTGGCGTCGTGCGCGGTGGCGGCGATCTACGCGCACCACCTGGCCACGCAGCAGGCGCGTCCGCTGGCCTAGCGCCGGCCCGACAGGCCGTGAATGAGCGGCGGGGCCCCCGCCCCGCCTTGTCCCTTGCATCAAGAGGCGATCGACTCCATGTCCGACACCATTCTCGTCATCAACGCCGGCAGTTCCAGCATCAAGTTCTACCTGTACGACATCGACGACAAGCAGGCCCTGGCGCCGCGCCTGGGCGGCCAGCTCGAAGGCATCGGCACCAGCCATCCGCGCCTGCGGGTGCGCGACGCCGCCGGCCAGACGCTGGTGGAACGCGACATCGCGCCCAGCCACGCGCCCGACGTGCCCAACGGCCAGGAAGTGGTCGGCACCTGGCTCAGCGGCCACCTGGGCGGCGCGCCGCTGGCCGTCGGCCACCGCGTGGTGCACGGCGGCCCCGACCTGTCCGAACCGGTGCTGATCGACGATGACATCCTCGCCCGGCTCGAGGCCTTCACGCCGCTGGCGCCGCTGCACCAGCCCAACAACCTGGCGCCGATCCGCGTGATCCGCGAGCGGCGTCCGTGGATTCCGCAGGTGGCGTGCTTCGACACCGCCTTCCACCGCAGCCATTCGGACGTGGCCGACCGCTACGCCCTGCCCGAGTCGCTGTACCAGCAGGGCGTGCGGCGCTACGGCTTCCATGGCCTGTCCTACGAATACATCGCGCAGCGGCTGCGCCAGGCGCTGCCCGAGATCGCCATGGGCAAAATCATCGCCGCGCACCTGGGCTCGGGCGTGTCGGCCTGCGCCATGCACCAGGGCAAGAGCGTCGACAGCACCATGGGCTTCACCGCGCTAGAGGGCCTGCCCATGGGCACGCGGCCGGGCCGCCTGGATGCCGGCGTGGTGCTGTGGATGATGGAACAGGGCATGTCGCACGACGACATCGAGCACGTGCTGTACCACGACTGCGGCATGAAGGGCCTGTCGGGCATCAGCAACGACATGCGCGAACTGCTGGCCAGCGACGCGCCGTCGGCCAGGCTGGCGCTCAAGTACTTCGCCTGGCGCGTGGCCGAGGGCATGATCGGCCTGGGCTGCGCCATGAACGGCATCGACGGCATCGTCTTCACGGCCGGCGTCGGCGAGAACTCGGCCGAGATCCGCCAGGCCATCAGCGAGCACTGGGGCTGGCTCGGCATCAAGCTCGACCCCGAACGCAATGCGCATCACGGACCGCGCATTTCCAGCGACGACAGCCGCATTGGCGTGTACGTGGTGCGCACCAACGAAGAGCTGATCATCGCGCAGCACACCCTGGCCCTGGTGAAGCAACGATGAGCGCCGCCCTGCCCCTGGCCGGCAAGCGCGGCCTGGTCACCGGCATCGCCAACGCCGACTCCATCGCCTGGGGTTGCGCCAAGGCGTTCCGCGCCATGGGCGCCGAGCTGGCGGTGACCTACCTGAACGACAAGGCGCGCCCGCACGTCGAACCGCTGGCGCGCCAGGTCGACGCATCGCTGCTGATGCCGCTGGACCTGCTGCGCGACGGCGAACTGGAAGCCGTGTTCGAACGCATCACCGCCGAATGGGGCGGCCTGGACTTCGTGCTGCACTCCATCGCTTTCGCCCCGCGCGACGACCTGCACGGCCGCGTCACCGACTGCTCGCGCGCCGGTTTCCTCACGGCCATGGACGTGTCGTGCTGGTCGTTCATCCGCATGGCCAAGCTGGCCGAACCGCTGATGCCCGGCGGCGGCGCGCTGTTCTGCATGAGCTACTACGGCTCGCAGATGGTGGTCGAGCACTACAACATGATGGGTCCGGTGAAGGCCGCGCTGGAATCGGCCACCCGCTACCTGGCGGCCGAACTCGGCCCGCAGGGCATCCGCGTGCACGCCATTTCGCCCGGGCCGCTCAAGACCCGCGCGGCCTCGGGCATCGCCGAGTTCGACGCGCTGCTCGACCGCGCCCAGGCCAAGGCGCCGGCGCGCAGCCTGGTGTCGATCGACGACGTCGGCGAGGCCACCGCCTGGCTCGCCACCGACGCCGCCCGCCGCATGACCGGGCAGACGCTGTACATCGACGGCGGCTATCACATCATCGACTGAGGGCCGCCCGCGGACGGCGCGGCGAGGCCCGGTCGCGTAGACGGATCGGGTGTGGCGACAGCGTCGCCCGCCCAGAGGCTCAGGACAGCGTGGCCGGCGCCGGTCCCTGGCGCCAGCGCTCAATGGCCTCGACCGCCTGTTCGGGCGAGGGGAAGATCTTGTCGCGGCCGATGCGGTCGGCCAGGCCGGAGCGTTCCAGCGCCATGCGGAACTGGCCATGGCCGCCCGCCACCAGCAGCACCATGCCGCGATCGCGCAGCTCGCGCCGCAATTCGTACAACGCCTCGATCGCGTCGGCGTCGGCCTGCGTCATGGCCTCGGCGTCCAGCACGAACCAGGTGACGTCGCCGGCCTGCTCGATGATCTCGCGCGCGCGCCGCCGGAACGCGTCGGCGTTGAAGAACCACACCGACGATTCGAACAGCCAGATCACCGTGCCCGGCACCGGCTGCGCCTGCGGATTCAGGTGCATCTTGCCCAGCACCGACTCGCCCGGCAGGCGGCCCAGCAGCGCGTCGCGCGGATTGCCGGACACATACATGGCGTACAGCAGCGTGGCGCCGACCGACACCGCCACGCCCTGCAGCACGCCGAAGCCCACCACGCCGACCGCGGCCAGGATGCCGAAGGCCAGCTCGATGCGCGAGATCCGCGCCAGCCGCATGAAGGCCTGGCCATCGAACAGGCTGGTGGCCGCCAGCAGCAGGATCGCGGACAGCACCGCCTGCGGCAACCAATACAGCGGCGCGCTCAGCAGGCCCACCACCAGCGCCAGCGCCGCCGCCGCGCTGACGCCGACCAGCGGCGACGAGCCGCCCGCCGCCAGCCCCACCGCCGTGCGCGAATCGGCCCCGGTCACCACGAAACCCTGGAACAGCCCCGCCGCCACGTTGGCCGCGCCGAAGCCGACCAGTTCGCGGTTCGGATCCACGTGCTCGCCGCTGCGCGCGGCGAAGCTGCGCGCCGTCACGATGCCGCTGGAGAAACTCACCACCAGCACGCCCGCCGCGCCCAGCAGGATGTTGTCCACGCCTTCGAGCCGCACCGGCAGGCGCAGCGCCGGCAGGCCCGCCGGCACCTCGCCCACCACCGCGATGCCGAGGTTGGGGAAGTCGAACAGCCACGACAGCAGGCAGGCGCCCACCACCAGCATGATCGGTCCCGGCCAGGTCGGCCGCCAGCGCTTGATCGCCACCAGCAGCAGGCACGACGCCAGCCCCAGGCATAGCGTCGGAATGCGGATCTCCGACACGCGCCGCGACAGTTCCAGGAACGGATGCACCAGCCCGCTATTGCGCAGCCCCACGCCGGTCAGGCCGCTCAGTTGCGACAGCGCCAGCGTCACCGCCACCCCCGCCATGTAGCCGATCAGCACCGGCCGCGACAGCAGGTTGGCCAGCACGCCCAGCCGCAGCACCCGCGCGATCAGGCAGCCCACGCCGACCGTCAGCGCGATCCCGGTGGCGGCCACCAAGCGGTCTTCCGGGGTGGTCAGCGCCATGCCCGTCAGCGTCGCCGCGATCAGCGTGCAGGTGGCGGTGTCGGGCCCCACGATCAAGGTGCGCGAGGACCCGAACAGCGCGTAGCCCAGCATGCCGGCGATCGCCGCCCACAGCCCGGCCACCGGCGGCACGCCCATCATCGCGGCATAGGCCAGCCCCACCGGCAACGCCACCGCGGCCACGCTCAACCCCGCGGCGATATCGCGGCCGGCGGACTCCCGGGTGATGCCCCGGAAATTGTTCAGGCCAGGAAGAAATCGTAGATTCATGGAGCGGTGAAACGGAGGAAACGGAGAGAGGAAACCGCGGGGCGCGGACGAGCGCCAAGCCTACACCAGTCCGCGTCCCCCAAACCGATGGCAAATCAAACCGTCGCACCGCCGGGCGGCGCCCGCGCGGAACGGATCATTCCTAAAAGGAATGAAATTCCTTAAATATTTATCCCTTTTTATCAAGTGGCGGATTGCGTAGAGTCCTGGACACAACAAACGCGGCCCCAAGCCGCCCCGGCGCCGCCCACGCGGCCCTCGGACAACAGCGCGGCCGCTCGCCGGACCGCGCATCAGGAGACTCCATGCCCCACGCATTCCTGCGCCGCGCCGCGAGCGCGCTCGCCCTGGCCGCGCTCGCCGTCGCCCCCGCCCTGTCGCAGGCCCAGGCCTACCCCGAGCGGCCCATCAAGCTGGTCGTGCCCTGGCCCCCCGGTGGCGCCACCGACGCCCTGGGCCGAATGCTGGCGCAGCGCCTGACCGAACGCCTGGGCCAGACCGTCATCGTCGACAACAAGGCCGGCGCCGGCGGCAACATCGGCACCGCCGCCTTCGTGCGCGAGAAGCCGGACGGCTACACCCTGCTGGTCGCCACCAGCTCGACCAACGCCGCCAACCCGCACCTGTACGCGCGCTTGGGCTTCGACCCGGTCAAGGACTTCACGCCCATCGCCTTCGTCGCCGAGATCCCCAACATCCTCGAAGTGCCCAAGCAATCGCCCTACCAGTCGGTGCGGCAGCTGGTCGACGCCGCCAAGGCCGCGCCCGGCAAGCTCAACTACGGCTCGGGCGGCGTGGGATCGTCGCAGCACCTGGCCGGCGCCATGTTCAAGGCCCGCACCGGCGTCGACATCCTGCACATCCCCTACAAGGGCAGCGGCCCCGCGGTCTCCGACCTGCTCGCGGGCCAGGTCGACATGATGATCGACACCGGCTCGCTCGCCCAGGTCCAGGCCGGCGCGCTGCGCGCCCTGGCCGTCGCCTCGCGCCAGCGCCTGCCCGCCCTGCCCGACGTGCCCACCTTCGCCGAAGCCGGCGTCAACGACATGCATGCCTCCGCCTGGTACGGCATCGTCGCGCCGGCCGGCACGCCCGACGCCATCGTCGAGCGCCTGAACCGCGACATCAACGCCATCACCGCCGACCCCGCCATGCGCCAGCGCATGGAATCGATGGGCGCCATCGTCCCCGCGGGCCAGACGCCCGCCGCCTTCGGCGACTTCATGCGCGCCGAGATCGACCGCTACGCCGGCATCGTGAAGCTGTCGGGCGCGAAGATGGAATAGCCTTTTCGCGAGGCGGCGGCGATCTCCGCCCGCACCGCTCACGCCCATGAAAAAAGCCGCTCCGAAAGGAGCGGCTTTGCATTGCGCCAGGCCAGCGACTTACTTGGCCCGCTCTTGCAGCACGGCCACCGCCGGCAGGGTCTTGCCTTCCAGGAATTCCAGGAACGCGCCGCCGCCGGTCGAGATGTAGCCGACCTGCTCGCCGATGCCGTACTTGGCGATCGCGGCCAGCGTGTCGCCGCCGCCCGCGATCGAGAAGCCCTCGGAATCCGCGATCGCCTGCGCCACCACCTTGGTGCCGTTGGCGAACTGGTCGAACTCGAACACGCCCACGGGGCCGTTCCAGACGATGGTGCCGGCCTGCTTCAGGATCGCGGCCAGCTGCTGCGCCGTCTGCGGACCGATGTCCAGGATCATGTCGTCGGCGGCGACCTCATCGGCCGCCTTCACGGTGGCTTCGGCATCCGCGCCGAACGCCTTGGCGCACACCACGTCCACCGGGATCGGCACATCCGCGCCGCGCTGCTTCATCAGCTCGATCACGGCGCGCGCCTGGTCCACCTGGTCCGGCTCGGCCAGCGACTTGCCGATCGGCAGCCCGGCGGCCAGCATGAAGGTGTTGGCGATGCCGCCGCCCACCACCAGCTGGTCGACCTTGTCGGCCAGCGATTGCAGGATCGACAGCTTGGTCGACACCTTGGAGCCGCCGACGATCGCGACCAGCGGACGCTTCGGCTCGTGCAGCGCGCGGCCCAGCGCGTCCAGCTCGGCTTCCAGCAGCGGGCCGGCGCAGGCCACCGGCGCGAAGCGCGCGATGCCGTGCGTGGTGGCCTCGGCGCGGTGCGCCGTGCCGAAGGCGTCGTTGACGTAGACGTCGCACAGCGCGGCCATCTTGCGCGACAGCGCCTCGTCGTCCTTCTTCTCGCCGACGTTGACGCGGCAGTTTTCCAGCAGCACCACCAGGCCCGGCTCGACCTTGACGCCGTCGACCCAGTTCTGCACCAGCGGCACCGGCATGCCCAGCAGCTCGGACAGGCGCTGGCCGACCTTGGCCAGCGAATCGGCCTCGGTCAGCACGCCCTCTTTCGGGCGGCCCAGGTGCGAGGTGACCATCACCGCGGCGCCGGCGTCCAGCGCCAGGCGGATGCCGGGCACCGAGGCGCGGATGCGGGTGTCTTCGGAAATGCGGCCGGCGTCATCGAACGGCACGTTCAGATCGGCGCGGATGAACACGCGCTTGCCGGACAGGGCGCCGGCCTTGGCCAGCGCGGACAGGGTATTGACCTTGGACATAATGCTTTGCTTTCCCTAGAGTTGGCGAACGAAGGGGACGAACCCGCTTTCCGCCGTGGCGGAAAACCTGTTCGTCCCCTTCGGTTCGACAGCGATGCTTACTTGGCCGACATCAGCGCGACGGTGGTGTCGAGCATGCGGTTCGAGAAGCCCCACTCGTTGTCGTACCAGGACGAAACCTTGACCAGGCGGCCCGAGACCTTGGTCAGCGACGCGTCAACGGTGCTGGAGGCCGGGTTGTGGTTGTAGTCCACCGAGACCAGGGGTTCGGTGTTGTAGTCCAGGATGCCCTTGAGCTCGCCTTCCGAGGCGGCCTTCAGGATGCTGTTCACTTCCTCGACGGTCGTGTCGCGCTTGGCCACGAAGGACAGGTCGACGATCGACACGTTGATGGTCGGGACGCGGATGGCGTAGCCGTCCAGCTTGCCGTTCAGTTCCGGCAGCACCAGGCCGACCGCGGCGGCGGCGCCGGTCTTGGTCGGGATCATGCTCATGGTGGCCGAACGGGCGCGGCGCAGGTCTTCGTGGTAGACGTCGGTCAGGACCTGGTCGTTGGTGTAGGCGTGGACGGTCGTCATCAGGCCGTTTTCCAGGCCCAGCTTGTCGTTCAGCGGCTTGACCAGCGGGGCCAGGCAGTTGGTGGTGCACGACGCGTTCGAGATGACGGTGTCGGTCGACTTCAGCACGCCGTGGTTGACGCCGTAGACGACGGTGGCGTCAACGTCCTTGCCGCCGGGGGCCGAGATGATGACCTTCTTGGCGCCGCCCTTGATGTGCGCGCCGGCCTTTTCCTTGGTCGTGAAGAAGCCCGTGCATTCCAGCACCACGTCGACCTTCAGCTCGCCCCACGGCAGTTCGGCCGGGTTGCGGTTGGCCAGCACGCGGATCTTGTCACCGTTGACGACCATGAACTCGCCGTCGACTTCGACGGTGCCCGGGAACTTGCCGTGGGCGGTGTCGTAGCGGGTCAGGTGGGCGTTGGTCTTGGGATCGCCCAGGTCGTTGATGGCGACGATTTCGATATCGTGCTTCTTGCCACCTTCATAGTGGGCACGCAGGATGTTGCGGCCGATGCGACCGTAACCGTTGATGGCGACGCGAATGGTCATGACTAGGCTCCTTTTTTACAGAACTTGCTTGACGGTCTCGGCCACCTTGTCGGCGGTCAGCCCGAAGAACTTGAACAGCGCACCCGCCGGGGCCGATTCGCCGTAGCGGTCGATGCCGACCACGGCGCCTTCCAGGCCCACGTACTTGTGCCAGAAGGCGGTCACGCCGGCCTCGACGGCCACGCGCGGCAGGCCCTTGGGCAGCACCGATTGCTTCCAGGCGGCGTCCTGCTTGTCGAACACGTCGGTGCTCGGCATGGACACCACGCGCACCGCGATGCCGTCCTTGGCCAGCTGGGCTTGCGCGTCCAGGGCGATGGCGACTTCGGAACCGGTGGCGATGATCACGGCGCGGGCGCCGTCGGCGTCGCGCAGCACGTAGCCGCCGCGGGCGATGGCGTCCACGGTGGCGGCGTCGCGTTGCACGAACGGCAGGTTCTGGCGCGACAGCAGCAGGGCCGTCGGGCCGCCGTCATGCACGTCCATGCCGATGCTGGCCGGACGCGTCACGGCGACGTTCCAGGCCACGGCGGTTTCGGCCGTGTCGCAGGGACGCCAGAGCGACAGGTTGGGGATCAGGCGCAGGCTGGAGGCGTGCTCGATCGACTGGTGGGTCGGGCCGTCTTCGCCCAGGCCGATGGAGTCGTGCGTGAACACGTGCACCACGCGCTGCTTCATCAGCGCGGCCATGCGGATGGCGTTGCGCGAGTAATCCGAGAACGTCAGGAAGGTGCCGCCGAACGGCAGGTAGCCGCCGTGCAGCGCCACGCCGTTCATGATGGCGGCCATGCCGAATTCGCGCACGCCGTAGTTGATGTGGCGGCCGAACTGGATGCCCTTGTCGCCGGCGCGGACGGCGGCGACGCCCTTCCAGTCGGTGAAGTTGGAGCCGGTCAGGTCGGCCGAGCCGCCCAGCATTTCCGGCAGCGCGGCGGCCAGCGCCGTGATCGCGAACTGCGAGGCCTTGCGGGTGGCGACGGTCTCGGCCTTTTCCAGCGTGGCGTTCAGGAACGCCTGGAACTGGTCGGCGTAGCCGGCGGGCAGCTCGCCCTTCATGCGGCGGGTGAACTCGGCGGCCTCGGCCGGGAATTCGGCGGCGTAGGCGTTGAACGCCGACTGCCATTCGGCCTGCGCGGCGGCGCCGGTCTTGCGGCCGTCCCAGCCGTCGTAGATGTCCTGCGGGATCTGGAACGGCTCGGCCGACCAACCCAGCGCGGCGCGGGTGGCGGCGATCTCGTCCTTGCCCAGCGGGGCGCCGTGCACGTTGTGGGTGCCGGCCATGTTGGGCGAACCCTTGCCGATGACGGTGCGGCAGACGATCAGCGTGGGCTTTTCCGATTGCGCGCGGGCGGCCTTGATGGCGGCGTCCACGGCGGCGGCGTCGTGGCCGTCGATGCCGCGGATGACGTTCCAGCCGTAGCCCTCGAAGCGCTTGGCGGTGTCGTCGGCGAACCAGTGCTCGACATGGCCGTCGATCGAGATGCCGTTGTCGTCATACAGCACCACCAGCTTGGACAGCTTGAGCGTGCCGGCCAGCGAACACACTTCGTGCGAGATGCCTTCCATCAGGCAGCCGTCGCCGGTGAAGGCGTAGGTGTGGTGGTCGACGATGGTGTGGCCGGGCTTGTTGAACTCGGCGGCCAGCAGCGCTTCGGCCAGCGCCATGCCGACGGCATTGCCCAGGCCCTGGCCCAGCGGGCCGGTGGTGGTTTCCACGCCCGGGGTGATGCCCACTTCGGGGTGGCCCGGCGTCTTGGAATGCAGCTGGCGGAAATTCTTCAGTTCTTCGATCGGCAGGTCGTAGCCGGTCAGGTGCAGCAGCGCGTAGATCAGCATCGAGCCGTGGCCGTTGGACAGCACGAAGCGGTCGCGGTTGGCCCAGGCGGGATCCTTGGGGTTGTGGCGCAGGTTGCCGATCCAGAGGGCCTGGGCGATTTCCGCCATGCCCATGGGAGCGCCCGGGTGCCCGGAGTTCGCTTGTTGCACGGCATCCATCGCGAGGGCGCGGATGGCATCCGCCAAGGCAAGTTTAGGGGCGGTCGGATTGCTCATTCGGAAGGCTCTTTGAAGCTGGCGCGCCCACGCAGGAAATGGGGGCCAGTTGAGTAGGTTGCGAAGCAGACGATTTTAACACCTGGGGATGACCCGTCCGGCCACGGGCGGCGGGGTCCGCCAAATGGACGGTGGCCCGCGGCGAAATCGCGGCAAACCCCAGGGGGAGACAGCGATGTCATGGCGTAGTTGCCACAATTGCGGCGGGGCGGTCCGAGATTCATGATGGCCTGGCACAGCCCCTTGTCGGAATCCGTATCATGATTGCCATGTTGAGCTTCACTATTCCCGCCGCCGGCATCCTGGCCCTGCGCAACGCGCTCGGCGAGGAACGCGCCATCGCGGTGGCGCAGGCGCTGGAACAAGCCCGCCTGCAGGGCGAGGCCGATCTGCTCAAGCGTTCGCAGGACGAGGCCCGCGCCGAACTCCACGCCTATGCCCTGTCACGCGTCGACTACGCCCGCGAAAGGGCTGAACTCGAACGCGACATCGCCAGGCGCGCCGCCCAGGACCAATTCGACAGACTCGTCGAAGTCGTCGCGCAACTGCCCACCCGCGAGGAACTCAAGCGCTTCGCCACCCACGAAGACCTGGCCGAGGTGCGCCACGACCTCCTGCGCCTGGACAAGAAAATGACGGTGGGCTTCCTGACCCTGCTGACGCTGCAACTGGCGTCCAGCGCTCCCACCCTGATCGACTGGGGCATCAAGGTGGTAGGCTACGCGCTCAGGTGACCCGGCGACGAGCCAGGCCCTGAATCGCCGGGGCGCCGCCCGGGCCGCGCCCCGGGTCTCCGCCCGGCCCCAATGTCCGCCTTCCGTCCGCCACCGCACTACCCATGTCCGCTCCCCGCTTTTTCTGCGACGCCCCCCTGTCCGCCGGCGCCCGTATCGCCCTGCCGGAGGCCCTGGCGCACCACGCCATCCGGGTGCTGCGGCTGCGCGCCGGAGAAACCGTGGCGCTGTTCAACGGCCAGGGCGGCGAGTATCCGGCGGTGCTGGAACTCGAGGGCAAGGCCGGTTTCGCCCAGCTGGGCGCGTTCGACCCGCGCGAAGCCGAATTGGCCGGCCGCATCACGCTGGTGCAGGGCCTGCCCGCCGGCGACAAGATGGACTGGGTGGTGGAAAAGGCGGTGGAGCTGGGCGCCGCCCGGGTCTGCCCCATCGCCGCGCAGCGCAGCGTGCTGCAATTGTCCGGCCCGCGGCTGGAAAAACGGGTGGCGCACTGGCAGCGCATCGCCCAGTCGGCCGCCGAGCAATGCGGCCGCAACCGGCTGATGGCGGTCGACGCCCCCGTGACGCTGGCCGACTGGCTGGCGCAACCCGCCGAGGGCCTGCGCCTGCTGTGCCATCCGGACGCCGACGCCGACCTGGCCGGCCGGCTCGGCGCCACGCCGAGCCTGCAATCGCTGACGCTGCTGGTGGGCCCCGAGGGGGGCTGGTCGGACAAGGAATTGGCCCAGGCGCGCGAGGCGGGCGTCCAGGCCGTCAGATTCGGCCCGCGCGTGCTGCGCACGGAAACAGCGGGATTGGCCTTGATTTCAGCGGCCGGCGCCTTGCTCGGCTGGTGATCGGCGCCCCCGCGACATGACAGGCAGGTGACCGGCGGGCCGGCGGCGCGAGCGCCCTGCCCGGGGTCGTCAGTCGTGTTCGCCGTAAGGCGCGGCGGCCACGCCGGGTTCGGGATCCGGGTGCCTGCCCGCGTGTTCCACCACATACGCAAACGTGCGGCCATTCTCGTGGGCGAATTCCGCGGCGTCGGCGCACACCGACTCGATGCGGGCGGCGTCTTCTTCCAGCGCCGGATCCCCCGAATGCAGCTTGTACAGCCACAGCACCACGCCGGTCTTGTGATCCAGCACGGTATCGCACAGACAGTCGTACAGCGCGTCGAGATTGCCGCCGAAATACTCGGGGAAATCCACCGCCTTGACGATGGCGCGCAGCACCGCGGAGCGGCTGCGGGCCGGGTCGCAATTGGCCACAAACAGTGCCAGGCCGAGCTCGTGCGCGGCGTCGACCACGGCCTTTTTGTCCAGCCCGTCATGGGCCAGCGCTCCACCTCGCTTCAACTGCTTCTGCAGGGTAGATTGGGCATTGCGCGTCATGCCTGTGCCTCCTTGAAAAAGGCGATCACTTCATCGTTACGCTGCATCGTATCGGCATAACCCAGTTCGATCAATCGCTTGGTGTAGCTGGACTCGAACAACAGGTAGGACATCAGCGCGCCGCCCCCGGGGCGGCTTGGATCGGACGATACACCGAGTACGCGGAAAAGGGCACGGGCCTGGGCCGGCATGTCGCCCAGGTGTTCCAGCGCCAGGGAGTCCAGGGAGCGGCTGGGGGTGATCGTCAGCACCTGGATGCGGCGCACCGTGACCTCGTCGCCCTCCCGCGGCGCGGCGTGGTCGACCAGGTAGTTCATTCGCTCCAGGCGCTCGACGTCCATCGACAGGCCGTCCAGGAAGATGCTGGACAGGGCATGGCCGCCCACCTGGGCCAGCGAGGGATACGGCGGCGCCGCCTCGCGGTGCTCGGGGTGGGTGTCGTCGCGGAACCCGGTGCCGATCACCAGCACCCGGTGCGCGCCCAGGTGGATGGCCGGGCTGATCGGCGCCAGCTGCCGCATCGAACCGTCGCCGCACCACTCGCCCTTGCCGTGCACCGTGATCTGGCGGGCGGGAAAGACAAAGGGAATGGCGGACGAGGCCATCAGGTGGTCGACCGTGATCGGCGTGGGAATGGCCAGCCGCAGGTAGCGGTGCCAGGGCTCGATCGGCGCGTGCGCCTGGTAGAACGTCAGGTGCTCGCCGCTGGTGTAGCCCGAGGCCGTGATCGCCAGCGCCGACAGCGCGCCGCTCTCCAGATTCGATTGCAGGTGGCCGAAATCCAGCACCCGGCCCAGCAGTTCCTGCATCGGGCTGTTGTCCAGCAGTGACTGGGGCCGCTTGCGCGTCAGGCCGGAATACATCCACCCCAGCGACAGCAGGCCCAGCCAGCGCACGCCGGTGCGGATCAGGCCGGGCGCGTCGGCCCGGTAGATCATGTCGGTATTGAGCGACGACCACAGGCGGCGGATGCGCCGCACCCCCAGGTGCGGCCGCTCGGCCCGGCAGGCCAGCGCCGCGGCGTTGATGGCGCCGGCGGACGTGCCGCAGATGATGTCGAAGGGATTCTTGAAACGCGAATGCCAGTCGGGGTCCAGCAGCTCCATGATGGCGCTGAGCACGCCGACCTGGTAGGCGGCGCGGGCGCCGCCCCCGGTCAGGACCAGGCCGGTCGGCGTGCGCCGGCACACCGGACCGCCATTGGTGACTTCAACGTGGCGTATTGGCATCGACCACAGTCATCGCGGTCATGTTGACGATGCGGCGCACGGTCGAGCTGGAGGTCAGGATGTGCACCGGCGCGTTGGCGCCCAGCAGGAACGGGCCGACCGCGACGTTGCCGCCGGCCGCCGTCTTGAGCAGGTTGTAGGCGATGTTGCCGGCGTCCACGTTCGGGCACACCAGCAGGTTGGCCTGGCCCTTGAGCGTCGAGGACGGCAGGATGCGCAGGCGCAGGGCTTCGTCCAGCGCGCAATCGCCGTGCATCTCGCCATCGATCTCCAGCTCCGGCTCGGCGGCGCGCACCAGTTCCAGCGCGCGGCGCATCTTGGCGCCGGAAGCCGAGCTGCCCGAGCCGAAGTTCGAGCGCGACAGCAGCGCCACCTTGGGCGCCAGGAACATGCGCTGCATTTCCTTGGCCGCGGCGATGGTGAACTCGGCGATCTGCTCGGCCGTCGGCTCATCGTTGACGTGCGTATCCACCAGCACCACCGTGCGCTCGTTGAGCAGCAGGATGTTCATGGCGGCGTAGACGTTGCGGCCCGGACGGCGGCCGATCACTTCGTCGATGAAGCGCAGGTGGTCGTGATAGGCGCCGACCGAGCCGCAGACCATGCCGTCGGCGTCGCCCAGGTGCACCATCATCGCGCCGATCAGCGTCATGCGGCGGCGCATTTCGACGCGCGCCATTTCCTTGGTGATGCCGCGGCGGCACATGCGTTCCCAGTAGGTGGTCCAGTACTGATGGAAGCGCTCGTCGTATTCGGGGTTGGTGACCTCGACGTCTTCACCCAGCCGCAGGCGCAGGCCCAGCTTCTCGATGCGGGTCAGCAGCACCGACGGACGGCCCACCAGGATGGGACGGGCCAGGCCTTCGTCCACCACCACCTGCACCGCGCGCAGCACGCGCTCGTCCTCGCCCTCGGCGAACACGATGCGGGCCGGGCCGCCTTCGCGCACGATGCGCTTGGCGGCCGAGAACAGCGGCTTCATGAAGGCGCCGGAGTGGTACACGAACTGCTGCAGCTGCTCTTCGTAGGCTTCCAGGTCGGCCAGCGG
>NZ_CYTU01000014.1:0-130464 GCF_001299375.1 Achromobacter sp. 2789STDY5608621 | reverse complement strand
AGGCGTTGCGGCAGCTACTGGCGCAGCGGCGCCAGTAGCCGGTGGGGGGCGGGTATCAGAAGCGGTAGCCGACGCCCAGCGTGGCGACCCACGGATTGATGCGGGCGGTGCCGATGTGTTCGCCGTTGAGCTTCACCTTCGACTTGATGTCGATGTAGCGGATGTCGGCGTTCATGAACCAGCGTTCGCTGATCTTGATGTCCGCGCCCAGTTGCGCGGCCACGCCCCACGAATCGCCCATCTTCAGGTCCGAGCCCTTGAGCGCGCCTTCGGCCTTGGTGTCGAAGAACTTGGTGTAGTTGATGCCGACGCCGATATACGGCTGCACCATGCTGTCGGGCAGAATGTGCCATTGCAGGCTGAGGGTCGGCGGCAACTGCTTGCTCGAACCGATCTTGCCCAGTCCGCTGCCGCTCACGTCGTGCTGGAACGGCCAGGCGCCCAGCAGTTCGATGCCGATGTTGCGCGTGGCCATGTAGGCCAGCGTGAAGCTGGGGCGCACGTTGTTGTTGGCGTCGAGTTTGACGCTGCCATCGAGCACGGTGCCGTTGTCGGACGCGGGGCGGACCTGCGTCACGCCGACGCGGAACAGGATGTCGCCGGCTTCGTGGGCATGGGCGGGGGCGGCAAGCATCAGGGTGGCGCCGCAGGCAGTGGCCAGGGCAAGGGCGCGGGTGCGCCGATACATCGCGAACATTTTCCTCTCTCCGTGTATTGCGTGAATGTAGGCATTCAGGTTCGCAGAGGCGGGAAAAGCCGGTCTTGACGTGCATCAAGCGGGGACATGGCGCGTGGTTGCGGCGCCACAACCCCGCGCGAATCGGACTCAACGCAAATTGTCGGTGCCGCGCGGCACGGCATAGGCGTGGCGGAAATAGTCGCGCACCGCGCGCATCGGGCCGGTGATGTCCGCGCCCTTGCGCCACGCCAGCCCCACGTTCATTGGCGGGATCGGATCCTTCAACTGGATGGTCTCGATGCGGCGGCCCTCCAGCGACCACGGCCGATAGACCATGTCCGACAGCACCGCCACGCCGCCGCCGTTGGCCACCATGCTGCGCACCGCTTCCACCGACGAGGTGCGCAGGCGCACGTCGGGGCGGAACGGCGTCTCGCTCCAGTAGCGCAGCGCGGTGTGCGCGGCCTCGTCGACCGTGAGCATGATGAACGGTTCGTGCGCCACGTCTTCCAGCGTGACGGTGTCGCGCGCCAGCAGCGCATGGCGCGCCGGCACCCACAGCCGCCGCGGCGAGCCGAAGAAGTGCTCGACCGCCAATTCCGGATTCACCACGTTCGAGGTCAGCAGCACCGCCATGTCGTAGCGGTGCGCGATCAGGCCTTCCTCGATGGCGTTGCGGTTGAGCTCGTGCAGCTGGATGTCCAGGTTGGGATAGAGCTGCGACAGGCGCTGCAGGTGGTACGGCAGGAAGTAGCCGATCACGGTGTAGGACGCCGCCAGCAGCAGGCGTCCGCTTTCGCGCGCATCGGCGCTGGGCATGCGCAGCGCCTCGTCGACCGAGGACAGGATGTTGTAGGCGTGGTTGAGAAAGCCGCGTCCGGTCTCGGTCAGCGCCACGCCGCTGGCGCTGCGCTGGAACAGCGGCGAGCCCACGATCTCTTCCAGTTCGCGGATGGCCGTGGTGACGGCGGATTGCGAGATCGCCAGCTGGATCGCCGCTTGGGAGATCTGTCCGAGTTCGGCGGCCGCGACGAAATATTTGAGCTGCCGGAGGGTAAGCGACATGGCGGCAATATCTGATTAATAGATAGGTAGCCACCAGAATATCTGTTTATCCGCGCCATCGGGGTGCGGCAAATCTCAGGGAAATCCCTGAAATTTCATAGGAATTTATCGATCGCTCCGATTTGGTGCGTAACGTGGGGCATCTGAAATTCAGATAAGGATTGATCCAAAAAAAGAACTTTTTATCCCTCGGACGCTTCGCTACTGTGCAGGCATCGCGCGGCCAGCCGGCCTGCAAGAAGAAGGAGATCCTGTTTCATGAGCAAGGCGACGATAGACCTGAACTCCGACATGGGCGAGGGCTTTGGTTCCTGGAAGATCGGCGATGACGTGGACGACGCCATCATGCCGCTGATCAGCTCGGCCAACATCGCCACCGGCTTTCATGCCGGCGATCCCAACATCATGAACCGCACCGTGGTGATGGCGCGCGAGCATGGCATCGGCATCGGCGCGCATCCCGGCTTTCGCGACCTGGTCGGCTTCGGCCGCCGCGACCTGAACGAGAACGCCGAGGGCCTGGTCAACGACATCGTCTACCAGGTCGGCGCGCTGCGCGAATTCGCCCGCCTCTATGGCCTGCGGCTGCAGCACGTCAAGCCGCATGGCGCGCTCTACATGCGCGCCGCGCGCGACGAAACCCTGTCGCGCCGCCTGGTGCAGACGCTGCGCGACCTGGAGCCCACGCTGATGCTGTATTGCATGGAGAACTCGCTGACCTGCAAGGTGGCGCGCGAGCTGGGCCTGCCGGTGGTGCGCGAGTTCTACGCGGACCGTGACTACGACGCCAGCGGCTCCATCGTTTTCACGCGCTACACCCAGGCGCTCGATCCGGAGCAGGTGGCCGACAAGGTGCTGCGCGCGTGTACCGACGGCAAGGTGCGCACCGTGGACGGCCGCGACATTCCGATCGGCTTCGACTCCGTCTGCATCCACAGCGATACGCCCGGCGCGCTGGCGCTGGTGCAGGCCACCCGCGCCCGCCTGGAGGCGCACGGCATCCGCATCGCGCCGCCGCGGCTGTCCTGATCCGCCCATCATTCCCACACATTCCAAGGAGAAAACCCATGTCGCAGCAAGAGATCCAGAGCCCCCTGCCCGGCACCTTCTATCGCCGGCCCAGTCCCGACGCCGCGCCGTTCGTCGAGGTGGGCGCCACCATCCAGCCCGGCGACGTGGTCGGCATCGTCGAGGTGATGAAGCAGTTCAACCAGATCGAGGCCGAGATCGGCGGCGTGGTCGCCGAGATCCTGGTGGCCGACGGCGATCCGGTCGAACCGGGCCAGGCCCTGCTGCGGATCGAGGGCTGAGGCATGGGCGTGCATTCCTTCTACCGGCCGCGCCGCATCCAGACCCTGCTGGTCGCCAACCGGGGCGAGATCGCGCTGCGCGTGATCCGCGCCGCGCGCGAACTGGGCATGCGCACGGTGGCGGTCTACAGCGACGCCGACCGCGACGCGCTGGCGGTGCGCCTGGCCGACGCCGCCGTCCACATCGGGCCGGCCCACGCCACCCGCAGCTATCTGAATGCCGAGGCCCTGCTGGCCGCGGCGCGCGAGAGCGGCGCCGACGCGATCCATCCGGGCTACGGCTTCCTGGCCGAGAACGCCGATTTCTCCCAGGCCGTGACCGACGCCGGCCTGGTGTTCGTCGGCCCCGACGCCCGCACCATCCGCAGCATGGGCGACAAGGCCGCCGCGCGCGCCTGCGCCAAGGCGGCGGGCGTGCCCACGGTGCCGGGCAGCGAGGGCGTGGTGGGCTCGCTGGACGAGGCCCTGAGCCACGCGGCGCAGATCGGCTATCCGCTGATGATCAAGGCGTCCGCCGGCGGCGGCGGCCGCGGCATCCGCGTGGCGGCCGACGAGGCGCAGCTGCGCGAAGCCATTCCCATGGCCCAGGCCGAGGCGCGCGCCGCCTTCGGCGACGGCGGCGTCTACCTGGAGCGCTACCTGCCGCGCGCCCGCCACATCGAGGTGCAGGTGCTGGGCGACGGCGAGCGCGCGGTGCACCTGTTCGAGCGCGAATGCTCGCTGCAGCGCCGGCGCCAGAAGGTGTTCGAGGAGGCGCCGTCGCCGGCGCTGAGCCCCGCGCTGCGCCAGGCGCTGTGCGAATCGGCGCTGCGCCTGACCGAGTCGGTGGGCTATCGCGGCGCGGGCACGCTGGAATACCTGTACGACGAGACCCGCGGCGAGTTCTACTTCATCGAAATGAACACGCGCATCCAGGTCGAGCATCCGATCACCGAAGCCATCACCGGCATCGACCTGGTGCGCGAGATGCTGCGCATCGCCGACGGCGAGCCGCTGCGTTTCAAGCAAGCGGACATCGCCATGCGCGGCGCCGCCATCGAATGCCGCCTGAACGCCGAAGACCCGGCGCGCAACTTCGCGCCGGGCCCCGGCACCGTGTCGCACGTGCGCTGGCCGGCCGGGCCGGGCGTGCGCATCGACTCGATGGTGTACGCCGGCAGCGTGGTGCCGCCCTACTACGATTCGCTGCTGGCCAAGCTGATCGTGTGGGACGAAGACCGGGACGCCGCGCTGGCGCGGATGGCGCGCGCGCTGGATGAAACCGAATTCGAGGGCGTGCCGTCGACGCTGGCCCTGCATCGCGCCCTGGTGGCCGATCCGGACGTGCTGGCGGGCGACTATCACACCAACTACCTGGAAAGCTGGATGCAGCAGCGGGAGGGGACCCAATGACGGTGCGCTACACCCATGGCGGCGATGAATTCATCTTCGCCGAGATCAGCGAATCGATGTCGCTGGCCGCGTTCTTCAAGGGCATGGCCATCACGCGCGCGCTGCGCGAGCGCGCCGTGCCCGGCGTGAGCGAGATCTGCCCGGCCAACGCCTCGTACCAGATCCGCTACGACCCCGACCAGGTCGCGCCCGAGGCCATGCTGGCCATCCTGCGCGAGATCGAGGCCACCATCGACCTGGACAACCTGCGGCTCGACACCCGCGTCATCCAGGTGCCGGTGCTCTACAACGATCCCTGGACCCACGAGACGCTGATGCGCTTTCGCGAGCGCCACCAGGACCCGGCCTCGACCGACCTGGAGTACGCCGCGCGCATCAATGGCTTTGCCGATACCGATGCATTCATCGCGGCGCATTCCAGCGCGCCCTGGTTCGTGTCGATGGTTGGTTTCGTGGCCGGCCTGCCGTTCATGTTCCAGATGGTCGAGCGCGAGCGCCAGCTCGAAGTGCCCAAGTACCTGCGGCCGCGCACCGACACGCCCAAGCACACGGTGGGACATGGCGGCTGCTTCGCCTGCATCTATTCCGTGCGCGGCGCCGGCGGCTACCAGATGTTCGGCGTGACGCCCGCGCCGATCTTCGAGCCCGCGCAGCGCCAGGCGCACCTGCGCGACTCCATGGTGTTCTTCCGCCCCGGCGACATCGTCAAGTTCAAGCCGATCAGCCGCGCCGAGTACGACGCGGCGGTGGCGCGGGTCGAGGCCGGCACCTTCCAGCTCGACATCCGCCCCGTGTCGTTCTCGCTGTCCGAATTCATGGCGGCGCCCGAGCAGTACAACGCCCGCCTTCTGGAGACGCTCCATGCCGCATGACGAACCGCTCATCGAAGTGATCAAGCCCGGGCTGGCGACGTCGGTCCAGGATCGTGGCCGCCAGGGCTACTACCACCTGGGCATTCCGCCCTCGGGCGCGCTCGACCAGTACGCGCTGGCCGCCGCCAACCTGCTGGTGGGCAATCCCGAGGACGCGGCGGTGCTGGAATGCACGCTGATGGGCCCCGAGCTGCGTTTCACGCGCGCCGCGGTGATCGCCGTCACCGGCGCCACCATGATGCCCAGGATCGATGGCCAGGCACAGGCCTGCAACACCGCGCTGGCGGTGCCGGCCGGCGCCCGGCTGTCGTTCGATTTCGTGCAGGCCGGCGCGCGCGCCTGCCTGGCGATCGCCGGCGGCATCGACGTGCCCGAGGTGCTGGGCAGCCGCTCGACCTACACGCTGGGCGCCATTGGCGGCTTCGACGGCCGCCGCCTGCAGGCCGGCGACCGCTTGCGCGTGGGCGTGCCGCGCCCGGGGACGCGGGTCGGCCGCGCGCTGCCGCCGGAGCTCGCCAGCCAATGCCCGAAGGAGCAGGTACTGCGCGTGGTGCCGGGCCTGTACGACCATCGCCTGATGCCGGAATCGGCCGCCTCGTTCTACGAGGACGCCTGGAGCGTGACCTCGGAGGCCGACCGCATCGGCTACCGCTACAAGAAGGGCCGCGCGCTGAAGTTCCAGCCGCGCGAGCAGCCGTTCGGCGCGGGCGCCGATCCGTCCAACATCGTCGACGCCTGCTATCCCATCGGTTCCATCCAGGTGCCGGCGGGGGTGGAACCCATCATCCTGCATCGTGATGCCGTGTCCGGCGGCGGCTACGCCATGATCGGCACCGTGATCAGCGCCGATCTCGACAAGGTCGGCCAGATGCAGCCCAACCAGCAGGCCCGCTTCGAACGGGTCACGCTGGAAACGGCCTTGCAGGCCCGCAAGGACTACCGCGCCCGCCTCGACAGGCTGCGTGCCGCCATGGGTTGATCCCCGCCCCGTTTCCCCGTTGATCGTTGCTTTCCTTCCGGCCTGTTCCGACAGGCCGGGCGGGCGCGCCTGCGCCTGTGCTTTTCGAGTTTCACACGCTGCACGCCGTACTCGTCCGCATTCCGCGGTTCTTCAGCACGTCAGGAGAGCCTCCATGGCCAACCTTGCTTCCAGCTCCTCGTCCTCCGACCGGGACACTTCCCTAGCCACCGTGGCCGATGCCGACCGCATGGGCCGATTCCCGCTCACCATGGCCTGGTGGGCCGTGTGCAGCGCCATCTTCTACATCGTGGTCGGCGCCACGCTGGCGCTCAACTACGGCGCCCGCAACGCCATCATCGGCATGGTGCTGTCGGTGATTTCCTATGGCCTGATCAACGCAGTCATCTCGCGTTACGCCATCCGCACCGGCCAGTCGGTGGCGCTGTTCTCGCGCGGCGTGTTCGGCACCTCGGGCGCGGCGCTGGCCACCCTGATCTTCTTCGCCACCGCCATCTACTACGCCGTGTTCGAGGGTTCGGTGATGGCGGTGGCCGCGCACCACATGTTCCCGGCCGTGCCGTACTGGGCCTTCGCGCTGCTAGTGGTCATCTACAGCGTGCTGCTGATCTTCGGCAGCGTGCAGCGCTGGCTCGACAAGTTCAACGGCGTGCTGTTGCCGTTCTACCTGGGCGGCCTGCTGCTGGCGGTGGCGCTGGCCACGCGCGAGTACGGCTACAGCGACGCCTGGCTGGCGTTCGGCCCGGCCGGCGGGCCGGTGGCGGGCGGCTGGTGGGACGCCTACGTGTATTACATGGGCGTCTGGATCCTGATGATGTTCACCTTCGATTACGCGCGCTTCGGCCGCCGCGAGGATGCGCGCTACCACGGCCGCTACAACTTCGGCATGCCGTTCTACCTGGTCACCTTCCTGCTCAACGGCGTGGCCGGCATCTACCTGGTCGCCATCATTCCCGGCGATGGCGCCTTGAGCGAGGTGTCGGTGGTGCTGGCGCTGCTCAAGCTGATGGGACTGGGCGGCCTGTTCTTCGTCTGGGTGACGCAGACCCGCATCAACACCGCCAACTATTACCTGGCCACCATCAACATGCAGGCCTTCTTCGCGCGCTTCGGCCTGGGCCGCTGGCCCAAGGCGGCGTGGGCGGTGGTGGTGGGGCTGGTGTCGTACGCCTTGATGCTGTTCGACGTGTTCGCCTACCTGCTGCAGGCGCTGGCTTACCAGGGCATCTTCGTGGTGGCGTGGGTCGCGGTGGCGCTGGTGCACATCCTGGCGGCGGGCGAGTCCACGCCGGCGTCGGGCGGCGGCAGCGCCTACAACCGCCGTGGCCTGGGCGCCTGGTTCGCGGGCGCCGCGAGCGGCCTGGCGTTGATGCACGTGAGCGGCCTGGCCGCGACGTTCGCGGCGCCGGCCAGCTTCGTGGTGGCGGGCGTGGTGTACTGGCTGGGGCAGGCCGCGGTGTCGGGCCAGCGCATGCAGGGCGGCGGCGCCTAGCGCCATGCCGTCCGGTGGGCGCCGCGTCGACGGTGCGCCGCGCAACGATGGGCGGCGTCGCGTGTCAGGCCAGCGCGGCCAGGAACACGAGCGCGCCCAGCGCCAGCATCAGGAAGGGGCTGACGCGGGTGTAGACCAGCGCCAGCGTCGAGGCGGCGGCTACGCCCCAGGCCCACGCGCCGCCCTCGGCGGCGCGCAGCAGCGTGCACGACGAGGCCAGGATCATGCCGGCGGCGACCGGCACCAGTCCGGCCTCGATGGCGCGCACGCAGGTGGCGTGGCGATATCGCGCCCAGACCCGCGCCAGCGCATAGATCAGTAGCGAACAGGGCAGGAAGATCGCGATCGAGGTGGCGATGGCGCCGGCCCAGCCGCCCACCTGCCAGCCGATCAGCGTCACCAGCAGCGAGGCCGGCCCCGGCGTGATGCGCGACAGGGCGAAGTAGTCCAGGAACTGCGCTTCGGTGATCCAGCCATAGTTGTCGACGGCCTGGCGGTGGATTTCGGGCAGGATGCTCTGGCCGCCGCCCACCGTCAGGAACGACTGCGGCGTGAAGACCGCGAACAGGTCGTGCAGCGTGGCCAGGTTCATGGCTGTCGCTCCCGGCGCCGCAGGCGCGAATAGGCGATGCCGATCGACAGCGGCGCCATGACGCCCACCACCCACAACAACGGCAGGCGCAGCAGGAAGATGGCGGCAAAGGTCACGCCCATGACCGCGGCGGGCACCCATCCCTGCAGCGCGCGCCGCGCGGCGCGCAGGCCGGTCTGCAGCGATACGCCCACCGCCGCCGCCGCCACGCCCGCCATCGCCACGTGCAGGCCGTGCGATTGGGCCAGGCGGGCGAACAGCGCCGCGGCGGCGATCGCCACCAGCATCGGCGGCACGGTGATGCCCAGGCCGCCCAGCAGCGCGCCGGGGCCGCCGCGCAGGCGAAAGCCGATCCAGATGGCCAGGTTCACCACGTTCACGCCGGGGAACGACTGCGCCAGCGCCAGGCCGCTGAGAAAATCGGATTCGGACAGCCAGCGCCGCTGCTGCACGAATTCACGCATCATCCAGCCGCTCAGCCCGCCGCCGAAGCTGGTCAGGCCGACCTTGGCGAAGGCCAGGAAAATCTGCGGCAGCGTCGGCGGTGCGGCAACGGCGGGGTCAGCGGAGGACATGGCGGGCGGCGCGATGGGGTCGATGCCGCATCTTACGCAATGCGAAATGTCGGCTGGCTGAAAGAATTTCGCCGCCGGGCACGATGTGCCGGGCGGCGAAAGCGGGGGCCGGCCGATGGCCGGCCTGGCAACGCGGCGCGATCAGCGCGGCAGTTCGCTCGACCCCATCAGGTAGGCATCCACCGAGCGCGCGCACTGGCGGCCTTCGCGGATGGCCCAGACCACCAGGGACTGGCCGCGGCGCATGTCGCCGGCGGTGAAGACCTTCTCCACGTTGGTGCGGTAGTCGTCGGTGTTGGCGCGCACATTGCCGCGCGCATCGCGGTCGACGCCGAAGGCGTCCAGCACGGTCTGCACCGGCGACACGAAGCCCATGGCCAGCAGCACCAGATCGGCCTTGATCTCGAATTCCGAGCCTTCGACCTCGCGCATCTTCATCTGGCCGGTGGCTTCGTCCTTGAACCACTCGACGCGGGCGCCGACCAGCTTCTCGACCTTGCCGTTGCTGCCCTGCAGCAGCTTGGTGGTCACCGACCAGTCGCGTTCGCAGCCTTCCTCGTGCGAGGACGAAGTGCGCATCTTCAGCGGCCAGTACGGCCACGTCATGGTCTTGTTCTCGGATTCGGGCGGCTGGGGCATCAGCTCGAACTGCGTGACCGAGGCCGCGCCGTGTCGGTTGCTGGTGCCAACGCAGTCGGAACCGGTGTCGCCGCCGCCGATCACCACCACGTGCTTGCCCTTGGCCAGCGTCTGGTTGGTGAGGCGGTCGCCGGCCACGGCCTTGTTCTGCTGGCGCAGGAAGTCCATGGCGAAGTACACGCCCGACAGCTCGCGGCCGGGCACCGGCAGGTCGCGCGGGGTTTCCGAACCGCCGCTCATCACCACGGCGTCGAACTCGGCCAGCAGCGAGTCCGGGGTGCGCACGGTCAGGCCGTCGGCCACCGGGTCGGACGGATTGCCGACGTAGGTCGAGGGCGCGAATTCCACGCCTTCGGCTTCCATCTGCGAGATGCGGCGGTCGATCTGGTGCTTTTCCAGCTTGAAGTCGGGGATGCCGTAGCGCAGCAGGCCGCCGATGCGGTCGCTCTTCTCGAACAGCGTGACCGAGTGGCCGGCGCGCGCCAGCTGCTGCGCGCAGGCCATGCCGGCGGGGCCGGAGCCGACCACGGCGACTTTCTTGCCGGTCTTGCGCGCCGGCAGTTGCGGCGCGACCCAGCCTTCGGCCCAGCCCTTGTCGATGATGGCGTGCTCGATGGACTTGATGCCCACGGCGTCGCTGTTGATGTTCAAGGTACAGGCGGCTTCACACGGCGCCGGGCAGATGCGGCCGGTGAATTCCGGGAAGTTGTTGGTGGAGTGCAGCACGTCCAGCGCGCGGCGCCAGTCCTGCTTGTACACCAGGTCATTCCAGTCGGGGATGATGTTGTTGACCGGGCAGCCGTTGTTGCAGAACGGGATGCCGCAGTCCATGCAGCGCGCCGCCTGCTGCTTGGCCTGGTCGTCGGTCAGGTGCAGCACGAATTCGCGCCAGTTCTTCAGCCGCTTCTGCGGGGCCTCGGAGGCCTCCTGCAGACGCTGAAATTCCATAAAGCCGGTAATCTTTCCCATGGTATCCCTCACGCAGCCAGTTGTTGCGGGTTGGCTGCACGCCACATTTCACCCAATGCGCGGCGGTAGTCCGTCGGCATGACCTTTACGAATTTGCCGCGCGAGGCTTCCCAGTCGCCCAGGATTTCGCGGGCGCGGAAGCTGCCGGTGTAGCGGAAGTGGTCTTCCACCAGGCGGCGCAGGATGGCTTCATCCGTTTCGCGTTCGCCGCCGCGCTGCGCGCTGTGCCAGACGTCGATGTTGTTCTGGGCCTGCTGCTCGGCGTGCGGCACCACGGCTTCCAGTTCGACCATCGACAGGTTGGCGCGATGCTTGAGCGTGCGCTCCGGATCCCACACGTACGCCACGCCGCCCGACATGCCGGCGGCGAAGTTGCGGCCGGTGGCGCCCAGCACCACCACGGTGCCGCCGGTCATGTATTCGCAGCCGTGGTCGCCGGTGCCTTCCACCACCGTGGCGGCGCCCGAATTGCGCACCGCGAAGCGTTCGCCGGCCACGCCGTTGAAGAAGGCTTCGCCCGCCAGCGCGCCGTACAGCACGGTGTTGCCGGCGATGATGTGGTCGGGGCCGAAGCCGCGGAAGTCATTGGGCGAGCGCACGATGATGCGGCCGCCCGACAGGCCCTTGCCGACGTAGTCGTTGCCTTCGCCCACCAGGTCCATGGTGATGCCATGGGCCAGGAACGCGCCGAAGCTCTGGCCGGCGGTGCCGTTGCACTGGATGTGGATGGTGTCGTCCGGCAGGCCGTCGTGGCCGTAGCGCGCGGCCACGGCGCCCGACAGCATGGCGCCGATGGTGCGGTTGCGGTTGCGCACCGGCACGATGAACGAGACCTTCTCGCCGCGTTCCAGCGCGGGCTTGCTGCGCTCGATCAGCTGGTGATCCAGCGCGCCGGCCAGGCCGTGGTCCTGCTCTTCGGTCTGGCGCACGTCGGCGTCGGATTGGGTCTGGTGGAACACGCGGGCGAAGTCCAGGCCCTGCGCCTTCCAGTGTTCGACGCCCGAGCGCATGTCGAGCAGGTCGGCGCGGCCGATCAGGTCGTCGAACTTGCGGATGCCCAGCTGGGCCATGATCTCGCGCACTTCCTCGGCGATGAAGAAGAAGAAGTTGACGACGTGCTCGGGCTTGCCCTGGAACTTCTTGCGCAGCACCGGATCCTGCGTGGCCACGCCCACCGGGCAGGTGTTCAGGTGGCACTTGCGCATCATGATGCAGCCTTCGACGACCAGCGGCGCGGTGGCGAAGCCGAACTCGTCGGCGCCCAGCAGCGCGCCGATGACGACGTCGCGGCCGGTCTTCATCTGGCCGTCGGCCTGCACGCGGATGCGGCTGCGCAGGCGGTTCAGCACCAGCGTCTGCTGGGTCTCGGCCAGGCCGAGTTCCCACGGCGTGCCGACGTGCTTGATGGACGACACCGGCGAGGCGCCCGTGCCGCCGTCATGGCCGGCGATCACGACGTGGTCGGCCTTGGCCTTGGCCACGCCCGCGGCCACCGTGCCAACGCCGACTTCCGACACCAGCTTGACCGAAATCGAGGCCTTGGTGTTGACGTTCTTCAGGTCGTGGATCAGCTGCGCCAGGTCCTCGATCGAGTAGATGTCGTGGTGCGGCGGCGGCGAGATCAGGCCCACGCCCGGCACCGAATAGCGCAGCTTGGCGATGTATTCCGAGACCTTGTGGCCGGGCAGCTGGCCGCCCTCGCCGGGCTTGGCGCCCTGCGCCATCTTGATCTGGATCTGGTCGGCCGACGACAGGTACTCGGCGGTGACGCCGAAGCGGCCCGAGGCGACCTGCTTGATCTTCGAGCGCAGCGAGTCGCCCTTCTTGAGTTCGACGTCGGCTTCGATGCGTTCCGGGCCCAGCAGCGAGGCCAGCGTGTCGCCGTCCTTGATGGTGCTGCGGCCTTCGCGCATTTCGGCGCGGTAGCGCAGTTCGTCCTCGCCGCCTTCGCCGGTGTTGGACTTGCCGCCGATGCGGTTCATGGCGACGGCCAGCACCGAGTGCGCCTCGGTCGAGATCGAGCCCAGCGACATGGCGCCGGTGGCAAAACGCTTGACGATGTCCTTGGCCGATTCGACGTCATCGAGCGGAATGGCGCGCGACGGGTCGAAGCGGAACTCGAACAGGCCGCGCAGCGTCATGTGGCGGCGGCTCTGGTCGTTGATGATCTGCGCGTACTCCTTGTACGTGCGGTAGTTGTTGGCGCGCGAGGCGTGCTGCAGCTTGGCGATGGAGTCCGGCGTCCACATGTGCTCTTCGCCGCGCACGCGGTAGGCGTATTCGCCGCCGGCGTCGAGGTCGTTGGCCAGGACCGGGTCGCTGCTGAACGCGGCGCGGTGCTGGCGCAGCGCTTCCTCGGCCACCTGGAAGATGCCGATGCCTTCGATGTTGGAGGCGGTGCCGGTGAAGTACTTGTTCACCAGGCTGCTCTGCAGGCCGACCGCCTCGAAGATCTGGGCGCCGGTGTAGGACATGTAGGTGGAAATGCCCATCTTGGACATCACCTTGTTCAGGCCCTTGCCAATCGCCTTGATGAAGTTCTTGACGGCCTTTTCCGGGTCGCTCATCTTGCCCAGCGATTCCAGCGCCAGGTAGGGGTGGATGGCCTCGGCGCCATAGCCGCCCAGCAGCGCGAAGTGGTGCACTTCGCGGGCCGAGCCGGTTTCCACCACCAGGCCGGTGTTGGTGCGCAGGCCGGCGCGGATCAGATGCTGGTGCACCGCCGAGGTGGCCAGCAGCGCGGGGATGGCCACGCGCTCGCCGTCGACCAGGCGGTCCGACACGATCAGGATGTTGTAGCCGCTTTGCACCGCGTCCACGGCGCGCGCGCACAGGGCGGCCACGCGGGCTTCAATGCCCTCGGGACCCCAGGCGGCCGGGTAGGTGATGTCCAGCTCGAAGCTGCGGAACTTCTTGCCCGTCACCTGTTCGATGTCGCGGATCTGCGCCATGGCGGCGAAGTCCAGCACCGGCTGCGACACTTCCAGGCGCAGCGGCGGGTTGACGTTGTTGATGTCCAGCAGGTTGGGCTTGGGGCCGATGAACGACACCAGCGACATCACCATCTGCTCGCGGATCGGGTCGATCGGCGGGTTGGTGACCTGGGCGAACAATTGGCGGAAATAGTTGTAGAACGGCTTGGCGCGGTCGGACAGCACGGCCAGCGGGGCGTCGTTGCCCATCGAGCCGATCACTTCCTCGCCGGTCGAGGCCATGGGTTCCAGGATGAACTTGTAGTCTTCCTGGGTCCAGCCGAAGGCCTGCTGGCGATCCAGCAGCGCCACCGGCGACTGCGTGGGCACGGCGGCCTGGCGCGGGGCCGGCAGCGATTCCAGCTTGATCTGCAGGCGTTCGATCCACTGGCGGTACGGACGGCTGTTGGCCAGCTGCAGCTTGATCTCGGCGTCGTCGATGATGCGGCCCTGTTCCAGGTCGATCAGGAACATCTTGCCCGGCTGCAGGCGCCACTTCTTGATGATGCGGTTTTCCGGGATCGACAGGGTGCCGGCTTCGGAAGCCAGGATGACCATGTCGTCGTCGGTCACCAGGTAGCGCGCCGGGCGCAGGCCGTTGCGGTCGAGCGTGGCGCCGATCTGGCGGCCGTCGGTGAACGCGACCGCGGCGGGGCCGTCCCACGGTTCCATCATGGCGGCGTGGTATTCGTAGAAAGCGCGGCGGCTTTCGTCCATCTGCGTGTGCTGTTCCCAGGCTTCCGGGATCATCATCATCATGGCGTGGGCCAGCGAGTAGCCCGAGTTCACCAGCAGTTCCAGGCAGTTGTCGAACGTGGCGGTGTCCGACTGGCCTTCATAGACGATGGGGTACAGCTTCTTCAGGTCGTCGCCCAGCACGGCCGACTGCATCATGCCTTCGCGGGCGCGCAGCCAGTTGAAGTTGCCCTTGACCGTGTTGATTTCGCCGTTGTGGGCGATCATGCGGTACGGGTGGGCCAGCGGCCAGGCCGGGAAGGTGTTGGTCGAGAAGCGTTGGTGCACCAGCGCCAGCGCCGACACGGTGCGCGGGTCGGCCAGGTCGCGGTAGTAGCGGCCGACCTGGTCGGCCAGCAGCAGGCCCTTGTAGACCACGGTGCGCACCGAGGCCGAGGGCACGAAGTATTCCTTGCCGTGCGCCAGGTGCATGTTCTGGATGGCGTGGCTGGCGGTCTTGCGGATCACGTACAGCTTGCGCTCGAGCGCGTCCGGCACCATCACGTCGGCGCCGCGGCCGATGAACAACTGGCGGATCACGGGTTCGCAGTCGCGCACGGTGGGCGACATGGGCATGTCGACGTCCACGGGCACGTTGCGCCAGCCCAGCACGACCTGGCCTTCGGCGCGCACCGAGCGCTCGAGTTCCTGTTCGCAGGCCAGGCGCGAGGCCGTTTCCTTGGGCAGGAACACCATGGCCACGCCGTATTCGCCGGGCGGGGGCAGGGTGATGCCGTGCTGCGCGAACTCGTCGCGGTACAGCGTATCGGGGATCTGGATCAGGATGCCGGCGCCGTCGCCCATCAGCTTGTCCGCGCCCACCGCGCCGCGGTGATCCAGGTTTTCCAGGATCTTCAGGCCTTGCTGGATGATGGCGTGGCTTTTCTTGCCCTTGATGTGCGCCACGAACCCCACGCCACAGGCGTCATGTTCGTTCTTGGGGTGGTACAGGCCCTGGGCAGGCGGCAGGCCGATGCGGCTGGCATCGATCGGGGTCGCCTTGGGGGTGGGACAGGATTCGTTCGGGGTGATTTGGGGCATGGCGCGCTCCGCAGTAAGACTGCGTTCTAATGTTGCAGTGCAGGAACGGACAATACCCCCGAGAGCAGTAGGGTGCAATAGGAATATAAGGGGTGTGACCCTAATTAATTAGATGCACCGTCATAGAGCATTAATATGGGGACGCAACAACGGCCGCGCCAATCAAGGCTTGCCAAGGGGGTGTGCCGGCCGGCATCGACCCTGGGGGGATAAATCCCCCATTTTCCCTATGTTCAGTCCCCAATTATTGTGATGCTTTTTGGCAAATCCGGCAGGTCGTTCGGCGCCCGTTGGGCCGAGCTGGAGCACGCGATCATGCCGCCGCGATGTGCTCGCGGCGGCATGAAAAAAGCGCCCGAAGGCGCTGTGTCAGGAAGACGATCCGCTTCCGGAGGTTCCGCTGGTGGGCGGCGGTGACGCCGACGGTGCGGACACCGCGGCATCGCTGTCGGACTCGGCGGCGGCCGGCGTGGCCGGCTTCTTGCGCGGGCGTCCGCGCTGGCCCGGGGCCACGCGGCGGCTGGCGGTGTGGGCCAGGCTGGCGATGAAACTCGGGCCGCCCAGCGCCCACTGGCCCGAAACGGCCTGATCGATGCGCTGGCTTTCCTCGCGCGACAGGCCGTCCTGCAGGCGCTTGCGGTAGTTGGCCTGGCGATCGAACGGCGTGTTGCCGCAGGCCCAGTAGTCGGCGTGGTCGGACTGCCACTGCGCCGGCGCGGCGGTGGTGTTGCCGGTATGGCTGGAGGCCGACGACCAGGGCCAGGAATCGGGATCCTGCGAGGCGCCGCTGCGCACCGGGTAGGTTTCCAGCCAGACCAGCGCGGGCAGCACCCAGGCGCCGGGTTCGAGCAGGGCCGATCGGTAGCGTCCGGCGAACACCCGGCCGCCGCGCAGGCGCGCCGCCAGGTTGCGCCCCAGCGTCTGCATCAGGCGCGGCAGGCCTTCCTCGTCGGCGGGGGTGGCCAGCAGCAGGATGCGGTCGTTGGCGAGCAGCCAGCCGTGCACCGACACGCGGTGGCGCTGGGCGGATTCGCCCAGCCACGTGGCCAGCTGGTTGAGGATATCGGCCGGGGCGGGCTGTGATGCCGCCGCCAGCGGCTGAATGAAGTTGGCCTGCACCAGTTGGGGCAGCCCAGGGGCGTACAGACGGGGCAGACGGGCCATAGTGTCAGGGCTTGCGCTTCCAGAAGAACGGGTTGTCTTCTCTCACGTATATAAATAGTGCCACGGTGAACGCTGGTCAAGCCCCGCGATCACAATATGGGCGCGGAATCGCTACTTTTTGTGGAAAGGACTCCAATTCGGGCAGGTTAACATTCGGCGACGGATCCTCGTACCGTGGATATACCCTAATTCCGACCGAATTTTCTTCAGCCTCAGACCCGGAGACTTCCCATGCCCGCCTCCCTGGAACTCATTTCCCAGCATCGTTGTTTCGGGGGTTCGCAGCGCTATTACCGCCATGAGTCGGCCGAGATCGGCCTGCCGATGCGGTTTTCGGTGTTCGTCCCGCCGCAGGCCGAGCACGGCCCGGTGCCGGTGCTGTTCTATCTGGCCGGCCTGACCTGCACCGAGGAAACCTTCATGATCAAGGCGGGCGCGCAGCGCCTGGCCGCCGAACTGGGCGTGATGCTGGTGGCGCCCGACACCAGCCCGCGCGGCGCCAATGTGCCCGGTGAAGACGAAAGCTGGGACCTGGGCACCGGCGCCGGTTTCTACCTGGACGCCACCACCGCGCCCTGGCGCGCCCGCTACCGGATGGACAGCTACGTGACCCGCGAGCTCCATGGCATCGTCACCACCGCCCTGCCCGGCGACGCCGCGCGCGTCGGCATTTTCGGCCACTCGATGGGCGGCCACGGCGCGCTGGTGCTGGCGCTGCGCAATCCGGGCAAGTTCCGCTCGGTCTCGGCCTTCGCCCCGATCGCCGCGCCCAGCCAGTGCCCCTGGGGCCAGAAGGCGTTCGGCGCCTACCTGGGCGAGAACCGCGACGACTGGGCCGCCTACGATGCCTCGGCGCTGATGCGCGGCCTGCGCCAGCCGTTCCCCGACGGCATCCTGGTCGACCAGGGCACCGCCGACCAGTTCCTGGCCGAGCAGTTGTATCCCGAGGTATTCGAGGCCGCCTGCGCCAGCGCCGGCCAGCCGCTGACGCTGCGCCGCCAGGAGGGCTACGACCATGGCTATTACTTCATCTCGACCTTCATCGAGGATCACATCCGGTTTCACGTCGAGCGGCTTGGAAAGCCGGCGGCCTGACGCCCCGCTTCTATACTGGGCGGCCTGCCGTGGCAGGCCCGCGGCGTCCCCCGCCCGGTCCCCGGCCGTGGCGTTCTTTGCATAGGATCGCCTGATTTGATCAACGGAATCGCTCCCTTCGTCTGGATCCTGCTGGCCGCGGTGGTCGTCTTCCTGCCGGGCCTGGCGATGCTGCTGGGCAAGGGCGGCCCGCGCGACGAGCGCGGCCGGCGCACCTTCCAGTTCCGGCCCGTGCGGCGCGTGTTCGGCCTGTTGCTGCTGTTGCTGGGCGGCGTGTCGGGGCTGCTGGCGCTGTCGCTGGTTCAGTTCTTCAAGCTGACCACGGACGAACCGGTCGCCCGGATCGAGATCCGCCAGCAGGCGGAGGGCCAGTTCCAGGTCAGCGCCACCGCGCCAGGCGTGGGCACCAAGCAGTACGTGCTGTACGGCGACCAGTGGCAGATCGACGCCCGCGTGGTGCGCTGGCGTCTGCCGGCCCTGATGGCCGGCGTGTCGCCCCTGTATCGCCTGGAGCGCCTGTCCGGCCGCTACAGCGACGCCGCGCGCGAGGCCTCGGCGACGCGTTCGGTGCACGCGCTGGACGACTGGCCGGCGCCGGACCTGGGCTCGCTCAAGCAGAGCTTCCCGAACTGGTTCCCCTTTGTCGATGTCCAATTCGGCAGCGCGGCCTACATGCCGTTGTTCGACGGCGCGAAGTACCAGGTCTATATGGATCCCCGCGGCGCGCTGTTCGCGCGTCCGGATGGCGAGGCCACCGCGGCCGGCCTGAAGCGCCTGGGCTGGTAGCCGGGCCGTTTGGCCCGTGGCGGACCCGCCTGGCGAGCCGGACCCCAGCCCTGCCGACAGCCGGGGATTTAAAATGGGGTCGTATCAAGGAAAGGAAACTTTGACGCGCCGCAATAGTCGAATTAGCACTCCCTTTACTAGAGTGCTAACATCGAATCCATGTCTTTACCCCTTCGCCTTCCGGAGACCGTCGCAATGAAACAACCCAGTACTTCGTTGGCCACGTCCGGCAACGCCCTGGCGTTGGCCATCGCCAATCCGGGCGCGCTCGGCACGATCGACGCCTACATCTCGGCCGTGAACCGCCTGCCGGTCCTGTCGGCCGAACGCGAAACCGAACTTGGCCGTCGCCTGCGCGACAGCGAAGACCTGGGCGCCGCGCGCGAGCTGGTGCTGTCGCACCTGCGACTGGTGGTGTCGGTCGCGCGCCAGTACCTGGGCTATGGATTGCCTCACGCCGACCTGATCCAGGAAGGCAACGTCGGCCTGATGAAGGCCGTCAAGCGGTTCGACCCCGAGCGCGGCGTGCGCCTGGTGTCGTTCGCCGTGCACTGGATCAAGGCCGAGATCCACGAATACATCATCCGCAACTGGCGCCTGGTCAAGGTAGCGACCACCAAGGCCCAGCGCAAGCTGTTCTTCAACCTGCGCAGCATGCGCCCGGACGGCCAGACGCTGGACCCGGAACAGGTCGACCACATCGCGCGCGAACTCAACGTGCGCCGCGAGGACGTCAGCGAAATGGAAGTGCGCCTGTCCGGCCGCGACATGTCGCTCGAGAACCAGGACGACGATGACGACAGCTACGCGCCCATCGCCTACCTGTCCGACGAAGGCCGCCAGGAGCCGACCCGCGTGCTGGAACGCGCCGCGCGCGACCAGCTGCAGAGCTCGGGCCTGTCGAGCGCGCTGGAAGCGCTCGACCCGCGTTCGCGCCGCATCGTCGAAGCGCGCTGGCTGCAGGACGACGGCGGCGCCACGCTGCATGAACTGGCGCAGGAATTCGGCGTGTCGGCCGAGCGCATCCGCCAGATCGAGGCGGCCGCGCTGAAGAAGATGCGCGGCAACCTGGCCGCCTGATTCTCCGCCACATCCTCCCCGCCGCATCCATGCCCAGGGCCGCGATTCGCGGCCCTTTTCTTTGGTTCCGCCGCCTGTGCGCGCCTGTGGGAAGGGGCCGTGGCGGCCGTTGTCGCGACGCACCAATAAATTGATACAAATTCACCGCGAAATAACGGGCCATTTCAGAAACTTAATGAGGTGGGCGCCGCCTAACTTCACGTAGACCGCAAACTTTGGTTGGCAGTCTTGTCATCCGTCTCGGCTTCTCCTCTTTCCCCTCCCCTATGAGACGGATGCTTGCGGGGCACCACGCATATGGTGCCCCGTTTTTTATTGCGCGCGCGAAACGCGCGGCGCCTGCTCAGGCCGCTTGCGCGCTGTCGGGGCCGGGCTGCGTCGCCTGCCACAGCGCGTCCTGCACGCGCCGCACGCCGGTGGCCATGGAGCCATCCTGGTAAAGCTTGATCCAGCGATAGCCGGGCGCGAGGTTGTCGACCACGTGCTTGCCGTCGCGGATGCTGAACTGGAAGCAGGTGGACGGCGTGGCGAGCATGCGCAGGTTGTGGCGGCGGCGGTCGAACTCGTGGTGCACGTGGCCCCACAGCAGCACCCGCACCTGCGGCCAGCGCGTCAGCAGCTTGAACAGCGCCTGCGGGTTGTCGATCATCATCGAGTCGTGCCAGTGGCTGTCGATCTGCATCGGGTTGTGGTGCATGGCCAGCAGCGTGTGCCGTCCGGGCGCCTCGGCCAGCGCGGCTTCCAGCAGGTCGAGCTGGCTGTCGGGCAGGTGGCCGGCGTTCGAGCCGGGCACGGTGGTGTCCAGCGAGACCACGCGCCAGGCGCCCACGTCCGTCACCGGCACCGACCATTCGGGCAGTTCATGGCGCATCGCCACGGGCAGGTCGTGGTTGCCCGGCAGGCAACGGATCCGGGCGCCTTCCAGCGCCGGCGCGGCGCCCAGCATGGCGGCCAGGCGCTGGTAGGCGGCGGGCTCGCCGTCCTGGGACAGGTCGCCGGTGGCCAGCAGCAGGTCGGGATGCTTGCCGTCGGCCTCGATCTGGCGCAGCACGGCGCGCAGGCTGGCATCGGTGTTGACGCCGAGCATCACGGTGTCGGGCTCGCCGAACAGGTGGCAATCGGTCAGCTGGACGAGCATGGCCGGGGCGTCGGTGCGCCGGGCCAGGGTATGGACGCGTGCCAAGTGCGGCTCCTGCGAAGTTTCTGCACGGCCCCTACCATACCGAAAAAACATGGCGCGGCGCGCATCGCCCGGCCCGATCGGGGTAACGAAACGTGCGCCGGAAATATCTGTTCGCCGGAATCGACCGGAAAACCCGCTATTCTTGTGGAACTTCTCACAAGCTTCATGATCGGGACGCGGCGTTATCCATGGATGTAGGTTTTCTCGTATTCGGCCTGGCCGGGCTGTTGACCCTGGTGTGCTTCATGCCGCCGCTGGCTGGCCGCCTCAAGCTGCCCTACTCGGTGCTGCTGGCTATCGTCGGCTGCTTGCTGGGCATCATCGTGCACGTCCATGGCTGGGCGCCGAGCTGGATCGGCGACTTCCTCGACTCGCTGGAACGGTTCGAGATCTCCTCCGAGACCTTCCTGATGGTGTTCCTGCCGGTGCTGTTGTTCGAGACCGCGCTGTCCATGAACGTGCGGCGCCTGATGGACGACATCGGCCCGATCCTGATGATGGCCATCGTCGCGGTGGTGGTGTGCACCGTGGTGGTCGGCGTGACGCTGGACGCGATCTCGTCCTATGGCCTGGTGGTCTGTCTGCTGCTGGGCGCCATCGTGGCGACCACCGATCCGGTGGCGGTGGTGGGCATCTTCCGCGAAGTGGGCGCTCCCAAGCGCCTGACCACGCTGGTGGAAGGCGAAAGCCTGTTCAACGACGCCGCGTCGATCGCCTTGTACTCGGTGCTGCTGGCCGTGCTGGGCGGCCATGGCGAACTGACCGTCAGCGGCATCTTCAATGACTTCATCGTGCACTTCATCGGCGGCGGCATCGCCGGCTTCGCCATGGGGCGCCTGGCCTGTTTCCTGTTCGCCTGGCTGCGCGGCTTTCCCACGGCCGAGATCACGCTGACGCTGACGCTGGCCTATCTGTCCTTCTTCATCTCCGAGCACTACCTGAACGTGTCGGGCGTGGTCGCCACGGTGATCGCCGGCCTGGTGGTGGGGTCGACCGGCCGCACCCGCATGTCGCCGACCACCTTCGAATACCTGTCGAGCGCCTGGGAACAATTCGGCTTCTGGGCCAACTCCCTCATCTTCCTGTTCGCGGCCATGCTGATCCCCAAGCTGATGGCGGCCGCCGACTGGCAGGAACTGGTGCTGGTGGCCGTGGTGTTCCTGGTGACGCTGGTGGCGCGGGCCATCGTGGTGTTCGGCCTGCTGCCGTTGCTGGGGCTGACCAAGCTGGGCACCAAGGTCAGCAACCCTTATAAGGCGGTGATGCTGTGGGGCGGCCTGCGCGGCGCCGTGTCGCTGGCCCTGGCGCTGGCCGTGACCGAGCAGACCGGCGTGGCCGAGGAGGCGCGCCAGTTCATCGCGGTGGCCACCACCGGCTTCGTGCTGCTGACGCTGTTCGTCAACGGCATCAGCCTGCGGCCGCTGATCCGGATGCTGGGGCTGAACCAGCTGTCGCCGGTCGAGCGCACCATCCGCAATCAGGCGCTGGCGGTGGCGCTGGAAGACCTGCAGGGCAAGACCGAGGAAGTCGCCAAGACCGAGCATATCGGCAGCGAGGTGCGCGACCGCATCCGCGCCGTGTTCGACGCCAGCCTGACCAGCGTGCACGACGGCCAGGTCAGCCAGATGAGCGACGAGCAGCGGGTGGCGGTGGGCCTGGCGATCGTGGCGCAGCGCGAGGAGGAAATGTTCTTCGACATCCTCAAGGCGCAGATCGTCGACTGGCGCATGGCGGAAACGCTGCTGGCGCGGGCCGAACGGCTGGAGGACGCGATCCGAATGGGCGGGGTGCCGGGCTTCGAGCGCGCCATCATCGCCGACGTGCGCTATTCCTCGGGCTTCCGGCTGGCCTTGCGGCTGCATTACCTGTTCGGTTTCCAGGGCTGGCTGGCGCGCGAGCTGGGCCATCGTTTCGCCAACCTGATGAGCAAGCGGTCGGTGGCGCAACGCCTGATCGTGTTCGCGCGCGAGCAGATCACGCCGCTGCTGGGGGAAACCGCCACGCAGCGCATCGTGTCGCTGCACCAGCGCCGCCTGGACCTGATCGAGAACGCGATGCAGGCGCTGAACCTGCAATACCCGTCGTATGCGCAGTGGCTGCAGGAAAGCTATCTGGGCCGGGTGGCGCGCGAGCTGGAGCGGATCCGCTACCGCGACATGCTGGAACAGTTCCTGATCAGCGGCGAGGTCTACGCCGACCTGATGGCGCAGTTGAAGAGCCGCTGGGCGCATATCGACACGCATCCGCCGCTGGATATCGAGATGAGCGCGGCCGACCTGATCAACCGCGTGCCGCTGTTCGAGGGGCTGTCGGCCGATTCGCTGCGCGCCATCAGCAAGCTGCTCAAGCCGCGCCTGTCGCTGCCCGATCAGCGCGTGCTGACCAAGGGCCGGCATGGCGAAGAGATGTGCTTCGTGGCGTCGGGCGCGGTGGCGGTGCACCTGCCGGACAACACCATGATCGAACTGGGCAGCGGCGAGTTCTTCGGCGAACTCGGCCTGCTGGGCGAGCAGCAGATCGCGCCCGAGGTGACCTCGCTGGGCTACAGCAAGCTGCTGATGCTGTCGTCGCGCGATTTCCACGCCCTGCTGGCGCGCGACGAGCACCTGCGCGAGCGCATCCAGGTGGTGGCCAAGCAGCGCCTGCGCGCCATCGAGGTCTGGAAGCAGTTCTCGCAGGCCAACGCGGCGCCGGCGCCCGCGCCCGCGCCGGCGTCGGCGCTCACGCCGTCACAGGCGGCGGAAGCGGCCGAGGCCGCGGGGGCGGCGGATAGCGGGCTCGATACGCGGGCGGTGCAGGCGCTGCGGGCGGCCGAGCCGCAGCAGGGCGATAAGCGCCCTGCGCCGTTGCAGCAGGTCGAGACGCGCGCCGCGCCGTTGCAGCAGGTGGAGACGCGCCAGGCCGAGGCGCACAAGACCGACGCGCGAGACCCCGACGCGCGAGAAGCCGACGCGGCGCCAGGAGGCGCCAGCGCCTGATTCAGATTTCGCCGGCCGCCCGGCGCTGCATGATGTCTTCGAGGATCACCAGCGCCGCTTCCAGCGTGAATTCACCATCGGCCACGCGTTGCACCACGGTGTCGACGTCGGCGGCCGCGATTTCCATCACTTCGCCATCGCGGTTGGCGGGCCGCGCGTCCGCCGCCAGCACGCAGGTGCTGGTCAGTACGTCTTCGACCTGGTAGCCCTCGGGCAGGCGGCGGTGGATGCGCAGGATGGTGCGCAGCGGCGAGCGCTGCGCCAGGTCCGGCGCGTCCAGGCCGGCTTCCTCGCCGCATTCGCGCACCAGCGCAACGTCCAGGTCCTCGCCGCGGCCGGCCAGGCCGCCCACCAGGGTGTCCCACATGCCGGGGTCGGTGGATTTGCTGAGCGCGCGCCGCGCGATCCAGATGCGGCCATCGGGCGTCCAGGCGTTCAGGTGCACGGCCTTGGTCAACAGGCCCAGCGGCCGCATCGCCGCGCGTTCGATGACGCCAAGCGTGGTGTCGCCATCCAGCACATCGAGCAATTCATCGCGCCAGCCGCGCAGGCAGTTGGCTTGGCGCAACAGTTGCGCGGCCTGTTCGAGCACCGCGTCGAGGGCGGGACCGGGCGACAGCGTCGCGCCGATGCGCAACGCGTCGGCATCGGACTCGATATGGGCGGCCCCTTGCAAGGCATCGCAGGCGGCATGCGTGGCCCAGCCGCAGCGGCGCCCCGCTATATAGAGCGCGTGTGCGCCAACCGGGGCGGGCTCCTGGGCCCGTGCGCTCAGGGCGGCATACAGATCGGACAGCTGTTTGGGCATCGTGAGGCAGTGTTAATAAGACTGTCCGCGATTTTATGCCACCCCTGTTTACCCTGGGTCGTGAACGAACGCGCGCAGATGGGGGCGGGCGGTATGAATTCAAGAGCACAAACTTACATCCATTTGCGCGTCCGCTATAATCCGCCAGTTTCTTTGTGATTTCGAGTGGGAATGCGGGGGCCGCTCTATCTCCCTGCCTAGCCCTGCCATCTAATAATTGCGCGTAGTCCTGTTGCAGTGACATCCGTGCCACTAGGCGACAAGGGCCCTCGCGCCGTGTTTCGAGGTAAGCATGAAGAAGTGGAGAGGGATACTGGGCGCTTGTGCGCTGCTGATTGGCAGCGTGGCCGTCGCTCAGGTGCAAGACATGCCCGGCGGCCCGAAGGTCAATCAGCTGAACCTGCATGAAGGCGTCACGCAGATCACGCGCGATGTCATGTGGTTGCACTGGCTACTGCTCACGATCTGTATCGTGATTTTCGTGGGCGTCTTCGGAGTGATGTTCTACTCCATCTGGGCGCACCGGAAATCCCGCGGACACAAGGCCGCGACCTTCCACGAACACCTCGGCGTGGAAGTGGCCTGGACGGTCATCCCCTTCATCATCGTTATCGCCATGGCGTTGCCGGCCACCAAGACGGTCGTCGCCATGAAAGACACTTCCAGCGCCGACCTGACCGTCAAGGTCACCGGCTACCAATGGAAATGGGGCTACGAATATCTCGATGGCTCCGCCGCCGGGATCAAGTTCCTGGCCACCCTGTCGACCCCGCGCGCGCAGATCGAGAACCGTGAGCCCAAGGGCCAGTTCTACCTGATGGAAACGGACAACCACATGGTGGTGCCCGTGGACAAGAAGATCCGCGTGATGTTGACCGCCGCCGACGTCATCCACTCGTGGATGATTCCCGATTTCGGCGTCAAGCAGGATGCCATCCCCGGCTTCCTGCGCGATGCGTGGTTCCGCGCCGAAAAGCCCGGTATCTACCGCGGCCAGTGCGCTGAATTGTGCGGCAAGGACCACGCGTTCATGCCCATCGTCGTGGAAGTCCTGTCGCAACCGGACTACGATAAGTGGGTTGAAGACCAAAAGAAGAAGATGGCGGCAAACGCCGACGATCCCAATAAAGAGTGGACGGAAGCCGAACTGGTTGCCCGTGGCGAGAAGGTTTTCGCCGCCAATTGCGTGGCCTGTCACCAGGCCAACGGCAAGGGCATCCCGGGCAGCTTCCCCGCGCTCGACGGAGACAAGGTTGTCCTGGGCCCGAAAGCCGCCCAGATCAACACCGTGCTGAAGGGCAAGCCCGGCACCGCCATGGCGGCGTTCGGGCCGCAGCTCAATGATGTCGAGATCGCCGCGGTCATCAGCTATACGCGCCATGCCTGGAGCAATGCCGGCAAGGGGCAGGACCCGACAGTGATGCCGAAGGACGTGGCGGCCGCGCGTTGATCGCGCCCCGCTTTCCCATCGCCAGAGCTGGTTCCGTTTAGTCAGAGATACCCTGCCGGTTCCGTGGAACGGGGCCGGCACTCAGCAGGAAGGAGTCCATCATGAGCAGCGTCACTGTAGACCACGTGTCGCCGGGCCACGGCCACGGTCACGATGACCACCACCACGCCATGCCCACGGGCTGGCGCCGCTGGCTTTTCGCCACCAATCACAAAGACATCGGGACGATGTATCTCATCTTCTCGTTCGTCATGCTGCTCGAAGGCGGCACGCTGGCGCTGTTGCTGCGTACCGAACTGTTCGAGCCGGGCCTGCAGTTCTTCCGTCCCGAGCTGTTCAACCAGTTCACCACCATGCACGGCCTGATCATGGTGTTCGGCGCCATCATGCCGGCGTTCGTGGGCTTCGCGAACTGGATGATCCCGATGCAGATCGGCGCGTCCGACATGGCCTTCGCGCGCATGAACAACTTCAGCTTCTGGTTGCTGCCGGTGGCCGCGATCATGCTGACGGCGTCGTTCTTCGTGCCGGGCGGCGCCACCGCCGCCGGCTGGACGCTGTACGCGCCGCTGTCGCTGCAGATGGGCCCGGGCATGGACCTGGCCATCTTCGCCATGCACATCATGGGCGCGTCCTCGATCATGGGCGCCATCAACATCATCGTGACCGTGCTGAACATGCGCGCGCCCGGCATGACGCTGATGAAGATGCCGCTGTTCTGCTGGACCTGGCTGATCACCGCGTTCCTGCTGCTGGCCGTGATGCCGGTGCTGGCCGCCGCCATCACCATGGTGCTGACCGACCGCCACTTCGGCACCGGCTTCTTCAACGCCGCCGCCGGCGGCGACCCGGTGCTGTACCAGCACGTGTTCTGGTTCTTCGGGCACCCCGAGGTCTACATCATGATCCTGCCGGCGTTCGGTATCGTGTCGGCCATCGTGCCCGCGTTCGCCCGCAAGAAGCTGTTCGGCTACGCCTCGATGGTGTACGCCACCGCGTCGATCGCCGTGCTGTCGTTCATCGTGTGGGCCCACCACATGTTCACGACGGGCATGCCGGTGACCGGCCAGCTCTACTTCATGTACGCCACCATGCTCATCTCCATCCCGACCGGGGTGAAGGTGTTCAACTGGGTCGCCACCATGTGGCGCGGCTCGATGACGTTCGAGACGCCGATGCTGTTCTCGATCGGCTTCATCTTCGTGTTCACCATGGGCGGCTTCACCGGCCTGATCCTGTCGGTGGCGCCGATCGACATCCAGGTGCATGACACGTATTACGTGGTGGCCCACTTCCACTACGTGCTGGTGGCCGGCTCGCTGTTCGCGCTGTTCGCCGGCACCTACTACTGGCTGCCCAAGTGGACCGGCCGCATGTACAGCGAAAAGCTGGGCAAGGTGCATTTCTGGTCGACGCTGATCTCGTTCAACGTGACCTTCTTCCCGATGCACTTCCTGGGCCTGGCCGGCATGCCGCGCCGCTACGCCGACTACGCCGCGCAGTTCACGACCTTCCACCAGATCGCCACCATCGGCGCCTTCTGGTTCGGCCTGTCGCAGCTGATCTTCCTGTGGGCGGTGCTGCGCTGCTACATGGGCAAGGGCGAGAAGGCCACGGCCAAGCCGTGGGAAGGCGCCGAAGGGCTGGAATGGACGGTGCCGTCGCCCGCCCCGTTCCACACTTTCGAAACGCCGCCCGAAGTCAAGTGAGCGCCGATTCCAACCCCGCAACAGGCAGCATGGCAATGACCCCCGAGCAGCGCCGACGCAACAAGATCGCAGGACTGATTCTGCTGGTATTCGTCATTGCCGTGTTCGCCTGGACCGTGTTCCGCGGTTCGGCGCTGTTGACGGGCAAGGCCATCGGCGGCTAGCGAACCATGAGCGACGACCTGCGTGAATCCGCCCAGCGCAAGCTGAGTTTCCTTCAGACGATGAAGGCGGTGGCGTGGGGGTTTTTCGGCGTCCGCAAGGGCGCGGGCTACCGCGAGGACAGCGCCAGGCTCAATCCCGTGCACGTGATCGTGGCGGGATTGTTGGCGGCGGCGATCTTCGTGACCGTGCTGGTGTTAATTGTGCGTTGGGCGGTATCCAGCCTGACTTGAATCACTTAATTCTATAAATCAGTACCAGGGAGAAAGCCATGAGTGCAAGCCACTCGGTTCAAGGTAAAGAGGCACCCTATTACTACGTGCCCGCCGATTCGGGGCATCCCGTGCGCACGGCCGTGGCGCTGTTGCTCATGGGCCTGGGCGCCGCGGGCTGGATCAACGGCGTGAGCTGGGCCAAGTGGTCGGTGCTGGCCGGCTTCATCGCGCTGATCGTGGTGCTGTACTACTGGTTTGGCGACGCCATCCAGGAATCCGAGGCCGGCATGAACAGCAAGCGCATCGACGGGTCGTACCGTTGGGGCATGAGCTGGTTCATCTTCTCGGAAGTGATGTTCTTCGCGGCGTTCTTCGGCGCGCTCTGGTACGTGCGCACCATCACCACGCCGTGGCTGGGCGACATGGACCACCGCCTGATGCTGTGGCCCGACTTCCAGGCGGTGTGGCCCAACTTCGGTCCGGCCGGCGTGGTCGAGCACTTCCAGACCGTGGGCCCCTTCTGGCTGCCGACGATCAACACCGCGCTGCTGCTGAGCTCGGGCGTGACGCTGACCATCGCCCACCACGCGCTGCGCGAGAACCATCGCGGCAAGACCATGTTCTGGCTGGCCGCCACGGTCATCCTGGGTTTCATCTTCGTGGCCTGCCAGGCCGCTGAATACCACCACGCGTACACCGAGCTGAACCTCAAGTTCAATTCGGGCGCCTACGGTTCGCTGTTCTACATGCTGACCGGCTTCCACGGCTTCCACGTGATCCTGGGCGCCACGATGCTGACGGTCATCCTGATCCGCCTGATGCGCGGCCATTTCACCGCCGACCATCACTTCGGCTTCGAAGGCGCCGCCTGGTACTGGCACTTCGTGGACGTGGTGTGGCTGGGCCTGTATCTGTTCGTCTACTGGTTCTGAGGCGGGGCCCGGCGTTGCCGGGCCGACTGGCGGGACACGGGGCGAGGCTGGCGGGCCGCCGGGCAACACCGGCGCCGCGGGCCTCGCCCTTCGTTTCAGGGCGGTCGTGTTCCAATAGGGCCGGACCCGCCGGCATCTGGCGGGAACCGGCCGGACGCGGGCCTATCTAAGACCGGTGCTTTCGATCCAGCCCATGTGGTGGGCGAACAGCACGAACAGGAACAGGGCCACCGACAGGCCGATGCGCACCGTCAGCGCATTGACCGTGCGGTTGGTGCTGCCTTTGTCCCGCATCAGGTAGACCAGGGCGGATGCCAGACTGGCCAGAATCCCGATGAAGGCCAGTACGACGAAAACGCGCATGATGGTCTCCGGACAAATCGAATGTATTGAAGACAAATGGCCCGACCGCATTCAACCCGCTACACGGTAGCCGCCTTGCTCCTGCTGGGGATCGCCGTGGTGATCCTGGCGTCGCTGGGCCAATGGCAACTGCGGCGCGCCGACGAGCGACGCGACATTCTGGCGGCTATCGAGGCCGGCCGCAACCAGGCGCCGCTGCAGCTGGCGCCCTCGACCGCGCCGGCCGACATGAAGCCGTGGCGCGTGGCGCAGGCCAGCGGCACGTGGCTGCCGCAATTCAGTGTACTGCTGGACAACCGCAACCATGACGGCCGGCCCGGCTACTGGCTGGCCACGCCGCTGCTGCTGGACGCCGACAAGCGCACCGCGGTGCTGGTGCTGCGCGGCTGGCTGCCCCGGGTGATCCAGGGCCAGGGCGCGCCGGCGCTGCCGGCCACGCCCCAGGGCGAGCAGATCATCAAGGGCGAGCTGTCGCCGCGCGTGCCGCGCATGTTCGAGCTGTGGTCGCTGGGCGGCCAGGATGCCTCCAGCCTGCCCGCCACGCTGCCCGCGGCCGGCGGCGCCGTGCCGCAGGTGCAGAACCTGCCGCTGGACGCCCTGGCGCGCGCCACCGGCCTGACCCTGCTGCCCACGGTGGTGAGCCAGTTCGGCCTGGGCCAGGACGACGGCCTGGTGCACGACTGGCCGCAGCCGTCGGTGAATTTCCAGCAGAACACGGTCTACGCGGTAGAGTGGTTCTCTTTTGCCTTGTTCGCCGCGATCGCGTGGCTGGTGGTGCTGGGGGGCGCCATCAAGCGCATGCGCCAACGCACGGCCAACGACCCGGCGGCCTGAGCGGCCGCCTTTCCCGACAACAGGATTCCGAATCAACGTGGCTCGCGACATGACTGCTTCCCAACCCGCCCGGCGCTCGCTGACGCCCATGGTGCTGGTGTTCCTGTGCACGCTGGCGCCGATCGTGGCGGCCTTCGTGGTCTACATGAATCCGCAATGGTGGCCGGCCGACGCCAGCAACTACGGCCAGCTGGTCGAGCCGCAGCGGCCCGTGCCGGCGCCCGCGGCGCTCAAGCTGACCACGCTGGACGGCAAGCCGTTCGACCTGCAGACCTTGAAGGGCAAATGGCTGCTGGTCGCGGCCGACGGCGCGGCCTGCCCGGAAAGCTGCGCCCGCAAGCTCTACATCACCCGCAACACCCACGCCAGCCAGGGCAAGAACGTCGACCGCCTGGCGCGGGTCTGGTTCATCACCGACGACGGCCCGGTGCCGGACAAGGTGCTGGAGGCCTACCAGGGCACGATCATGCTGCGCGCCGATCCGGACCAGCTGGCGCGCTTCCTGCTGGCGCGCGACGCCGCGGCCGGCCAGCCCGGTTTGCAGGCGCCGATCTGGGTGATCGATCCCCTGGGCAACCTGATGATGCAGTATCCCGCCGACGCCGACGGCGTGAAGGTGCGCAAGGACATCAGCAAGCTGGTCTATAACTCGCGCATCGGTTGAATCGGTATTTAGTTGATTTCCATGGAACGCATCAAAGCGCGGTATCGCAAACTCGTCTTCTTCACCTGGTTCCTGACGCTGGACCTGATCATGTTCGGCGCCTTCGTGCGCCTGACGGACTCGGGCCTGGGCTGCCCGGACTGGCCCGGCTGCTACGGCAGCGTCACGCCGCTGGGGGCGATGGGCGATATCCACGAGGCCTCGCAGGCCATGCCGTTCGGGCCGGTGACGCTGTCCAAGGCCTGGATCGAGATGATCCACCGCTACGTCGGCTCGATCCTGGGCATGCTGATCATCGGCATCGTCTACATGGCCTGGCGCTACCGCCGCGAACTGGGCCGCTCGCCGGCCCTGGCGGTGACGACGCTGGTGGCCGTGTGCGTGCAGGGCGCGTTCGGCGCCTGGACTGTGACGCACAAGCTCATGCCCGCCGTGGTCACGGCGCACCTGGTGTTCGGCCTGTCGGTGCTGGCGCTGATGACCTGGCTGTCGGCGCGCGAACGCCCGCACCATGCGGTGGCCGCCGCGGCGCGGCGTTTCAAGCCCTGGGTGATCGGCGGCTTCGTGCTGCTGCTGATCCAGGTGACGCTGGGAGGCTGGGTCAGCACCAATTACGCGGCACTGGCCTGCATGGATTTCCCCATGTGCCACGGCAAATGGGTGCCGGACATGGACTTCCATGGTGGCTACTCGATCATCCGCGGACTGGGCGAACTGCCGTCCGGGGAAATGATCTCGCAGCCGGCGCTGACGGCGATCCACTGGGTGCACCGCAATTTCGCCTTCGTCGTGTTCGCCTACCTGGGCGTGCTGGCCTGGCGCCTGCGGGCCGACCGCGGCCTGCGCGGGCCGGCCACGCTGATGCTGGCGCTGCTGGGGGCCCAGTTGCTGACCGGCCTGACGACGATCTTCTTCCAGTGGCCTTTGTTGATCGCGGTGCTGCACAATGGCGGGGCCGCCGGCCTGACGCTGGCCGCGGTGGTCCTGATGGTGCGCCTGTCCACTGCGGGCGGGGCACCGGCCAGGGGCTACGGCCCCAATTCGGTGCGCGTTTAAAATAGGGTGCATGATGACCAGTCTTGCCGCTCCCCAATCCGGATTGCTCCGCCAGTATTTCGTTCTCACCAAGCCGCGCGTCACCCAATTGGCGGTGTTCTGCGCGGTGATCGGCATGTTCCTGGCGGTGCCGGGCGTGCCGGACATGCGCCGCGTGCTGTTCGGCACCCTCGGCATCTGGCTGCTGGCGGCCGCCGCCTTCGCCATCAACTGCCTGATCGAGCAGGAAGTCGACGCCCGCATGCTGCGCACGGCGCGGCGCGCCACCGCCCGCGGCACCATTTCCGCCTTCCAGGTGCTGAGCCTGTCCGGCCTGCTGGGCGGCGCCGGCATGTTCGTGCTGTACACGCTGGTCAACCCGCTCACCATGTGGCTGACCTTCGCCACGTTCGTCGGCTACGCCGTCATCTACACCATCATCCTGAAGCCGCGCACGCCGCAGAACATCGTCATCGGCGGCCTGTCGGGCGCCATGCCGCCCGCGCTGGGCTGGGCGGCGGTGGCCGATTCCGTGCCGGCCGAAGCCTGGCTGCTGGTGCTGATCATCTTCATCTGGACGCCGCCGCACTTCTGGGCGCTGGCCCTGTACCGCAACCATGACTACGTCAAGGCCGGCCTGCCGATGCTGCCGGTGACGCATGGCCAGCAGTTCACCCGCCTGCAGATCCTGCTCTACAGCATCGCGCTGGTCGCCACCACGCTGCTGCCCACCGCGATCCGCATGAGCGGCGCGCTGTACCTGGCGTCGGCGCTGGTGCTGGGCGGCATGTTCGTGTCGTACGCCTGGCGGCTGTACCGCAACTACAGCGACGAGCTGGCGCGAAGCATGTTCCGTTTTTCCATCCTCTACCTGGCGCTGCTGTTCGGCGCCCTGCTGGTGGACCACTGGGTCGCGCTGATCTGACCCCCTGGAGATAAGTCGATGTCCGTATTTTCCGCCAGCCGGCGCCTGGCCCTGCGCCTGGCCACGGCCGCCGCTTTCACCGCCGCCCTGGCCGCCTGCGGCGACAACGCGCCCCAATTCAAGGGCAGCGACATCAGCGGCACCCAGTTGGGCCGCGGCCTGGAGCTGTCGGACTACAACGGCAAGACGCGCACGTTGCAGGACTTCGCCGGCAAGGCGGTGGTGGTGTTCTTCGGCTTCACGCAATGCCCGGACGTCTGCCCGACGTCGCTGGCCGAACTGACCGAGGTGATGAAGAAGCTGGGCCCGGACGCCGACCGCGTGCAGGTGCTGCTGATCACCGTCGATCCCGAGCGCGACACGCCGGAAGTGCTCAAGCAATACGTAACGGCGTTCGACCCGCGTTTTCTGGGTTTGACCGGCACGCCGGACCAGGTGAAGAAGGCGGCGGCCTCGTTCAAGGCCTATTACGCCAAGGCGCCGACCAAGGACGGCAACTACACCATGGACCACACCGCGGCGTTCTACCTGCTCGACGGCAAGGGCGAATCGCGGGTGCTGGCCAACAACAACATCGGGGTCGATGCCCTGGTGCACGACATCCAGGCCCTGCTCAAGGGTTGATCGCCGGGCGGCCCGGCGGCGGGCCGCGACCGCGTGGCGCTAGGCGCCGGCTGCCGCGCTCCAGCGGGCCAGCGCATCGCGCGCCTTGTCGCCGAGTTCGGCCGCGGGCAGTTCGCGGCGGTGCGACATGATCATCAAGGCGTAGGGGGCGGCCAGCGCGGCCGCCTCGGGGCACAGGCGTGATTCGTCGCCGACCGACGGCGAGACGTTGCGCCAGTAGTTGATGGCCGCTTCGATCTGGGGCAAGGTAATGGCATCCATGGCCCTATTGTCCACGAATGCCAGGGGCTGTCCAATCGCATTGGTGCAGCAATGAAGCGTCACCATCGCAACATGCCGAAACCGCATCCGGGTGCTATACCACTGCCGGTTAGTAACGATGGAGCATCGTCATGAATAATCCCGTCCAGTCCGATTCCGCCCGCCGCGGCCTGCATCCGCTGGTTTCGGCCGCCGCCATCGCGGTCATCGTCATGTGCTCGGTCGGCGTCGCCGCCGTGCTCGGCTGGCTGCCCACGCCGTCGGCTACGCCGCACCCCGAGGATCCCGCGCTGGCGCAGGCCGGCCCCGAAAACGCCAACCTGGCGCCGGCCCAGCCTGGAGCCCCCGGCCAGCCGCAAGCCCCGGGCGCGCGGCCGCCCGCTGCCCAGGCGCAGCCCCAGGCCCAGGGCCGGCCCGCGCCGGCCGCGCCGCCGGCGGCGCAGGCCTGCCGCACCTGCGGCGTGGTGGAGACCATCCGCCAGGTTCAGGTGCCGGTCAAGGACAATAGCGACCACCTGGTCGGCACCATCGCCGGCGGGGTGGCCGGCGGCGTGGTCGGCAACCAGTTCGGCGGCGGCAGCGGCAAGACCGCGCTGACCGTGCTGGGCGCGGTGGGCGGCGCTTTGGCAGGCCGTGAAGTTGAGCGTAATATCAGGCAGCAACAAACGGTGACGCACTATGAGCTCACGGTCCGCATGAACGACGGCAGCACGCGCCAGTTCCGCAGCGCGCAGCCGTTCGCGTTTGCGTCCGGCGACCACGTGCGCGTGGAGAATAACCAGCTGCTGCCGGGATGACCGTGCCGGCCGGCAGCCCTTTGCGATCTATGGGAAACCAGGAATGAGCGACCAACACAGCAACCCGTTCGTCCTGCCCGGCATGGGCCAGAATGCCGACCTGTCGGGCAATCCGCTGCTGGCCAGCATGGAAATGATGCGCCAGGCCTGGGCCGGCCTGACTGGCCCGGGCGGGTTGGCGAGCAGCCTGCCGATGGCGCCGCCGATGAACCTGGAAGACCTGGACCGCCGCATCGCGGAACTGCGTTCGGTGGAAAACTGGCTGCGCATGAACCTGTCGATGCTGTCCAGCACGATCCAGGGCATGGAAGTGCAGCGTTCCACCATCAGCACCCTGCGCGCCTTCGTCGACTCGGCCGCCAACCTGGACCTGGGCGCCATGCGCGAAAGCGGGGCGGCGTCGCCGCTGGAAGTGGTGCTGGGCCTGAAACCGGCGCCCGCCGCCAAGAGCGCGCCGAAAGGCGCGTCGCAAGAGGCCGCGGGCGCGGCGAAGGCCGAGGCCAAGGCGCCCGAGGCCGACGGCGGCGCGGCTGGCGCCCAGCCCGGCATGAGCGAGCAGATGGGCGCGGCGGCGCAGTCGGCCTCCAAGGCCTGGTGGGACCTGCTGCAACAGCAGTTCAACCAGATCGCGGCGGCCACGGCCGCATCGATGCCCGGCAGCCAGCCGGCGCCCGAGGCCGACAAGCCCAAGGCCAAGCCGGGTGGTCCGCAGGCCGCGGCCGCCCCGGCGGCCAAGGCCGCCAAGACGGTCGCCAAGCCCGCCCGCAAGACCGCGCGCAAGCCGGCCGCCAAGAACACCGGGCCTGCCAGCGGCAAGCCCTGATTTTTTCAATCCAGATCCGGGGCCGCCGCGTCGGCCCCCGGGCGATTTCGATACACCGGAACTTATGCTTAATGTAGTGATTCTCGCCGCCGGACTCGGCAAGCGCATGCAGTCGGACCTGCCCAAGGTGCTGCACACCCTGGCTGGCAAACCCATGCTGGCCCACGTGCTGGACAGCGCCCGCCAGCTGGAGCCGGCCCGCGTCATCGTGGTGGTCGGCCATGGCGCCGATCGCGTCAAGCAGGCCTTCTCCGGACAGGACGATCTGCGCTTCGCGCTGCAGCAGCCGCAGCAGGGCACCGGCCATGCGGTCCAGCAGGCCGTGCCGCAATTGCTCGAAGGCGATGGCCAGGACGACGTGACCCTGGTGCTGTACGGCGATGTGCCGCTGGTGCAGCCCGAGACGCTGCGCGGCCTGCTGCGGGCGCGCGGCGCCGGCGCGGCGGTGCTGACCGAAGTGCTGGCCGACTCCACCGGCTATGGCCGCATCGTGCGCGACGCCGCCGGCAACGTCTGCCGCATCGTCGAGCACAAGGATGCCTCCGAGGCCGAGCGCGCCATCAAGGAAGTCAACACCGGCATCCTGGTCGCGCCCACCGCCAAGCTCAAGGACTGGCTCTCGCGCATCGACAACAACAACGCCCAGGGCGAGTACTACCTGACCGACGTGGTCGGCCTGGCCGTTACCGACGGCGTGCCGGTGGGCGCCGCCCAGCCGGGCGCGTCGTGGGAAACGCTGGGCGTGAACAGCCGCGTGCAGCAGGCCGAACTGGAGCGCCGCTGGCAGGCCGAACAGGCCCGCCGCCAGCTCGAGGCCGGGGTGACGCTGGCCGATCCCGCGCGTTTCGATGTGCGCGGCACGCTGACCTGCGGCCGTGATGTGTTCATCGACGTCGGCTGCGTGTTCGAGGGCCGGGTGACGCTGGCCGACGGCGTGCGGGTGGGCCCGCATTGCGTGCTGCGCGATGTGAGCATCGGCGCGGGCACGCAGATCGAGGCCTTCAGCCACCTGCAGCAAGCCCAGGTCGGCGGCGACGCGCGCATCGGTCCGTACGCCCGCCTGCGTCCGGGCGCCGAACTGGGCGATCGCACCCACGTCGGCAACTTCGTCGAGATCAAGAAGAGCGTGCTGGGCGTCGACAGCAAGGCCAATCACCTGGCCTACATCGGCGACGCCACCATCGGCGCGCGCGTGAACGTGGGCGCGGGCACCATCACCTGCAACTACGACGGCGTCAACAAGCACCGCACCGTCATCGAGGACGACGCCTTCATCGGCTCGGACTCGCAGCTGGTGGCCCCGGTGCGCGTGGGCCGCGGCGCGACGCTGGGCGCCGGCACCACCCTGACCCGCGATGCGCCGGCCGAGAAACTGACGGTGTCACGCGTCAAGCAGCTCACCATCGACGGTTGGCAACGGCCGGTCAAGAAGTCGTGACGCCGCCGGCGTCTGAAACCCCGGCCGGCGGCGCCAGGCCCGCCGCGCCGGACGGCCTGCCGGTCCCGCGCCGCTATTGGGCCGCGGCGACCGTCATGACGGGCATCAGCCTGTCGGTGCTGGACACCACCATCGCCAATGTCGCCCTGCCGACCATCGCCGCCGACCTGAACGCGTCGCCGGCGCAGGCGGTGTGGGTGGTCAACGCCTACAACCTGGCGGTGGTGATGATGCTGCTGCCGCTGTCGGCGCTGGCCGAGCGCATCGGCTTTCGCCGCATGTTCACTTTCGGGCTGGTGCTGTTCACGCTGGCCTCGCTGGGCTGCGCGCTGGCCGGCACGCTGGTGCAGCTGACGCTGGCGCGGGTGTTCCAGGGCGTGGGCGCGGCGACGCTGATGTGTCTGTTCGGCGGCCTGGTGCGCAACATCTATCCGCTCAAGATGCTGGGCCGGGGCATCAGCCTGAACGCCACCACGGTGGCGGTGATGTCGGTGCTGGGGCCGACCATCGGCTCGGCGATTCTGTCGGTGGCGCCGTGGCCGTGGATCTTCGCGGTCAACCTGCCGATCTGCGTGCTGGCCATGTTCGGCCTGCGTCACCTGCCCGAGGTGCCGCGCAATGACGTGAAGCTGGACGGGATCAGCGCCCTGCTGTGCATGGCGACGCTGGGCGTGTTCATCACCGGCATCGACATGATGGGCGAGGATCTGCTGCGCGGCATCGGCCTGGTGGCGATCGCGGCCGTGGCGGGCCTGGTGCTGGTGCGCCGCGCCAGCCGCCAGCCCGCGCCGCTGGTGCCGGTGGACCTGCTGCGCATCCGGCCGCTGGCGTTCGCGGTGGGGGCGTCGGCCTGCACCTTCGCGGCGCAGATGGCGTCGTATGTGTCGCTGCCGTTCTATTTCCAGCAGGTGCTGGGCCGGCCGTATCTCGAGGTCGGCCTGCTGATGGGCGCCTGGCCGGTGGGCACGGCGCTGATCGCGCCAGTGGCGGGCCGCCTGTCGGACCGCTATTCCGCCGCCACCCTGAGCGGCGTGGGCGCGGCCACCATGGTGGTGGGCATGCTGTGGCTGGCGGCGCTGCCGGCGGCCGTGGGCAACGTGCCGATCATGGCCGGCATGTTCGTGGCCGGGGTGGGCTTCGGCTTCTTCCAGACGCCCAACAACCGCGCCATGCTGTCGGCCGCCCCGCGCTCGCGCAGCGGCGCGGCGGGCGGCCTGCAGGCCACCACCCGGGTGTTCGGGCAGAGTTTCGGCACCGCGCTGGTGGCGATCGCCTTCAGCGTCAGCGTGGCGCATGGCCCCGGACTGGCCCTGGTGCTGGGCACGATCTGTGCCGCCCTGGCGGTGGTGGTGAACACGGTGCGCTTCAGCAAGCTGCGGGCGCCGTAGCGCGCCCTCCGTTCCCGGGCCGGGCGGCGCCAGACCCGCCGGCCGGCCCGCTTCTATAATGGCGACCGGCGCTGGGGTGGGATGCCCCGGCGCGATGATTACCTATTTTTAAGGCGTTCAGGCATGAAGATCACGGTCGTGGGTACCGGTTACGTAGGGTTGGTGTCGGGGGCGTGCCTGGCCGACATGGGCAACGACGTCATGTGCCTGGACGTGGACGCGGCCAAGATCGCCCTGCTGCGCCAGGGCGGCATTCCGATCTACGAGCCGGGCCTGGAAGACCTGGTGCGGCGCAACGTGCAGGCCGGCCGGCTGCATTTCACCGATGACGTGGCGCAGAGCGTGGCGTTCGGCGACGTGCAGTTCATCGCCGTCGGCACGCCGCCGGGCGAGGACGGCTCGGCCGACCTGAAGTACGTGCTGGCCGCGGCCCGCAACATCGCCCGCCACATGACCACCCGCAAGCTGATCGTGGACAAGTCCACCGTGCCGGTCGGCACCGCCGACAAGGTGCGCGCCGCGGTCGAGCAGGAGCTGGCCGCGCGCGGCGTCGAGGTGCCGTTCAGCGTCGCGTCCAATCCCGAATTCCTGAAGGAAGGCGCGGCGATCAACGACTTCATGAGCCCGGACCGCGTCATCGTCGGCGCCGACGACGACTACACCATCGGCGTCATGCGCCGTATCTATGAGCCGTTCCAGCGCACCCATGATCGCCTGATGGTGATGGATGTGCGTTCGGCCGAGCTGACCAAGTACGCCGCCAACGCCATGCTGGCCACCCGCATCTCGTTCATGAACGAGATGGCCAACCTGGCCGAGGCGCTGGGCGCCGACATCGAGCAGGTGCGCCGCGGCATCGGCGCCGATCCGCGCATCGGCTACCACTTCCTGTATCCGGGCGCCGGCTACGGCGGCTCGTGCTTCCCCAAGGACGTGCAGGCGCTGGTCAACACCGCCGCCGAGAATGCGCTGCCGATGCGCGTCATCGAGGCGGCCGAGGCCGCCAACCACGCGCAGAAGTTCCGCCTGTCGGAAAAGCTGGTGGCGCGCTACGGCGAGGACCTGAGCGGCCGCAAGTTCGCGCTGTGGGGCCTGTCGTTCAAGCCCAATACCGATGACATGCGCGAGGCGCCCAGCCTGACCGTGATCGCCGAGCTGACGCGGCGCGGCGCCAGTGTGCGCGCCTACGACCCGGTGGCCATGCACGAGGCCGGCCGCGTGCTGGCCGGCCAGGCCGGCGTGAGCTTCGCCACCGACATGTACGACGCGCTCGACGGCGCCGACGCGCTGTTGATCGCCACGGAATGGAAGGTCTTCCGCGCGCCCGACTTCGACCGCGTCAAGGCCCTGCTCAAGACCCCGCTCATCATCGACGGCCGCAACCTCTACACGCCGGCCGACGTGCGCGCCCAGGGCTTCGAGTACTCGGGCATCGGCCGCGCATGAAGATCCTGCAGCTCAACTTCGAGAAGGGCTGGCGCGGCGGCGAGCGGCAGACGCTGTATTGCATGCGCGCCTTCCGCAATGCCGGCCACCAGGTCGAAGTGCTGTGCCGCGAAGGCGGCCCGCTGGCCGAACGCGTGCGCCAGGAGGGCTTCGTGGCGCACACCGTCCGCAACGTGCCGGCGCAGCTGGCGTTTCTGGCGCGCGCGGGCAGCGGCTATGACATCATCCATGCCCAGACCGCCAACACCATCACCTGGGCGGTGCTGACCAAGTGGCTGCACCGGCGCCCGGTGGCGTTCTCGCGCCGCACCTCGTTCGTGGTCAAGCCGAACGAGGAATGGAAGACCGGCTACAAGTGGCGCCACACCGACCTGTTCGTGGCGATCAGCGACATGGCGGCCAGCGAGCCGCGGCGCCTGGGGCTGGACCCGGTCATCATCCGCAGCGCGGTCGAGCCGCACCAGATCAACCAGGCGAACGTCGCCGCGCTGGTGCGCGAGTTCGATCTGGAAGGCAAGAAGGTCATGGCCACGTCGGCCGCGCTGATCCGCGACAAGGATCCGGTGACGCTGGTGCGCGCGGTGGCCGAACTGGCCAGGACGCGGCGCGACTTCGTCTTCCTGCATTTCGGCGCCGGCGGCGACCGCGAACAGCAGGCGCGCGACGAGGCGCGCGCGCTGGGCGTCGAGGACGTCTACCGCTTCGCGGGCTTTCGCAAGGGCGTCGAGGATTTCTACAGCATCCTCGACGTCTTCGTCATGAGCTCCGAGGAAGAGGCGCTGGGCAGCAGCGTGCTGGACGCCTTCCTGCAGCGCGTGCCGGTGGTGTCCACCGACGCCGGCGGCTTGAAGGAAAGCCTGGCCGATGGCCGCGGCGTGCTGTGCGCGGTGGCCGATTTCCATGCCATGGCGCAGGGCATGGCGCGTTGCCTGGACGATGCCGCGTTCCGCCAGGAGATCACCGACCGTGCCTATGACTACGTGCGCGACGAGCACGACGTGCAGAAGATGGGCAACCGTTACCTGGCGCAGTTCGAGCGGTTGCTGGCGGCCCGCTGAGGCGCGTCGCTATGGCGCCCGCAGGTCGATGCGGGTCTCGAACTTGGCGCGATGCACCGAGAAGAACGTGCGCACGTTGCGCACGTTGGCGTGCGCGGTGAAGGCGCGGTGCGCCAGCGCGTGATAGGCCGGCATGTCCCGGACCTGCGCGATCACCACGAAATCCGGCCCCGGCGACACGCGGTAGCACTGCAGCACCGCCGGTTCGGCCAGCATGATCTGTTCGAAGGCGTCCAGGCTTTCGGCCGCCTGCACGTCCAGCGTGATCTCGACGATGGCGGTCAGCGTGCTGCCCAGCTTCTCGGCCGCCAGGATGGCCACCTGGCGCGCAATCACCCCTTCTTCCACCAGGCGCCGCACCCGCCGCAGGCAGGTCGGCGGCGAGGCATGCACGCGCGAGGCGAGTTCCTGGTTGGTCAGCGAATTGTCGTCCTGCAGCTGTTCCAGGATGCGCAGGTCCAGATCATCCAGTTCGGGGTGGGAAAGCGGCGGATTTTGCATGATTAATTCACCAATCCGTTATTCATGAAATATTATTTAATCACAAATATGTAAGTGAATAAACTGTCAAATCTGAGCAGATAAAGAAATCAAATTTCTTGGCGCTGCGCGCACAATGCGTTCCGTACTCGAACTTTCCGGAGTCTCTCCTATGTGCGGCATTGTTGGCGCCGTCGCCCAGCGCGACATCACCCCGATCCTGGTCGAAGGCCTGAAGCGGCTGGAATACCGTGGCTATGACTCCTGCGGCGTCGCCGTGTATGCCGACGGCCACCTGCGCCGCACGCGCAGCACCCAGCGCGTGGCCGAGCTGGCCGAACAGGTCGCCCAGGACCACCTGCAAGGCTTCACCGGCATCGCCCACACCCGCTGGGCCACGCACGGCGTGCCCGCCACGCACAACGCCCACCCGCACTTCTCGCGCCTGGGCAACGACGAGCCGCGCATCGCGCTGGTGCACAACGGCATCATCGAGAACCATGACGAACTGCGCGCCGAGCTGCAGGCCGTGGGCTACGTGTTCGAAAGCCAGACCGACACCGAAGTGATCGCGCACCTGGTCAACCACCTTTACGCGGGCGACCTGTTCGAGGCCGTGCAGAATGCCGTGCGCCGCCTGCATGGCGCCTACGCCATCGCCGTGTTCTGCCGCGACGAACCGCACCGCGTGGTTGGCGCGCGCCAGGGCTCGCCGCTGGTGGTGGGCGTGGGCCAGAACGAGAACTTCCTGGCCTCGGACGCGCTGGCGCTGGCCGGCACCACCGACCAGATCATCTACCTGGAAGACGGCGACGTCGTCGACCTGCAGCTGGCTCGCGTCTGGATCGTGGACGCCAACGGCAAGGACGTGAAGCGCGAGGTGCACACGGTGCACGTGCACACGGGCGCGGCCGAACTCGGCCCCTATCGCCACTACATGCAGAAGGAAATCTTCGAGCAGCCGCGCGCCGTCGGCGACACGCTGCAGGATATCGAGTCCATCACGCCCGAACTGTTCGGCGACGACGCCTACAAGATCTTCAAGGACGTCGACTCGCTGCTGATCCTGGCGTGCGGCACCAGCTACTACGCCGGCCTGACCGCCAAGTACTGGATCGAATCGATCGCCAAGATCCCGGTGGCCGTCGAAATCGCCAGCGAATACCGCTACCGCGACAGCGTGCCGAACCCGCGCTCGCTGGTGGTCACGATCTCGCAGTCGGGCGAGACCGCCGACACCCTGGCCGCGCTCAAGCACGCCCGTTCGCTGGGCATGGAAAACACGCTGACCATCTGCAACGTGTCGACCAGCGCCATGGTGCGCGAGTGCAAGCTGTCGTACATCACCCGCGCCGGCGTCGAAATCGGCGTGGCCTCGACCAAGGCCTTCACCACGCAGCTGACCGCGCTGTTCCTCTTGACGCTGGCGCTGGCGCAGGTGCGCGGCCGCCTGACCGAGGAGCAGGAGACCGAGCACCTGAAGGCGCTGCGCCACCTGCCCGTGGCCATCGGCTCGGTGCTGGCGCTGGAGCCGCAGATCATGGCGTGGGCCGACCGCTTCGCCTCCAAGGAAAACGCGCTGTTCCTGGGCCGCGGCATGCACTACCCGATCGCGCTGGAAGGCGCGCTCAAGCTCAAGGAAATCAGCTACATCCACGCCGAGGCCTACCCGGCCGGCGAACTCAAGCACGGCCCGCTGGCCCTGGTGACCGAGCACATGCCCGTGGTCACCATCGCGCCCAAGGACGAGTTGCTGGAAAAGCTGAAGTCCAACATGCAGGAAGTGCGCGCGCGCGGCGGCGAGCTGTACGTGTTCGCCGATGCCGACAGCAAGATCCAGAGCGCCGAAGGCATGCACGTGATCCGCATGCCCGAGCACTACGGCAAGCTGTCGCCGATCCTGCACACGGTGCCGCTGCAGCTGCTGTCGTATCACACGGCCTGCGCCCGTGGCACCGACGTGGACAAGCCGCGCAACCTGGCCAAGAGCGTGACGGTGGAGTAAGCCGCGTCCGAACAAGGCCGTTGGCCAAGAACGCGTTGAATTGATGAGGGGAAGCCGGACCGGCTTCCCCTTGTCGTTTCCGGGGCCGCCAAGCGGGGCCGCCAAGGACCGTTTGCCAGGTCTCGTGCGCGCCCGCCGGATCATGAGCCGAACTAATGATTTGATCGAAATAAAATCATTTTTATTCATGGAAGGCGCGACATAAAATACGACCCGAATGTTGACAGTGTCAATACTGCTAAATCAAAAAAATCCAAAAAAGCATTGGAAATTACTGAAAAGCAGGAAACAGTCGCGGGTTTTATTTCAGAAATTTGGGCGCCGGATCAGAATGAGTAAAGAGTTCACATTTGCCATCAAGAGCATTTGTTTCGACGAGGATTATCGTCCCGCGGACAATACGCGAATCACGACCAACTTCGCCAATCTGGCCAGAGGCGCGAGCCGTCAAGAGAACCTGCGCAACACGCTGGCGATGATCGACAATCGTTTCAATGCCCTGGCGCATTGGGACAATCCCAAGGGCGACCGCTATGCCGTCAACCTTGAAATCATTTCCGTCGAGCTGAATATCGAGGGCGAAAGCAGCGGCAATGGCCTGCCGCTGATCGAAGTGCTGAAGACCAGCATTCTCGACCGGAAAACCAATGAGCGTTTCGCAGGCATCGTGGGGAACAACTTTTCCTCCTACGTGCGGGATTACGATTTCAGCGTGCTGCTGCTGGAGCACAACAAGAACCAGCCCGCATTCAGCGCGCCGGAGAATTTCGGCGACCTGCACGGCAAGCTCTTCAAGAGCTTCGTGAACTCGAGCGCCTACAAAGAGAACTTCAGCAAGGCGCCCGTCATTTGCCTGAGCGTGTCGAGCAGCAAGGTCTACCAGCGCACCGAAAATCAGCATCCCGTGCTGGGCGTCGAATACCTGCAGGATGAATATTCGCTGACGGACGAGTATTTCAAGAAAATGGGCATGAAGGTTCGCTACTTCATGCCGCCGAACAGCGCCGCGCCGCTGGCTTTCTACTTCACCGGCGATCTGCTGGGCGATTACACCAATCTCGAGCTGATCAGCACCATCAGCACGATGGACACCTTCCAGAAGATCTATCGGCCCGAGATCTACAACGCCAACTCGGCCGCGGGGAAGTCCTATCAGCCGAGCCTGAAGCACCAGGATTATTCCCTGACGCGCATTGTCTACGATCGGGAAGAACGTAGCCGGCTGGCTGTCGAGCAGGGCAAGTTTGTCGAGGAAAACTTCATCAAACCGTATCAGGCGGTTCTCGAGCAGTGGTCCGCGGCTACCCCTCATTGATTAATAAAGAGCATCAGGTCTTATCGTGAAAAAATTGCTTCCCACCTCCACCGCCGGCAGCCTGCCCAAACCTTCCTGGCTGGCAGAACCCGAGACCCTGTGGTCGCCCTGGAAATTGCAGGATGGCGGACTGATCGAGGGCAAACAGGATGCCCTGCGCCTGTCGCTGCAGGAACAACAGCACGCCGGCATCGACATCGTCAGCGATGGCGAACAGACGCGCCAGCATTTCGTGACGACGTTCATCGAGCACCTCGATGGCGTGGATTTCGAGAACCGCAAGACCGTTCGCATCCGTGATCGCTACGATGCGAGCGTGCCGACGGTGGTGGGCGCCGTCGCCCGCCGCAAGCCGGTCTTTGTCGAGGATGCCAAGTTCCTGCGCCAGCAGACCAAGCAGCCGATCAAATGGGCCCTGCCGGGTCCCATGACGATGATCGATACGCTGTACGACGATCACTACAAGAGCCGCGAAAAGCTGGCCTGGGAATTCGCCAAGATCCTGAACCAGGAAGCCAAGGAACTCGAGGCGGCCGGCGTCGACATCATCCAGTTCGACGAACCCGCGTTCAACGTCTTCTTCGACGAGGTCAATGACTGGGGCGTCGCCACGCTGGAGCGCGCCATCGAAGGACTGAAGTGCGAAACCGCGGTCCACATCTGCTATGGCTATGGCATCAAGGCCAATACGGATTGGAAGAAGACGCTGGGCTCGGAATGGCGGCAATATGAAGAAGCCTTCCCCAAGCTGCAGAAGTCCAATATCGACATCGTTTCGCTGGAGTGCCACAACTCCCACGTGCCGATGGAGCTCATCGAGCTCATCCGCGGCAAGAAGGTGATGGTGGGCGCCATTGACGTGGCGAGCAATACCGTCGAAACGCCCGAGGAAGTGGCCAACACCCTGCGCAAGGCGCTCAAGTTCGTGGATGCCGACAAGCTCTATCCTTGCACCAACTGCGGCATGGCCCCGCTGTCTCGCGCGATCGCACGCGCCAAGCTGAGCTCCCTGAGCGCAGGCGCGGAGATCGTCCGCAACGAACTCTCGAACTGATTTCGAGACGGCAAATGGCCGTCGCAAGCTGCTTGCGACGGCCAGACTCGCAAGGCCTTCCGTAGCGCTTTCGCGCTGCGCCCCGTCGCCAGTATTCGGCAGTACCTACTATGTCACTCCTCAGTCCCGCCATCGAGCCGTTGCGCTTTCGTGAAGCGCTCGGGCACTACGCGTCCGGCATCACGGTGGTCACCACGCACATCGATGGCGAGCCGATCGGCTTCACCTGCCAGTCGTTCCACAGCGTGTCGATGAGTCCGCCGCTGGTGTCGTTCAGCGTGATGTCCAGCTCGGCCAGCTATCCGAAGATTCGCCAGGCCGGCCGTTTCGCCGTCAACATCCTGTCGGAAGCGCAAGTCGAGGTGTCCAACCAGTTCGCCCGGCGCGGCACGGACAAGTGGCGCGGCATCGACTGGCAGGAATCGCCGCTGGGCAATCCGCTCATTGCCGGCAGCCTGCACTGGATCGATTGCGAGATCCATGCGGAACACGCCGCGGGCGATCACGTGATCGTGATTGGCGAAGTGAAGGCGCTGGATCTGCAGGAAACCGCCGCCACGCAGCCACTGCTGTATTTCAAGGGGCAATATCGCAACATCGCCGCGCACGGCGCGGCGTGAACGCGTATCGCCGCTGGCCGCACCCTTGGTAGCCTGAGGTCGCGCGGCGCCCTTTGATCGACACGGTATCGAGCTGTCTTGAGTTCATTGAAACAGGCGCTGGGCGAAAGACGCTTCGCCTGCGTGCTGGAGATCATTCCCCAGCATGCGCCCGCGCGCCAGGCCGCGCTCGAACGGATCGTGCGGCGCGGGCGCCTGGCCGGCTGGCCGTTGCTGCCGGCCTTCGCCGATCGTGTCGGCCTGCATTCTGACCTGAGCCCGCTGCAAGGGGCCGGCGCGTTGGGCGATCCGGCTTCATCCCTGCTGCACTTTTCAGGCAAGGATCGCGCGCGTGCCGACCTGCTGCGCCAGATGGACGCGATGCAGGCGCGGGGCCTGTCGCAACTGCTGCTGCTCAGTGGGGACCGCCTGCCGGGCCATGATCCGGGACGGGCGCCCGTGCGCTATCTGGAGTCGGTGCCCGCGCTGCAGATTGCCCGCGAGCACGGCCCGGACTGGCTGCTGGGCGCCGCGTTGAACCCATTCAAATACCGCGAGGAAGAAGGCGCCGCGCAGTACCTGAAGGCGCAGAAGAAACTGCTGGCGGGCGCGGATTTCCTGACCCTGCAGCTGGGTTTCGACGCCGCCAAGCATCTCGAGGCCCAGGCCTGGATGCGCGCCCAGGGCCGCGTCAAACCCATGCTGGCCTGCGTGATGCAGCTGACCCACAGGCGCGCGGCGGCGTTGCAGGACGTGCCCGGCATCGTCATCACCGACGCCATGCGCGAATTGCTGGGCAGGGAGCAACAGATATCACCCGCCCATGCCAGCGCGCGCAGCCTCGAGCGGCTGGCGTTGCAGATCGTGGGCCTGCAATGGATGGGTTATGCCGGTGTGCATCTGTCCGGGGTGCATACGCTGGACGAACTGCTGTTGCTGGAGCAGGCGATCGCCGAGCAACGCGATGCGGTGACCTCGCTGTCCGACTGGGCGCAGCGATGGCAGGCGAGTTGGCGGATGCCCGGCATGCCCCAGGCAGGCTTCGCCCCTGACATTGACACGTGGGAGCTGGGGCAGTCCGATGTCGCCGCCACGCCTGGGGAGCGCTTGCGCTATGCGCTGCTTTCCACGGTGCATGAACAGCTCTTCAATCGCACGGGATGGCTCGGCAGCGCCTTTGGCTGGAGTGTGACGCGGCCGTTCTGGAAGACCGGCGTGGCGGCGCAGGCGCTGCACGCGGTCGAACGGACGCTCAAGCGGCCGCTGGTCGGTTGTGACACCTGTGGCACCTGCCGCTTGCAGGACACGCTCTATGTCTGCCCCGAGACCTGTCCCAAAGGGCTGGCGAACGGCCCCTGCGGCGGCACTCGGCTCAATCGGTGCGAATTCGGCGACCGGGAATGCGTGCACAGCGTCAAGTATCGGATCGCCAAGTCCGCGGATCAGTTGCCTGCGCTGGCGCAGACATTGATTCCCGGTATCGAAGCGGGCGACCGGCATCGCAGCTCGTGGCCCGAATGGTTCAAGCCGGAGGATCCGACGCCGGGCAATGATTGCCAATCGTTGCCAAAGTCTGGTTGACGCCTCGATGCTCCCTCAGAATGCACCACGCCTTGGCGTTTGCCTGCCTGTTGCCTGAAGTGGAGCCCATCCCATGCGTACCGAAGCGATTTCCCGACTGGCCGCGGTGGCGGCCGTTGCCGTGCTGGCGGGCTGCGCGCAACCTGTGTCGACCCGCGAAGTCGCGCTCAATGCCGATGGCTACACCACGCGCACCCTGTCGCCCGATGCCCTGCCGCCCGCGGTGCGGGCCAGGCTGCCGGCGGCGGGCACGCAGCCCATGGGGTTTCGCGTCTTGCGCCTGACGGGCACCCAGCATACCGTCGGCATCGACCACGTCGCGGTGGACAGCGAGTATGAGTTGACGTTCCACAATGACCGCGACGATGGCACGTTGCGCAGTATCTATATCGGCAAGCTCAATGGCCTGCCGGTCAACTACGTGTTGGCGCTCAACTATCGCAGCCTGGCGCTGCTGATCCATCAGGCCGGCGGATTCAAGGCCGCGCAGGTGCCGCCGCGCTGGATGGTGCGCGACATCCAGCAATGGCCGGGCGATGTGTTGGCCAATCCGCCGGAAAATGCCCGGTTCACGCTCGAGAGCGAGGGCGGATGGGAAGGGCGGCGGGCCGGGCCCAGGCAAACGCTCACCTGCGCCAGCGGCACGGATTATCCCGCCAGCCGGGTCCTGACGCAGATCCCGGGGCAGGCGCTCGATGTGAACTGCGTCGAGACCAGCGAGAACGGCGTGCCGGTCCGCAAGCTGCATTACGTCTTCCTGCGCCGATTCGGCCTCACCATTACCGCCGAGATCGCGACGGCCAGGTCGGTGACTACCATGACGGTCAAATCGGTTCGGGTAGAGTAGGCGCGGAAATGGCGGGCGAACCGAACCGCCCGCGACAACAGGCGTCGACGCTTGCCAGGTTCACATCCGAAAAATACAATGAGAATCGTTTTCATTGATACGGTGCGGCCTGGAAGACCTTCCGGGGCCGCCATGCTCCCATGGCTAGCGTTCTGTCTGGCGCGCCCGGTGCCACCGGCGCGCCGCCCTTGCGGAAGATCCACCACTTGCGCTCCGGCCTGAGCCTGCAACTGGCCTGCGAGACCGATAGCGACGCGTCGACCGGGCTGGCGATGGTCGATGATCATCTGCGGATCGTGCTGGTGCTCGACGGCCGCATCGACGTCAGCTACGGACGCAGCGTCCTGCGGCTGGCTCGCGGGCAAGGAGTCGACGCGGGGGTGGTGACGTTGCGCGAGCCCGAGGAATGCAGGCGAGTGGTGCTGGGCGGTGAATCGTCGCGCCGCGTCAGCATCGGCGTGAATCGGCAGTGGCTGGAAGAATCGTTTGGCGAGACCCGGGCGCTCGCACCACATGGGGTTCCCCATCTGGCCACGCGCAGCTGGCGCGCCTCGACACGGGCCCGGCTGCTGGCCGAGCAGCTCCTGAATCCACCGTCGCTGCCGCGGCAGGTCGCCGGCCTATATCTCGAAAGCCGCGCCATCGAATTGGTCATCGAGGCGTTGTCGCTCGATGGCGGGGCAGCCGGGCAGGCGACTGATCCGGCGCCGCAGCCCGCCGTTCTGCGCCGCCGCATGGTGGACCTGACGCAGTGGTTGCGGCGCCACGCCGGCGAGCCCCTGAGCATCGAGCAGATCGCGCGCCATATGAACACCACGCCCACCACCTTGCAGCGCCATTTCCGCCAGGCGCTGGGCATGACGGTATTCGACTTCCTGCAGCAGGAACGCCTGCGCCTGGCGCGCCAGGCGCTCGAAGCGGAGGGGATCAACGTGACGCAGGCGGCGGCAATCGCCGGGTACGCCAATCCCGGCAGTTTTTCGACAGCGTTCCGGCGCCATTTCGGCCTGACGCCGCGACAGGTGCGGGCGCGTCTGTAGCGGCGCCGGCGCTGGCGGCAGATCGCCGTTTGCGCGAACAAATCCGCCGTTTTCACGAACGACGCGCATCGGCACCCCATGCTCTACTCCAGTGAGAACAAATCTTATTTACTCGCAGGAGAAGTCCCGTGCCAGCCCTCGCGCCGAAGCGCCTCCCCTTCCGCCGCGCCGCTCGTCCGGCCAGGCGCCGCGCAGTCTATCCGCTGTTGCTCGCCCTGTCGGGGCAGGCTGGCGTCGCCTTCGCGGTCGACGAACCGGTCAGCCTGGAAGCCGTAACGGTCAATGCCTACCGGCCCGCAGAGACGATCGGCGGCTCGACCAAGACCGACACGCCGCTGCGCGAAGTGCCGCAATCGGTGTCGGTGATCGAGCGGCGCGAAATGGACCTGCGCGGCGTGCGTAACCTGAATGAGGCGACCCGCTACACGGCGGGTGTATTGCCCGAGAGCCAGGGCATCGACAACCGGGTCGATGATCTCTATATCCGCGGCTTCGATGCCGGCAGCTTCGGCGCGAACGTGATGCTCGATGGATTGCGCGCGCCGTCGGACAGCAGCCTGAGCTGGAACCGGACCTCGTTCAACACCTGGAACCTGGAGCGCGTCGAGGTGTTGAAAGGCCCGTCCAGCGTGCTGTATGGGCAGTTGGCGCCGGGCGGCATGGTGAACCAGGTCAGCAAGCTGCCGACGCTGGGAGAAGAGCAGGTGGTGCAGTTGCAGGTCGACGGTCACGGACGCAGGCAGACCGCGTTCGACCTGGGCGGCGCCAACGGCGACGAGAACGTGCTGTGGCGGCTGGTGGGCCTGTATGGCGACGGCGCGACACAGATCAAGCACACCGACCACGAGCAGTGGTTCATTGCGCCCAGCGCCACGATGTATTTCAACGATCACGCCACACGGTTGACGCTGCACGGCCTGTACCAGAAGGATCGGGGCGGCAGCACCTTCCAGTTCCTGCCCTATCAGGGAACGGTGGTGCCGGCCGCCGAGGGCTACATCAAGAACACCACGTTCCTGGGCGAGCCCGACTGGAACACCTACAACCGCGATATCTGGACCGCCGGCTGGCAGCTCGAACATCAGTTCAACGACGCATGGAAGTTCAGCCAGAACGCGCGCTACACGCACGTGGATTCGCTCTACCGCGCGACGGTGGGCAACGGGGTGCGCGGCGCCGCGCTCACCAACCTGAATACGCTCATCGGCGGCCGCATCCTCAATCGTCGCGCGGTGCAGGGCGAAGGCGATTCCGACGCGCAGACCATCGACACGCGCATCGAGGGCAAGTTCGGCACCGGACCGCTCACCCACACGATGATCGCCGGCTTCGATTGGCAGAAGACCGATTGGACCTTCTTGCGCCAGGCCGCGACCGTTTCGCCGGCCGTCATTGCCATCAATGTGTACGACCCGGTCTATACCCATTACGATTTCGAGCCGACGCTGGCCAAGCAGATGTCCACTCGCGAGACCGACTCGCAGTACGGCGTGTACCTGCAGGACCAGATTGCGCTGGACCGCTGGCGCTTCACCCTGGGCGGGCGGCAGGACTGGACGCGCATGGATTCCCTGAACCGCCTGACCGGTGTGCGCCAGGTGACCCGCGACGAGGCCTTCACGGGTCGCGCCGGCGTCACCTACCTGTTCGACAACGGCCTGGCGCCCTACTTCAGCTATTCGGAGTCGTTCCAGCCCACGGGCGGCACGACGCGCGCGGGCAGCGCCTTCAAGCCGACCACCGGCACGCAATGGGAGGCGGGCCTGAAGTACGAGCCGCGCCACATCGACGGCATGATCACCTTGTCGGCCTACGAGCTGTCGCAGCAGAACGTGCTGACGGCCGATCCGCTCAACGAGGCCGACGAGGCCTACCAGGTACAGACCGGCAAGGTGCGCGTACGCGGCGTCGAGCTGGAGGGCCGCATCACGCCGCTGCGGGGGCTGAGCGTCATCGGCGCCGTCACGCGCATGGATTCGAAGGTGGTGCGCAACAACGACGGCTATGCCGGCAACCGCATGATCCGGGTGCCCGAGTGGATGGGCTCGATGTGGGTGGACTACACCTTCCATGGCGGTCCGCTGGCCGGCCTGGGCATGGGGGCGGGCGTACGCTATGTCGGCGCGACCTATGGCGACCTGGCCAACAACCTGCACATTCCGGCCTACACGCTGTTCGATGCCGCCCTGCGCTACGACGCGGGCAAGATCGGCGGCATGAACCTGCAGTTGGCGCTCAATGGCAGCAACCTGGCCGACAAGCGCTACGTGGCCACGTGCTCGGCGGCCACCTCGTGCTACTACGGCACCGGGCGCACGGTCATGGCGACCGCGCGACTGTCGTGGTGACGACGCGCCGCCGACTGGCCGCGTGGCTGATGGCGCTCGCGCTGGGCCTGGGGGCGTCGGCGCAGGCGGAGACGGCGCCGGATTGGCCACGGCGCTTCGACAATGCCGATGGCACGCAGACCACGCTGGCCGTGGCCCCGCGGCGCGTGCTGTCGACGTCGGTGACGGTCAGCGGCACGTTGCTGGCCATCGACGCGCCGCTCATTGCCAGCGCCGGCGGCGCCAATGGCCGCTTTTTCGATCAATGGGCGGCGGTCGCGCGCGAACGCGGCCTCAAGCCGCTGTGGCCGGCCGGGCAGGTCGACCTGGAAGCGGCGTATGCGGCCCGGCCCGATCTCATCATCGTCTCGGCCACTGGCGCGGACTCGGCGCGCGAGCAACTCGATGCGCTGCGCGCCATCGCGCCGGTCATCGTGGTCGATTACAGCCACCAGACCTGGCAGGAGCTCGCGGTGCAACTGGGCCGGGCGCTCGGCATCGAGGCCGCAGCGACGCGCGCCATCGCGGGCTTTGACGCGCGGGTCGCCGCGGCCCGCGCCCGCTTGCGCATTCCCGAGGGCGCCGCCAATATCGTCAGCTACAACGGCCCGGGCACCAATAATCCCATCGCCACGCCCGCCAGTCCGCATGCGCGCCTGCTGGCCTCGCTGGGCTTCCGCATCGAGGCGCCCGATCCGGCCTGGCACGTGGCGCTGGGCGCGCCGGGCGATTTCGTCTGGGCGCCCTACGAGGCGCTGACGCGCCTGACGGCGCGCACCACCTTCGTGCTGCGCGCCGACGCCGCGGGCGCCGGCGCCCTGCTGCGCGATCCGGTGCTGGCCAACCTGCCGTCGGTGCGGGCGGGGCAGGTCTACGGCCTTGGCCGCGACGCCTTTCGCATCGATGCGTACAGCGCCGGTCAGATCATCGACACTCTGCTCGAACGCTTCGGCATATGACCTTCCCGCACCCGCCGGCCGCGCGCCGCCGCCTCGCCTGGACCTTGCTGCCGGCCTGCATGATCGCGATCGCCCTGCTGGCGTTGGCGAGCCTGATGGTCGGCGCGCGGCCGTTGTCGCTGGCGACGGTGGAGCACGCGCTCACCGCCTTCGATGCGCGTGACAGCGAGCACCTGCTGCTGCGCCATCTGCGCTTGCCACGCACCGTGCTGGCGCTGGTCGCGGGCGGGGCGCTCGGCGTCGCCGGGGCGCTGATGCAGACCCTGACGCGCAATCCATTGGCCGATCCCGGTCTGCTGGGCGTCAATGCGGGCGCGGCTGCGGCGATCGCCGCCGCCATGGCGCTGGGCGCCGCGCACGGGCCGGCGGGGCAGGTGATGGCGGGTTTTGCCGGCGCGGCGGCGGCCGGCGCGCTGGTCTATGCGATCGGCGGGCTGCATCGCGCGCACGATCCGCTGCGGCTGGTTCTGGCCGGCGCGGCGATATCGGCGATCCTGCTGGCCGTCACGCAGCTCATCACCCTCAACAGCGAGGAGCGGGTCTTCGATCAGTTCCGCCATTGGGTGGTCGGTTCGTTGCAGGGGCGTTCGGGCCAGGTGCTGGTGGCCGTGCTGCCGGCCGTGGCGCTGGGCTCGGTGGGCGCGTTGGCGTTGGCGCGCGCGCTGGATGCGCTGGCGCTGGGACAGGACCTTGGCAAGTCCCTGGGCGCGCGGCCGCGCCTGGTCTGGATCGGGACCGCCGTCGTCATTGTGTTGCTGGCTGGCGCGGCCACCGCCGCCGCCGGCCCGCTCGCCTTCGTCGGGCTGGCCGCGCCCCACGTGGCGCGCCATGTCTGTGGCCCCGGCCATCGCCGCGTGATCCCCTGCGCCGCGCTGGTGGGCGCCTGCCTGCTGCTGGCCGCGGATACCCTGGGCCGCGTGATCGCGGCGCCGGACGAGATCAGCGCCGGGATCATGGCGGCAGTGCTGGGCGGGCCGCTGTTCGTGGCGCTGGCGCGCCGTGCCGGGATGGGCTGACATGCGCGACGCGATCCATTCGATGGCTTGGTGGCGGCCGCGCGTGGCCGGCGCGGCGCCGCGCGCCGCGCTGGCCGGCCTGGCGTTGCTGCTGTCGGCCGGGATCCTGGCGCTGGTCGCGCTGGGGACGGGCAGTGGCGGGCTGTCGCTGGGCCGCATGCTCGACATGCTGGCCAGCGGCCCGCCGGCGACGTCCGGCGAGCAACTGATCCTGGGCTTTCGCCTGCCACGCGTGTTGACCGGCCTGTTCGTGGGCGCCGCGCTCGGCGTATCGGGGGCGGTGTTCCAGTCGCTGTCGCGCAATCCGCTGGGGTCCCCCGATCTCATCGGCTTCACCACGGGCGCGGCTTCCGGCGCCTTGCTGCACATCATCCTGTATGGCCCGTCCGTGATCGGCGCGGCGGGAGGCGCGGCCCTCGGCGGCCTGCTGACCGCTGCCATGGTCTGGCTGCTGGCCTATCGCCGTGGCGGAATGAGCGCGCGCCGGCTGGTGCTGGTCGGCATCGGCGTGGGCGCGATGCTGCATGCCGTGAACGGCCTGTTGCTGGTCAAGGGCGACCTGGATCATGCGCTGTTGGCGAATCTCTGGTTGTCTGGCTCCCTCAATGCGCGCACCTGGACGCATGCCTGGCTGGCGGGGGGCGCCCTCGCGTTGTGCCTGCCCCTCGTGTGCGCGTCGGCGCGCGGTCTGGCTTTACTGGAAATGGGCGATGACCTGGCCAACCAGCTGGGCGTGCCGGTGGCGCGGGTGCGCGTGACGATGTTTTTCTGCGCGGTGATGCTGGCGTCGCTGGCCACGGGCGCGGCCGGGCCGATCGCCTTCATCGCGCTGGCCGCGCCGCAACTGGCCCGGCGCCTGCTGGGCGGCGCGGGCCCCTCGATCATCGGCTCGGCCGCCATGGGCGCCTGCCTGGTGATCGGCGCTGACGTGCTGGGCCAGCGGCATCCGTGGCAATTGAACCTGCCCATCGGCAAGCTGACCGGCTTGCTGGGGGGGCTTTACCTGATCTGGCTGCTGCTGCGCCGCGGCCCCCGCTGACACAATCCGATTGCGAAAAGCCTGCATGCGCGACTGCCCTCCACCTCCGCCCTCAGATGTCGTGTTGCGCGCGCGCGGACTCACGCTGTCGCATGAGCTGTCGCCCGTGTGCCAGGACCTGGACCTGGATATTCCCGCCGGACGCATCACCGTCATCCTGGGGCCCAACGGCTGTGGCAAGTCGACGCTGCTGCGAGGATTGGCCCGCCTGCTGGCGCCGCAGGCGGGCCGGGTGGAACTCGAGGGCAAGGCGCTGCAGCGTTATGGCGCGCGCGAACTGGCGGCCCGGTTGAGCCTTCTGCCCCAGGCGCCGCAAGCGCCAGACGGCATTCGGGTAGGGGAGCTGGTCGCGCGCGGCCGTTATCCGCACCAGACCTTCTGGCGGCCCTGGTGCGCGGCCGACGACGAGGCGGTGCGGCAGGCCCTGGCGCAGACCGGCCTGACCGCGTTGGCCGACCGGCCGGTGCACACCCTGTCGGGGGGGCAGCGCCAGCGCGCATGGCTGGCGTTCGCGTTGGCGCAGAACGCGCCGGTGATGCTGCTCGACGAGCCCACTACCTATCTCGATATCGCCCACCAGCTCGAGGTGCTGGACCTGTGCCGTCGGTTGAACCGGCAGCAGGGCAAGACGCTGGTGATGGTGCTGCATGACCTGAACCAGGCGGCGCGCTATGCCGATCACATCATCGCGCTGCGCGACGGCAAGGTCGAGGCCTGCGGGCCGCCGGTCGACGTCCTCACGCCGCAGCGGGTGCAGCGCCTGTTCGGCATCCGCTGCGTGGTGATGGCCGATCCCGTGTCCGGCACGCCCCTGGTCGTGCCCATTGCCAGCGCCGCTGGCGATTGAATGCGTATTTCAAGGAGTTCCGCGTCATGCAGTCATCCCCCTTGTGCATCGGATTGTCCCTGGCCGCCACGTGGCTGTCCGCCTCGGCATGGCGGCGGCCGGACAGCCAGGTCGAGCGCTTGTGCGACCTGGATTTCTACCGTCGTGTCGCGCAGCGCGCGGAGGACGCCTGCCTGGACTTCGTGTTCCGCCCCGATGCGTTGTTCCTGGACCTGCCGGCGCTGGCGCAAGGCCCGGGTTTCAGCAGCCTCGACCCGGCGCTGTTGTTGGCTGCGCTGGCGCGGGACACGCGGCACATCGGTCTGGTGACGACCGCCGCCACCTCGTTCAATCCCCCCTACGTGGTGGCGCGGCAATTGCAATCGCTCGATTGGATCAGCGATGGCCGCGCGGGCTGGAACATCGTCACGGCGCTCGACGGCAGCCAGAACTTTGGCGATGCGCCGCTGCCGCCGTCGGCGCAGCGCTATCGCAAGGCGTTGGAGTTCACCGAGGTGGTGCAGGCGCTGTGGCGCAGCTATCCGCAGGACGCGGTGCTGGCGGACCGGACATCCGGGCGGTACGCCGATCTGGCCCGCATTGGCCCGATCGCGCATCGCGGCGAGTATTTCAGTGTGCAGGGGCCGTTGAATGTGCCCGCCCGCGCCGGCGGCCGCATTCCCCTGTTCCAGGCGGGCGCCTCGGACTGGGGGCGGGATTTCGCCGCCCGGGTGGCCGACGCGGTGTTTGCCGCAACGCCCGACGTGGCTTGCGGCCAGGCCTTGCGGCAGGACCTGCGGCGGCGCGTGGCCGCCTATGGCCGCGAGCCGGACGCGATACGGATGCTGCCCGGCCTGAGCTTGTACCTGGCGCCCACCCGGGCGCAGGCCCGGGCGCTCCATGAGGCGACCCACGCGGGCCAGGATGCGTCGCGCAAGCGCCATTACATCGGGCAGGCGCTCGGCCTGGACGTCGAGCACCTTGATCCGGCGGCGCCCATTACGGCGCGCATGCTGGGGCAGCCGCAGAAGGGGTTGCGCAGCCCGACGCATGCCCAGTTGCTGCGTCGTCTGATCGAACGCGAGCAACCCTGTCTGCGCGAATTGCTGGCGCGGCCCGAGGCCAGCGCGTCGGCGCATTGGACGGTGGTCGGCACCGTCGACGATGCGGTCGATGCGATCCGCCAGCGTGCCGACGCCGGGGCGGCAGACGGCTTCATCGCCCTGCCGGGCGGCGCGATGCAGTCGCTGGACCTGTTCCTGGAGGCGGTGGCGCCGCGGCTGGCGGCGCTGGGGTTGGCGCGGCGCGCATATGCCAGCACGACGTTCGCGGGCAACCTGGGGTTGGCGTGAGGGTCGACGGCGCGTGCGTTCGCGCCGCCGGCTAGTTAATGACCTTGCCCTGCCGGTCGATCGATTGCCAGTCTCCGCCCGACCACCAGCGATGCTCGCCATCGCTTTCATTCTTGCAGCCATGGCCCACGCTGGCCTTGCCGTCCTTGAACGGAAAGGCGCAGTCGTAGACCGGGGCGACGACGATGGCGCCCGTTTCCTCGTCGGCATAGCCGATCTTGCCGTTCAGGCGGATGCGGTAGCGCCCGTCCTGCGGATAGTCAGGCCCGTTGTCGAACAGGTAGACCTGGTAGGGCTCGCGCAATTGCACGTCGGCGACACGGAATCCGCCGGCCTGTTTGTCGAGGTAGATGCAGTAGCGAAATGGATTGCTGGCGAGGAAGCACTCGTCTATCCATTCGGGCTCCAGGGCCTGTTGCTTCAAGGTCGCGCGGGCCTGTGCGGCGGCGTCTTCGATGTCGGCCTGGGCGATGGCCGGGAGCGGCAGGGCCAGCAGGACGAGCAGGAACGGGCGGATGAAGGACATCGCGGAGGGCGGCAACGGCCGTGACAAGAGGGACGGAGCGTCATCATATGCCGCTTCCCGCGAGCCGCGCGGCGCCGGGGTGAAACCCCGGGGCCGTGAATGGCGGCAAGACGCCGCCGGGTCAGGCCGACGCCGTCATGGCGCCGCCGGCATCCATGCTGGCGGCGCCCAGGCCGCCACTGTCCAGACCGCTCATTGCGCCGCCGCCTTCGATCGCGTGCGCCGTCTTTTCGGCGTCGGCCAGGGCGTCCTGCACCTCGGCGACCTGTTTCTGGGTGGCCTTGTCCTGCATGCGCAGCTTGCTCTTGAGCATGGCGAGCAGTTCCTTCATGGCGCGGATGGCGTCGCGCACCGCCTGGGCATCGTCCTGGCGGCGTTTCTGCTCGACCTGCCGTTCCTGGCGGGAGTCGGCGGCGGACGTCGACTTGTCGTCCTCGCCGCTGGCGCCGTCGGGTTTGTCTTGCTCGCCGGGCACCGAGACGCCCTTGGCGGCGTCGCGCGGCGCCGGGGTCGCGCCTTGCGCCGCGGGGGCGGGATCCGCCGCGTCGGCCGTGTCGGCGGCGGTCGCGACGGCGGTGTCGCTGGCGGCCGCATAGGCCGCCACGGCGCGCGAGGCGGTGGCGGCGCTGGGCGCGGCGGCCTGGGCCGATGCCGCGTCGCCGGCATCGGCTGACGCGGGCCCGGCGGCGTTGGCGCCTTCGGCCGTGGCGGCCTGCGAGACGGTGGCGGCGGGGCCGTCCGTCGCGGGGCCGCCGGCGCCCTGCACAACGGGCGCCGTCATGGCGCCAGCGGCGCCCGCGGCCGGCGCGGCGCCGCCGCTGCTCTTGAGCGCCGCGGCGGCCTGGCCGAGTTCGCCGGACAGCTGGCGCAGTTCCTGCAGGATGGATTTGGCTGCTGCCTTGCCCAGGAACATCAGCATTTTCTTGAGCATCTCGATGCGCTGCTTGATCTGCGAGACGCGGGAACGGGCGAAGTCCTGGCGCGACTGGGCCGCATCGACGGCGAGCTGCGAGATGGCCTTGCGCGCCTTGGCGGCGCGTTCCAGGGCGTCGTCGCTCAGCACCACGCGGACCGAGACTGGGCGATCGCTGGTCGCGGTCTCCGGGTCCTGCGCCTTGGTATCGGCGTCGGCGTCGCGTCTGGCGGCGCGCGGATCGTTGCCCGTGGGGGCGGCGGGGGGAAGGACGCTGTCGGTGGCCAAGGGCTGCATGGGAGATTCCGGTAAGGCGGGACACGTGGCATCGGGGACGGGCCGGGCGGCCGCTGCCCGCGATGGCGAGGTGACACGACATGTACGGCAGTCCGGCACGCATTCTTTAACCGGAGGGAGGCGGGAATCGGTCCGAGAACACGCCGTGGCCATGCGGCGGTGGTATCTTCTGCCCCATGTCCGCCCGTGATTCCTCCCTGTCCCTGTCCAGCGCGCCGGTGGCGCCCGGCGCCGCTCAGCCCTACGTGCAGGCCTCCGGCACCACGCGCACCCTGCACTTTTCCGAAAAGGTGATCCAGAGCCGCATGTCGACGCTCAACCCGGACGCGCTCGACCTCGAATACACGCGGATGATGATGGGGTTCGTGCTGTTCGCGCCGGAGCCCGCCGACATCCTGATGGTGGGGTTGGGCGGCGGTTCGCTGGCCAAGTTCTGCCATCGCTACCTGGCGCGCTCGCGCATCGAGGTGGTCGAGATCGATCCGGCGGTGATCGCGCTGCGCGAGGCGTTCATGGTGCCGTCCGACAGCGACCGCTTCCGGGTGGTGCGGGCCGATGGCGCCGATCACGTGCGTGGCCTGCGCGAGGCCGCCGACGTGCTGCTGCTCGACGGTTTCGACGATGCCGGGATTCCGGACGCGCTGTGCTCGGCGGACTTCTACGCCGACTGCCACCGCGCGCTGCGCGACGACGGCATCCTGGTGATCAACTTCCATGTGAATCATCCGCTTCACCACGAGTACCTGGACCGGGTGCGGGCCGCGTTCGGCAGCGCGATGTTCGAAGTGGTGGACGACGACATGACCAACAGCATCGTGTTCGCCTGCAAGGGCGATCTGCTGGACGATCCGGCGGCGGCCGACCTGAAGCGGCCGGCCGCCATCGCCAAGGACGCCTGGCGCCAGCTGATGCCGACCCTGCGCGTGATCGGGGCGACGCGGGAATTGAAGTAGCGCCATGGCCGGCTGACGGCGCGGCCGTCCAACATCTGGTTGCGGGCGGCGGGCTTTTGTTGCAACTGGCCGGCCAACGTGTCGCGAGGGCTTGATAGCATCCCCGCTTTCCCCCGACAGGCAGGCTCCCGACCATGAGTATCTTCTCCCGCTTTTTCGGCCGCTCCGATTCACCGGGCGAGACCGCGGCCTTGACGGCCAATCCCGATATCGACAATCCGTTGAGCCTGCAGGTCGTGTTCGCGGCGCCGCTGGCCGTGAAGGCCGATGCGTTGGCGGCGGCCTTGCGCGCCTATCACCCGGAGACGCGCCAGGCGCGCGCCGAGATCGAGCCGGACATGCCGCAGCTGCTGGGCATGGTCGGCTGGGGCAAGCACGTGGTGCGCCTGGTGGGATTCGACGCGCCGTTGCCGCACGATGCCCTGGAAGTCTGCGTGGCGCCGGCGCACTACCCGGCGCAGGTCAAGGAACAGGTGCGCGCCCACGTCAGCCACGTGCTGCTGTATTACGCCGGCTTCGACGAGGATCCGCTGGAGCAATACGTGGCGATGGCCGCGGTGGCCGGCGCGTTGGGCCGCTTCAACGCGATCGCGGTGCTGAACGAGCATGCGCACACCTCGCTGCCGGCCGGCGTCTTCACCGACGATTCGCTGGGCGACGAAAGCCTGGAGGTGCTGCGCTCATTGCCGCTGACTATGCTGTATTGCGGCTTCGTGAAATACGAGGTCGAAGGCGTGCAGGGCGTGTGGATGCGCACCTACGGCGGCGACGCCTTCGACCTGCCCGATTTCGCCGTGCTGGCCGACGGCCACCACCAGGGCGAGGAGTATTCCGGCATGTTCAACAACATCATGGCCTACATGCTCGACAGCGGCGCCGAACTGGCCGCCGGGCATACCATGCAGATCGGCGAAAACCGCTACATGAAGCTGCGCGAGCCGCAGGAAGCCGAGTACTACCTGCAAGGCCCGGGCCCGGTGCTGGTGGCGGAGATCATCGACGCCTCGCAGATCAACCAGCCCGAAGCCGACACCCAGCACTGACGCCCCGCCGGGCCGGCGTTCGTCCGGCCCATCGCGGCGCCCCGGCCGGGCGCCGCCGCATCCTGCCTTTTCTCTCCCCTGAATCGTTTCATTTGGAAATATTATTTCCAGAGGGGAGAGCTATTTTTGTCCCGGTAAAAAAGCGCCGTAATACGGCATGTCAAAAATAGGACATGTAGAAGCGCCGCCATAGGCCATCAATCGCCGGAGTTACGGGCATCAATGCGAAATACCGCATTTCGATCCGTCACTTCCAAATATGACCTATGTATTCAATTGTATATACTCGCTGCCGGATTTCTTTCTTTCAATCGACGCCCGGCGGGGTTTGGCGCGGGCTTGCAGGAGAGTGGCATGTTGAAGAAGGCTGTACAGCTTGGCGCGGTAACGATGTTGTCGCTGGTGGTCGCGGGTTGCGCCACCGAACGCTCCCAGTCCGTGGCGGTCCCCGCCGTGGCAGCGGCCAGCAAGCCCTATCAAGGCGTGCGCAGCCCGATTTCGGTGGGCAAGTTCGACAACCGCACCAACTACCTGCGTGGCGTGTTCTCCGACGGCGTGGACCGTCTGGGCGGCCAGGCCAAGACCATTCTCGTCAGCCATCTGCAGCGCAGCGGCCGGTTCCAGGTGATGGACCGCGAGAACCTCTCCGAGATCGCCCAGGAAGCGGCGTTCAACAAGAAGGCCAGCCAGATCAAGGGCGCGCGCTACGTGGTGACGGGCGACGTGACCGCCTTCGGCCGCAAGGTGACGGGCGACCAGCAGCTGTTCGGCATTCTCGGCCGCGGCAAGGAACAGGTGGCCTACGCCAAGGTCGACCTCAACGTGGTCGACGTGACGACGTCCGAAGTGGTGTATTCCGCGTCCGGCGCTGGCGAATACAGCCTGTCCAACCGTGAAGTCATCGGCTTCGGCGGCACCGCCGGCTACGACTCGACGCTGAACGGCAAGGTGCTGGATCTGGCGATCCGCGAAGCGGTCGACCGCCTGGTCGACGGTATCGAACAGGGCGCCTGGCAGCCCGCCCAACAGTGAGAGGACGTCCCATGTTGAACAATCTGGCGAAGGGTCGCCCGGTCGCGCTCGGGCGCGCCGGTCGCATCCTGGCGGTGGCCGCCCTGGCGGGCGCGCTGAGCGCGTGCGCGCAACCCAAGAGCATGTACAGCTGGCAGTCGTACCAGCCCTCGGTCTACGCCTACCTCAAGGACGACGGCGCCGACCACGCGGCGCAGACGCTGGCGATGGAAAAGAACATCGAGACTGCGCGGGCGACCAACGCGGAACTGCCGCCGGGCTTCCGCGCGCATCTCGGCATGCTGTACCTGAAGATGGGTGAAGGCGCCAAGGGTGTGGAACAGCTGGAAGGCGAAAAGGCGGCCTTCCCGGAGGCCAAGCCGTTCATGGACTTCCTGCTGCGCAATGCCAGCAAGACCGCGGAAAACGCGCCCCAGGCCACTCAGCCCGAGGCGGCAAAGCCCGAGGCGCCGGCTGGCCAGGCCGCGCCCGCGCAACCATCCAAGAAGGGAGCCTGACATGACCACGACCCTCCGTATCGCCGTGCTGGCGCTGGTGGCCCTGCTGGCCGGTTGCGCCGCGCCGCAACGCAATGTGGACTACGCCGCCTTCCGCGAAAGCAAGCCGGCGTCGATCCTGGTGCTGCCGCCGCTCAATACCTCGGTGGACGTGGCCGCGACCGCCGCGGTGCTGTCGCAGGCCACCCTGCCGCTGGCGGAATCGGGTTACTACGTGATCCCGGTGGCGGTGATGGAAGAGACGTTCAAGCAGAACGGCCTGACCAGCGCGGATGAAATCCATGAACTGCCGGCGCCCCGGCTGCGCGAGATTTTCGGCGCCGACGCCGCGTTGTACATGACCGTCAAGCAGTACGGCTCGAGCTACGCCGTGCTTTCCAGCTCGATCACCGTTTCCATCGACGCCGCGCTGGTTGATCTGCGCACGGGCGCCAAGCTGTGGGATGGCAGCAAGCAGGTGGTGCAGGCCAGCAATGGCGGCGGCGGCCTGATCGGCATGCTGGTGCAGGCAGTGGTGGACCAGGTGGTCAACACGCTGTCCGACCGCAGCTTCGGCGTGGCGGGCATGACCAACAACATGCTGCTCAGCGCCGGCACGCCGGGCGGCATCCTGTACGGCCCGCGTTCGCCGCGCTACGCCGCGCAGTAAGTCCCCGACGCTCGCATCGGGTCGCACAGCCCTCGAACCGTTGCCACGGTTCGAGGGCTGTGTCGCATTCGGCGCCCGCTGGCGTGGGCCGTCCGATCAGGCCGCGCAGTTCGCGCTCTGCGCCACGCGGCGCCGGGCCGGCCAGACGCGCAGGGCCAGGGCGCCGAGCGCCGCCGCCGTGGCCACCGCGGTCACGCCGATCCAGCCCCAGTGCGCCAACGCCAGGCTGCCGAGCGCGCCGCCCGCGGCCATGCCGATGAAGACGCTGACCATCAGCACCGCGTTGAGCCGGCTGCGCGCGGCGGGGTCGATGCCGTAGACGATGCTCTGGTGCGCGATCAGCGCCACCTGGATGCCCAGGTCGAAGCCGATGGCGCTGGCGGCGATCAGCCACAGGCCGGATTGGGCCGACAGCAGCGGCAGCAGCGCCATGGTGGCGAACGACACCGCGGTCAGCGCGGCGCCCAGGCGGCTGACGGCGTTGGGGCCGCGCCGGTCGGCGTAGCGGCCGGCCAGCGGCGCCGCCAGGGCGCCAGCGGCGCCGGCCAGGCCGAAGGCGCCGGCCGCCGCCGCGCCGAGGTGGAACGGCGCTTCGTGCAGCATGACCGCCAGGGTCGACCAGAAGGCGCTGAAGCCCAGCGACAGCAGGCCTTGCGCGGTCGCGGCGCGGCGCAGTTCGCCGTGCTGGCGCCACAGGCGGGGCAGCGAGCGCAGCAGTTCGGCGTAGGGCAGCCGCGAGGTCGGCGCGAACGCGGGCAGGCCGCGCCACAGGGCCGCGCCCAGCGCCACGATCGACACCGCGGCGGCCAGGAACATGGTGCGCCAGCCGAGCTGTTCGGCGACGAAGCCGCTGATGACGCGCGACAGCAGGATGCCCAGCAGCAGGCCGGTCATCACCGTGCCGACGATGCGGCCGCGATGCGCGGGCGGCGCCAGCGTGGCGGCGGCGGGCACGATGTCCTGCGCCAGGGTGGCGGACAGGCCGATGGCGAAACTGGCGGCCAGCAGCACGCCGATGGCGGGGGCGACGGCGGCCAGCAGCAAGGCCGCGGCAAGGGCGCAGGCCTTGATCAGGACGATGCGCTTGCGGTCGTAGCGGTCGCCCAGCGGCGCCAGCAACAGGATGCCGAACGCGTAGCCCAGCTGGGTCAGCGTCGGGATCCAGCCGAGCTGGCTGGCGCTGGCGTGCAGGTCCGCGCCCAGGATGCCGAGCATCGGCTGGTTGTAATACAGGGACGCAACGGCCAGGCCGGCGCCCATGGCGAGCAGCAGGACCAGTCCGGCGGACGGGTCTTGGGTGGCGGGCGCGGGATGCGCCCGGGTATCGGAGGACATGATGGGGTTCCGTTCAGGAAAGAGGCCGCGAAGAGGGCACGGCGCAGATTCTGAGCGTCCGCCCGGGCCGTGGGTAGCCGTCCGCTGGGTAGATCCGTTATACGATGGCCGTATGACCAAGCCCGCCCTGCCCCTCGCGACCGGCACCGACCGCCTGCTGTTGCTGGAGACCTTCATACGTATCGTGGAGGCTGGCAGCCTGTCGGCGGCCGCCTTGCAGCTGGGGGCGACGCAGCCGACGATCAGCCGCCGGCTGCAACTGCTGGAGCGCACGCTGGGGGTGCGGCTGCTGCAGCGCTCGACCCATGCCATCCGGCTGACCGAGGATGGCCAGCGCTGTTACGAGCGCGCCCGGGAATTGACGACCACCTGGCAGTCGCTCGAGAGCGAGGTCAGCGGCGCCGGCGAGGACCTGGCCGGGTCGTTGCGGGTGGTGGCGCCGCACGCTTTCGGCCAGAACCAGTTCATGGATGCGCTGGCGCATTACCTGCGCCTGTATCCGCGCATGCGGGTGGAGTGGCTGCTGCATGACCGGGTGCCGGATTTCATCGCCGAGAACATCGATTGCGCGATCAAGGTCGGGCCGGTGCAGGATCCGTCGGTGGTCGCGGTCAAGCTGGGCGAGGTGCCGCGCAGCGTCATGGCGGCGCCGTCGCTGCTGGGCGGCGGGCCCCTGCCCCGGCATCCGTCCGAGCTGGCGGCCTTGCCGTGGCTGGCGCTGCGCACGTTCTACCGCAACGAAGTCAGCCTGACGCACGTCCGGACCGGCGAGGTGGTGTGCATCGACATCGTGCCGCGCCTGTCCACCGACGGCCTGTACGCGATGCGCAAGGCGGCGCTGCAAGGCCTGGGCGTGGGCATCGCGTCGGACTGGGCGCTGCGCGATGACTTGGCCAGCGGCCGGCTGGTGCAACTGGCGCCGGACTGGTTCGCCCCGCCCTTGCCCGTCTACCTGGTCTACGCGCCGTCGCGATTGCAACCGCCGCGGTTGCGCCGTTTCATCGAGATCATGCGCGAGCATCTGCCGGCGGAGTTGCGCGCGAGTGACGCGGGTTAGGCGCAGTTCGCGGCATATCAGGGATTACCAGCAGCGCCGCGGCCGGATTGCGACAAGTGGCATCGGCCGTTGCCAGAATGGCAGGTTCCTAGCATTTTGTGTGGAAAGTGGGCGCTAGGCATTGACCTGGGCATCGGACAGAATTTCTGTACCGAAACATCAGGGGAAAATAATGACGACACTGCTCACCACCACCGACGTCGCGAAGATCGTGGCCGCACAGGGCCCGCGCAAGGTATTCGAAGACCTGCTGGACTATCTGCTGGCCGATTTCCTGCGCTGGCAGGAGTTCGACAAGAGCGCGCGCGTCGCCAACCATTCGACGACCGGCGTGATCGAGCTGATGCCCACCGCCGACAGCGATCTCTACAGCTTCAAGTACGTCAACGGCCATCCCGGCAATCCGGCGGCGGGCCTGAGCACCGTGATGGCCTTTGGCGCGCTGGCGCAGGTCAACACCGGCGAGCCGCTGCTGATCAGCGAACTGACGCTGACCACCGCGCTGCGCACCGCCGCCACCTCGGCGCTGGCCGCCCGCGCCCTGGCCCGTCCGGGCTCGCGCAGCATGGCGCTGATCGGCAACGGCGCGCAAAGCGAATTCCAGGCGCTGGCGTTCCATCACATCCTGGGCATCGACACGCTGCATCTGTACGACGTCGATCCGGCCGCCACCGACAAGCTCGAGCGCAACCTGGCCGGCGTGCCCGGCCTGCGCCTGCGACGCTTCGACAGCACCGCCGCGGCCGCCAAGGGCGTCGACATCGTGACCACGGTGACGGCCGACAAGGCCTACGCCACCATCCTGACCGCCGACATGATCGAGCCGGGCATGCACATCAACGCCGTGGGCGGCGATTGCCCCGGCAAGACCGAACTGCACGCCGACGTGCTGCGCGCCGGGCCGGTGTTCGTCGAATACGAGCCGCAGACGCGCATCGAGGGCGACCTGCAGCAGATGCCCGCCGATTTCGCCGTGACCGAGTTGTGGCGCGTGCTGACCGGCCAGAGCGCCGGCCGCCAGGGCGATCGCGACATCACCGTGTTCGACTCCGTCGGTTTCGCGCTCGAGGACTTCTCGGCGCTGCGCTGGCTGCGCGACAGCGCGGTCAAGCACGGCATCGGCACCCGGGTGGAAGTGGCGCCGCGCCTGGCCGATCCGAAGAACCTGTTTGAACTCGTGCGCGGCCGCCAGGCCGCCGCGCAGGCCGCGGCCCGCGCCAACCAGGCGCTGCTCAAGGACTGACGCGCGCCGCGGGCGCCGTGGCCTATTCGGGCTGCGGCGGCTCGTGCGAGATCGGCCGCCCCAGCAGGAAGCCCTGGAAGTGCGAGCAGCCTTCCTGCGTCAGCCTTTCCAGCTGGGCCGCCGTCTCCACGCCCTCGGCGGTGGTGGGGATGTCGAGGCTGCGGCCGATGCCGTTGATGGCGCGGATGATGGCCAGCGCTTCCTTGCTCGATTCGACGTCCTGCGTGAAGGACTTGTCGATCTTGATCTTGTCGAACTCGAAGGTGCGCAGATAGCCCAGCGATGAATAGCCGGTGCCGAAATCGTCCAGCGCCACCTTCACGCCCAGCTGCTTGAGCCGGTTGAGCGTGGTCAGGTTGGCCTCCGAATTGGCCAGCAGCACCGATTCGGTGATCTCCAGCTCCAGCCGCCGCGCCGGCAGGCCGGAGGTGGCCAGGGCCGATTCCACCAGCGAGACCAGCGCATTGTTGGTGAACTGCGTGGCCGACAGGTTCACCGCCACGGTTTCGTGCGCGTCCCAGGTCATGGCTTCGCGGCAGGCTTCGTGCAGGGTGAAGGCGCCCAGCTCGTGGATCAGCCCGGTCTCTTCGGCGATCGGGATGAAGTCGTTGGGCATGATGAGGCCCTTGACCGGATGCTGCCAGCGCATCAGCGCCTCGCGCCCCACCGTGCGGACGTGGGTGACATCCTTGATGGGCTGGTAGTACAGCTGCAGCTGCTGCGACAGGATCGCCTGGCGCAGGTCCATCTCCATTTCGTGGCGCTTGAGCGCGGCCGCTTCCATTTCGGGCTTGAAGAACGCCAGGCAGTTGCGGCCATTGCGCTTGGCTTCGTACAGCGCCATGTCGGCGTAGCGCAGCAGGTGGTCGGCGCCGGCTTCCTGCGCGGTGGCCCGGGCGATGCCGATGCTGACGCTGACCGGCACGGTGTGGCCGTCGACCTGGAACGGCTCGCGCACCGCGTCGATCAGGCGCTGCGCCATCTGGCGCAGGTCGTCGGTCTTTTCGATGCCGGGCAGCACCACCGCGAATTCGTCGCCGCCCAGGCGCGCCAGCGTGTCCTGCTCGCGCAGGTTCTTGGCCAGGCGCCGGGCCAGCTGGCGCAGCAGTTCGTCGCCGTACTGGTGGCCGAGCGTGTCGTTGACGCTCTTGAAGTTGTCCAGGTCCAGGCACAACACCGCGGCGCTGCGCTCGCGGCCCTCGGGCGACAGCGCCTTGAGCAGGCGCTCGCGGAACAGGCGGCGATTGGGGATGCCGGTGAGGGTGTCGTGATGCGCCATGTAGCGCACCTGGGCCTGGGCCGCGTTCTCGTCGGTGATGTCGTCGGCGATCAGCAGCACGTAGCGCGAACGCGGATCGCTGCTGTGGAACACCAGCGTCTTGCTGCGCAGCGTGCGCGGGCCGCGCTCGGTGATGACTTCTTCCTGCCCGGCCTCGCGCAGCGCGCCGTCGGAACGCAGGGCGTCGTTGGTCAGGCGCTCGAAGAATTCATGGACGGCGGGCGGCAGGCATTGCTGCATGGTCTGGCCCTGCATCTGCTCGCGGCGCGCGCCGAAAACGTTTTCGGTCTGCCGGTTGGCCAGCAGGATGCGGCGCGACACGGCGTCCAGCACCAGCACGCAGGACGGGATGTGCGAGACCACGGCTTCCAGGAAGCTCGACAGCGAGGTCAGCTCGCTGTTGTAGCGCTCGGCCAGTTCCTTGGCGTGCAGCACCTGCAGCTCGCGTTCGCGGCGCTCGGTGCAGTCGCGCGTGATCTTGGCGTAGCCGATGAGCGCGCCGGTGTCGTCGTGGATGGCGTCGATCACCACGTGGGCCCAGAACGGCGTGCCGTCCTTGCGGATGCGCCAGCCCTCGGCCTCGAAGCGGCCCTGTTCGCGGGCGATGCTCAGGCCGCGCCCCGGCAGGCCCGAGGCCTGGTCGGCGGGGCTGTAGAAGCAGGAAAAATGCCGCCCCACGATTTCGTCCCGCGTATACCCCTTGGCGCGCTCGGCGCCGGCGTTCCAGTTGGCGACGGTGCCGTCGGGGTTCAACATGTAGATAGCGTAGTCAACGACACCTTGCACGAGGTGCCGATACATGACGTCGGAATGGTCGATGATCATTGGGAGTGGGCAGGCGTTGCGGGATTCGCGGCACTACGTTTACGTCGTGCCGACGCGATTATTTACCGGCAATGCGCGGAAAAGCCGATCCTTGCCGATCTTGACGCATTAAGTCCGATCTTTGCGTTGGGTAACAGGCTCAGGGTTTCATGCGTTGCTTGAGGGCCTGCGTGATCATGGGGATGTCGAGATCCTGGCCGGGATGCTTCTGGCAGAAGTCGTACAACACCGCGATGTAGGCGTTGCCCAGCAGTTTGGTGATGGCGCCGGCGGTGGTGGCGGCGATGGTGCCGCCGATCGCGCTGCCGGCGCCGGGGATGAACTTCAGCAGGCCCGACACCACCGAGCGCCCGACCAGCGTGGCCGCGGACGCGCCCAGCGTGGACGTGACCAGCGTGCTGATGGCGGCGGTGTTCAGTTCCATGCCGAAGGTGATGCCGATCTTGGCGATCATGCCGACCTGGATCGGCACCAGCGCGACGGCGTCGGAGAACGGAATCGGCGCGGCGGCGGCCGACGCGGCCAGGCCGGCGGCGACGTTGACCTCTATTTCAGCCCGCTTTTTTTTTACTTCCAGGGCCTTCTGGTTGCGGGTCGAGAGCGCGTTGGCGTAGGCGCGCTGCTGCGATTCGGGGATGAAGGCGGCGGTGGCTTCGATCAGCGCGTCCAGCCCCATCGGCGGCAGGTCCGCATCCAGTTCCTCGATGCGTTCGGGCAGCGCGCGCACCGCCACCACCTGGCGCGCGCGCGGCAGCAGTGCGCGCGCCTGTTCCAGGAAGGGGCTGTTCTTGCGCGCCTTGGTGAGCACGCCGATGACGGGGATGCCGGCATCGGCCAGCAGCGCGCACAGTTCGATTTCGGCATCCTCGACGCGGTGGCTGCTGTCCTGGATGCAGAGCCAGGCCACGTGCAGGTGCCGGTCCTGGTCTTCCGAGGCGGCGCGTTCGCGGATCAGGTCGGCCAGCTGCTGGCGCGAGCGGGCGTAGTCGCCGACCTCCAGGCCGCGGGTGTCGATGATGGTGAGCGGATGGCCGGGCCGCGAGAATTCCTGCGTGGTCTGCGTGACCGGCTTGCCGGCGCCGGTCTTGGCCAGGTCGCCGCGGAACACCGCGTTGATGAGCGTGCTCTTGCCCACGCCGGTCTTGCCCGCGACCAGGATGTTGACGCGGCCGGCGCCGCGCGTGGCGGTGCTGATCGCGTCGGCGATCGCGTCCTGCAGCTGGGGCGTGTCGTGGCGGGGCGGGGTCATGGCTGGCGAAGGAAGGGCGCGCGGCGGGCGCGGGGATCGGACATGGCTTGATTCTAGCGACAAACGCGAACGGGGCCGGATCGCCCGTCAACCGTACAGGTGCTCCGCTTCCGGGAAACGGCGCGCGCGCACGTCGGCGGCGTAGTCGCGGGCGGCGTCCTGGATGCGGGCCGACAGGGTGTCGTAGCGCTTCACGAAGCGGGCGGTGCGGTCGAACATGCCGAGCATGTCGTCGACCACCAGCACCTGGCCGTCGCAGCCGGCCGACGCGCCGATGCCGATGGTGGGGCAGGCGATGGCTTCGGTGATGGCCAGCGCCAGCGGTTCGACCACGCCCTCGATCACCACGGCGAAGGCGCCGGCGTCGGCCACCGCCGCTGCGTCGGCGGCGATGCGGGCGTACTCGGCGTCGCCGCGGCCGCGCGCGCCGTAGCCGCCGAGAATATTGACGGCCTGCGGCGTGAGGCCGATGTGCGCCATGACCGGAATGCCGCGCGCCGACAGATAGGCGATGGCGGGCGCCATGGCCTGGCCGCCCTCCAGCTTGACCGCGCTGGCGCCTGTTTCCTTCAGGACCCGCGCGGCCGAGCGGAAGGCCTGCTCCGGGCTTTCCTCGTAGCTGCCGAAAGGCATGTCGACCACCACCAGCGCCTGGCGCGCGCCGCGCACCACGGCGGCGCCGTGCGCGATCATCATGTCGAGCGTGACCGGCACGGTGGACGGCAGGCCGTAGATGGTCTGCGCCAGGCTGTCGCCCACCAGCAGCGCGTCGCAGTGGGGATCGAGCAGTTCGGCCATGCGCGCGGTGTAGGCGGTGAGCATGACCAGCGGTTCGGCGCGCTTGCGGGCGCGAAAGGCCGGGACGGTCATGCGGCGCGGCGCCGCGGCGGCGGCATTCAAGGTGGCGGTGGTGGACATGCGGACTCCTGGTGTGCGGGGCGCGGGGCCTGGCGTGGCCGCCGCGCGCGGCACAGGTATATCACGGCGGCGAGGCCGGCGCGTCCAGCAGGGCCGCGCGCATGTCTTCGAGAAAGGCCGCGGCGATGTCGTCCAGGTGGCTGCGCCGTTTCGCCACCATGCTGATCTCGACGTCGTAATGATAGGTGTCGGCGTCCAGCGCGTGCAGCAGGCCGGCGGCGACGTAGGGCGCCGCATAGTGCTCGGGCAGGTAGCCCAGGTGCGCGCCCGACAGGATCAGGATCAGCGCGGCCTCCATGTTGTCGGCTTCGGAGGTGATGTGGCGCGGCCGGCCTGCGAACGAGGACTCCGGCAATGGATAGGTGCGCCAGGTCCAGTCGGCGTCGGCGATGTCCTGCTCGGTGACGCGGCCGGCGCGCGCCGCCAGCGGATGCGTGGCGCCGCAGTAGGCGATCTGGCGTTCCTGGAACAGCGCGGTGTAGTCCAGCATCGGCACCCGGTGCAGGAAGTAGCCGATGGCGACCTGCATCTCGTCCTTCAGGATCAGTTCCTCCAGCTCGCGCGGGCTGCGGATCAGCACCGACAGGCGCACGGCCTCGTCGCGCCGGCGGAACTTCTCGATGGCGCGGCCGATGCGCGCGTTCTGCGCCATGGTGGCGTTGCCGATCAGGCCCAGCGTCAGGTTGCCCACCAGTTGCCGATGCATGTTGCGCGCCTGCGCGCTGAAGTCGTCCAGCGAGGCCAGCGCGCGACGCGCCAGCTTGTCGAATCGCTGTCCCTTGGCGCTCAGGCGAAAGCCGCCGCGGCCGCGCTCGCACAGGGTGAAGCCAAGGCGCGTTTCGAGCGTGGCGAGCTGGCTGCTGATGGTGGACTGGCCCACGCCCAGCAGCGCCTGCGCCGCCGACACGCCGCCGGCGTCGACGATGGTGAGGAAGACGCGGATCAGCCGCAGGTCGAGGTCGGAGACGTTCGAGAGCATAGGGTAACTACCGACTAAACATTGATGGACGTCGATGTGAATTTTCCGAACCAGATATGGATGGAAGATCGCCGGATTCCTATTATTCCACCGGAGTTGCCGATTTGGATCGACGCCGACGCCGCCGGCGGCGAGCGCGCCGATCGGGGCTGGAAACCGCGAGTTTTCCGGATTCACTTCTACGTCAATAGTTGTTTTGCCGGCGGCGGTCAATCAGCGTGCGCGCTTCGCGACGCACGCGGCGACACAAGGGGAAGGACATGGTTTTGGATATAGGCGTCGTGATGCTGTACCTGGCCGCCATGCTGCTGCTGGGCTGGTACGGCATGCGGCGGGCGAAGACGCACGAGGATTTCCTGGTGGCGGGCCGCAACCTGGGGCCGGGCTTCTACATGGGCACCATGGCGGCGACCGTCCTGGGCGGCGCCAGCACGGTCGGCACGGTGCGGCTGGGCTATGTGTACGGCATTTCCGGCTTCTGGCTGTGCGCCATGCTGGGCCTGGGCATCATCGTGCTCAATGTGTTCCTGGCCAAGCCGCTGCTGAAGCTGCGCATCTTCACCGTGACGCAGATCCTGGAATACCGCTACAGCGCGCGCACCAAGCACGTCAGCGCGCTGGTGATGATGGCCTACGCGCTGATGCTGGCGGCCACCTCGGTGATCGCGATCGGCACCGTGATGCAGGTGCTGTTCGACCTGCCCTTCTGGCTGTCTATCCTGGTGGGCGGCGGCGTGGTGGTGGTGTATTCGGCGGTGGGCGGCATGTGGTCGCTGACGCTGACGGACATCGTGCAGTTCCTGATCAAGACCGTCGGCCTGATGTTCATCCTGCTGCCGATCTGCCTGTCGCGGGTCGGCGGCTGGGACCAGCTGGTGGCCAGGCTGCCGGCGTCCAGCTTCGAGTTCGCCACCATCGGCTGGTCCACGGTGCTGACGTACTTCCTGATCTATTTCTTCGGCATCCTGATCGGCCAGGACATCTGGCAGCGCGTGTTCACCGCCCGCAGCGAACGGGTGGCGCGGGTGGCGGGCGCGGCGGCGGGCGTGTACTGCATCGTCTACGGCCTGGTGGGCGCATTGATCGGCATGACGGCCAAGGTGCTGCTGCCCGATCTGGACAACGTCAACAACGCGTTCGCGGCCATCGTGCAGGCGGGGCTGCCGGAGGGCATCCGCGGCCTGGTGATCGCGGCGGCGCTGGCGGCGATGATGTCCACGGCCAGCGCGGCGATGCTGGCGTCGGCGACGGTGCTGTCCGAAGACCTGCTGCCGGCCCTGCGCGGCGGACGCGGCTTCACGCACGTGCGCAGCCATCGCCTGGTGACGCTGCTGGTGGGCCTGGCCACGCTCGGCATCGCGCTGGCGGTCGACGATGTGCTCAATGCGCTGACCTGCGCCTACAACCTGCTGGTGGGCGGCATGCTGGTGCCGATCCTGGGCGCCATCTGGTGGCGCCGCGCCACCACGCCCGGCGCCATCGCCAGCATGCTGCTGGGCTGCGGCACGGCGATCGGCTTCATGATCAAGGACGGCCTGGCCGCCAACACGCCGATCTACGCCAGCCTGGCCGTCAGCGTCCTCAGCTTTGTCATCGTCAGCCTGATGGGGCAGGCCGCCGCGCCTGTCCAGGGCGACACCCCTTCCAGGAGCATTCCATGACCTTCACGCCCGAGAAGCTGGCCGCGTTGCGCGCCCGGTTCGGCGGAGCCAACGAGGCTGTCATCCACGACCCGCACTTTCGCGCCGTGGCGGCCAACGTCATCGACGAGAGCGGCACGCGCAGCGCGCCCTATGCCGGCATGCCGACCCTGCTGGACGCGCCGGCGCGGCAGATCGACTGGGACCGGCCCGACTTCGGCGACCTGCAGGTGGCGTTGCTGGGCGTGCCGATGGACCTGGGCGCGAGCAATCGCAGCGGCTGCCGCTTCGGGCCGCGCGCGCTGCGCGCCATCGAGCGGGTGGGGCCGTACAACCATGCGCTTCGATGTGCGCCGGTGCGCGAGCTGCGGGTCGCCGATATCGGCGACGTGCCGATGCGCAGCCGCTACAGCCTGGAGCAATCGCACGAGGATATCCACGCGGCCTACGCCAGGATCGCGGCGGCGGGCGTGACGCCGCTGTCGGTCGGCGGCGACCATTCCGTGACGCTGCCGATCCTGCGCGCGCTGGGCGCGCGGCGGCCGGTGGCGCTGGTGCATTTCGATGCGCATTGCGATACAGGCGGGCCGTTCGACGGCAGCCGCTTCCATCACGGCGGACCATTCCGGCAGGCGGTGCTGGAGGGCGTGCTCGACCCCACCCGCACCATCCAGATCGGCATCCGGGGCTCGGCCGAATACCTGTGGGAGTTCTCGTACGAGTCGGGCATGACGGTGATCCACGCCGAGGACATCCCGCGCCTGGGCGTGGAGGCCATCATCGCCCAGGCGCGCGCCGTGGTCGGCGACGCGCCGGTCTACGTGTCGTTCGACATCGATTGCCTGGATCCGGCGTTCGCGCCCGGCACCGGTACGCCGGAGGTCGGCGGGGTGACCGTGCGCGAGGCCCAGGCCATGCTGCGCGGGCTGGCCGGCCTGGACATCGTCGGCGGCGACCTGGTGGAAGTGGCGCCGTCGTACGACGCCACCGCCAATACGGCCCATGCGGGCGCGCAGATCCTGTTCGAGATCCTGAGCCTGATGCGCCTGCGCGGCGCGCGCTGACGCACCGGCAAGGCGCCGGCGTCAGGGCGCCGTGGCGCCCTCGCCCGCCACCTGCAGCAAGGTGTAGCGCCGGCTCGAATACAGCGGCGTGACCTGTCCGCGCCAGGTCGCCAGTAGCGTGGTGGCCTCGCGCTTGCGCACCGCCAGGAATACCCGCTGGCCGGCGGCCGGCAGCACCGCGGCCAGGGCCTGCGGGCCGTCCACCAGGCCGGCCGTGTCGCGCGAATAGTAGCGGGCGGAGAACGGGCGGCTGCCGACGAAATAGAGCCGGTCGCCGGCCCGCATGGCGGCCTCGGCGCGTTGCACCAGCTGCTTTTCCGTCTTGTAGTGCGCCGGCTGCATCCAGGCCAGCAGGGCCAGGACCAGCGCGGCGGCGGGCGCCAAGGCCATGCCCGCCAGCATCAGGCGGCCCGGGCGCGCGTCGCGCCACTGCGCGGCCTGGATGCCGAGCGCCAGCGCCACCGGCGGCAGCGCCGGCAGCACGTAGGTCCAGAGGATGTTGCCCGACAGGGTGAAGAATGCCGGCGTGGCCAGCGCCCAGGCCAGCAGGTAGGTCAGGTCGGGGTCGCGCGCCGCCGTCGCCACGCGCCGGCGCAGCGGATCGTCACGCCGCGGCCACAGCAGCAGGCCGAGCCAGGCCACGCCCCACGGCATGGTCGCCATCAACCAGTCCAGCCAGATGCTGCCGTAGGGGCGTTGGTGGGCCGAGCCGTAGCGATCGCCTTCCCAGCCCGGATCGATGAAACGCAGGATGTGCTCGCCGACGATGAAGTAGCGCAGGAATCCCGGCGTCTTCAGTTCGGCCGCGATGTACCAGGGCAGCGCCAGCATCAGCGTCAGGGCGATGCCGCCCGCCCACGGCAGCGCCCGCAGTGACGCGCGCGCGTTGCGGTGCCACAGCATCCACGGCACGATCGCGCCGGCGGTCAGCACCAGCGCCAGCGGGCCCTTGGACAGCAGGCCGATGGCCAGGCCGACGAAGAAGCCATAACGCCACAGCGGCCGCGGATCGCGCGGCGCCAGCAGGAACGACACCATCGACAGCGTGATGCCCAGGGCCAGGAAGGCGTCGGTCAGCACCGCGCCGGCGCTGGCGTACGGCAGCAGCATGGTGGCGAACAACAGCGTGGCCCAGCGCGCGGCCTGCTCGCCGCGCAACTGGCGCGCGCAGCGGTGGACCAGCGCCAGCACGCCCAGCATGGCCAGCCACGTCGGCAGGCGCACCGCCAGCTCGGACAGGCCAAACAGCCGGATGGACAGCGCCTGGGCCCAGAAGGCCAGCGGCGGCTTGCCCCAGAACGGCTCGCCCGGCTCGAACCATGGGGTGATCCAGTCGCCGGTCGTCGCCATCAGGCGGGCGATCTCGGCGTAGCGCGGCTCGGAGGTGTCGGCGAACGGCATCATCGCCATCGCCAGCAGGCGCAGCGCGAGGATGCCGCCCAGGCCCAGCAGCAGGCCCCTAGAAGTTAACCGCATGCGGACCCTTGGCGGTGTCGGCCAGCGGCATGGCCGCCGCGGCGCTGTGTTGTACGTCGCGCACCAGATAGACCGGGCGCTGCTTGGATTCCATGTAGGTCTTGCCCATGTATTCGCCCAACAGCCCGATGGTGATCAGCTGGATGCCGCTCAGGAACGTGATCATGGCCATCAGCGAGGGGTAGCCCTGGACATCGTCGCCATGGATCAGCGTCTTGAAGATGATGATGATACCGAACAGGGCGCCCAGCAGCGCGGCGGTCACGCCCGCGACCGTGGCCCAGCGCAGCGGCGCGATCGAGAACGAGGTGATGCCTTCCAGCGCCAGCCGCAGCAGCGCGAAGACGTTCCACTTGGTGGCGCCGGCGGCGCGCGGGGCGCGGTCGTAGTCGATGACGCGGGTCGGCATGCCGACCCAGGCATACAGACCCTTCATGTAGCGGCAACGCTCGGGCAGCCGCAGCAGCGCATCGACGGCGCGCCGGCTCATCAGGCGGAAGTCGCCGGTGTCGGGCGGGATCGCGGCGCGGCTCAGCCGGCTCAACAAGCGGTAATAGGCGTAGGCCGAGGCGCGCTTGAACCAGCCCTCGCCGGCGCGGCTGCGGCGCCGCATGCCGACCACGTCGGCGCCCTCGCGCCAGGCGCGCACCATGTCCGGAATCAGCTCGGGCGGGTCCTGCAGGTCGGCATCCAGCAGGATGACGGCGGCGCCGGTGGCGTGTTCCAGGCCGGCGGTCATGGCGGCTTCCTTGCCGAAGTTGCGGCTCAGGCGCACCAGTTTCAGGCCGGGCTCGCGCGCCATCAGTCCGGCGATGTATTCGGCGCTGCCGTCCTGGCTGCCGTCGTCGACGAACACGATTTCCCACGGCTCGCCCAGGGCGTCGAGCACCTGCCGCAGGCGCGCGTGGCACTGCGGCAGCACTTCGCGCTCGTTCAGGAAGCAGATGACGATGGAGAGTTGTGGCGGACGCGGCGGCGTGCGCGGCGGGAGGGGGATGGCGGGATACGGACGCATGGTGGGAACGCCTTTGGGTCGAACGGTCGGGCCGCGCCGGCCGGGCGGCACCGGCGCATCGCCACTTTATTGAGCCGTCCGCGACAGCGCGCGGACGGCGACATTACATTTGCGCAAGGTGGGCGGTCCGCCGTGTCAGCCGGCGGCGGTCTCCCGCTGACGCGCCGCGCTCTGCGCCAGCTCGAGTTCCTCGGCGTCCTTGCGGTGCATCAGCCGGTACAGCGCGGGCAGCACCAGCAGCGTCAGGATGGTCGACGAGATGATGCCGCCGATGACCACGGTGGCCAGCGGCCGCTGCACCTCGGCGCCGGTGCCGGTGGCGATCGCCATGGGCACGAATCCGAGCGAGGCCACCAGCGCGGTCATCAGCACCGGCCGCAGCCGCGTCAGGGCGCCCTCGCGCACCGCCTGGTCGAGCGGCTTGCCGGATTCGCGCAACGAGCTGATGAAGGACAGCAGCACCAGGCCGTTCAGCACCGCCACGCCGCACAGCGCGATGAAGCCGACCGCCGCGGTGATCGACAGCGGAATGCCGCGCAGCCACAGCGAGATGACGCCGCCCGTCAGCGCGAACGGAATGCCGGTGAACACGATCAGGCCGTCCTTGATGTTGCCGAACATGGCGAACAGCAGGCCGAACACCAGCAGCAGCGCGGCGGGCACCACGATCTGCAGGCGCTGGGCCGCCGATTGCAGCTGTTCGAAGGTGCCGCCCCAGGCGGTCCAGTAGCCGGCCGGCACCTTGATCTGCTCGGCCAGCGCCTTCTCGGCGTCGAGCACGAACGAGCCCAGGTCGCGGCCGCGCACGTTGGCGCTGACGACGATGCGGCGCTTGCCGTCCTCGCGCGAGATCTGATTGGGGCCGGGGGCCAGGTCGAAGGTGGCGATCTCCGACAACGGGATGTAGGCGGTCTGCGCCAGCGCGTCGCTCTTGGGCAGGGCGATGGGCAGCTTGCGCAGGGCCGGGATGCTCTCGCGCACCGTCTCCGGCAGGCGCACCACGATGTCGAAGCGGCGGTCGCCCTGGAAGAAGGTGCCGGCCTCGCGGCCGCCGATGGCGATACCCAGCGTGTCCTGCACGTCGGCCAGGTTCAGGCCGTAGCGGGCGGCGCGGGCGCGGTCGATGTTGACCGTCAGCACCGGCAGGCCGGTGGTCTGCTCGATCTTGACCTCGGAGGCGCCGGGAATCGCCTGCAGCACCTGGGCGACCTCGGCCGCGGAACGGTTCAGCACGTCGTTGTCGTCGCCGAAGATCTTCACCGCCACGTCGCTGCGCACGCCGGAGATCAGCTCGTTGAAGCGCAGCTGGATCGGTTGCGAGAATTCGTAGTTGTTGCCCGGAATCTGCGCGGCCTCTTCCTGGATCGCCTGCAACAGCTCGGCCTGGGTCTTGCGCGGCGCGGGCCACTGATCGCGGGGCTTGAGCATGATGTAGCCGTCGGAGATATTGGGCGGCATCGGGTCGGAGGCGATCTCGGCGGTGCCGGTGCGGGCGAACACGCGTTCGATCTCGGGGAATTTCTGCTTCAGCCGGGTCTCCAGCTGCTTCTGCATCTCCAGCGACTGGCTCAGGCTGGTGCCGGGAATGCGCAGCGCCTGGATGGCGATGTCGCCCTCGTTCAGATTGGGGATGAACTCGCTGCCCATGCGCGCGGCGATCACGCCGCACACCGCCACGAACAGGGTGGCGGCGGCCAGCACCAGCGGCGTGCGGCGCAGGGCCAGGTCCAGCAGCGGCGCGTAGCGGCGCTTGGCCCACAGCATCAGGCGGTTTTCCTTTTCCGAGACCCTCTTGCCGATGAACAGCGCCACCGCCGCCGGCACGAAGGTGACCGACAGGATCATTGCGCCCAGCAGCGCCAGCACCACGGTCAGGGCCATGGGATGGAACATGCGCCCTTCGACCCCGCTGAGCGCGAAGATCGGCAGGTACACCACCATGATGATGAGCTGGCCGAACAGCAGCGGCCGGCGCGCCTCGCGCGCGGCGGCGAAGACTTCGTGGAAGCGTTCGCTGCGGGTCAGGGGCCGGCCCTGCTGTTCCTGCGCGTGGCTCAGCCGCCGCACGCAGTTCTCGACGATCACCACCGCGCCGTCGACGATGATGCCGAAGTCCAGCGCGCCCAGGCTCATCAGGTTGGCGCTGACCTTGTAGGTGACCATGCCGGTGAAGGTGAACAGCATCGACAGCGGGATCACCATGGCGGTGATCAGCGCGGCGCGGATGTTGCCCAGGAACAGGAACAGGATCACGATCACCAGGGCCGCGCCTTCCAGCAGGTTCTTCTTGACCGTGGCGATGGCCTTGTCGATCAGGTTGCTGCGGTCGTACACGGTGACGGCCTTGATGCCGGCCGGCAGGGTCTTGTTGATGGCGTCGATGCGCGCCGACACCGCCTGCGACACCGCGCGGCTGTTCTCGCCGATCAGCATGAAGACGGTGCCCAGCACCACTTCCTGGCCGTTGTCGGTGGCCGCGCCCGTGCGCAGCTCGCGGCCGATGCTGACGTCGGCCACGTCGCGGATGCGGATGGCCTGGCCGTCCACGGCGGTCAGCACCACGTCGCGGATGTCGTCGATGGAGCGCACCTGGCCTGGCGCGCGGATCAGGTACTGCTCGCCCTTGCGCTCGATGTAGCCGGCGCCGACGTTGGCGTTGTTGCGGTCCAGCGCCGTCATGATGTCGGTCAGCGACAGGCCGTAGGAGGCCAGCCGCTCGGTGTTGGGCGCCACCTGGTATTCCTTGGCGAAGCCGCCGATCGAGTTGATCTCGGTGACGCCGGTGATGTTGCGCAGTTGCGGCTTGATGACCCAGTCCTGGATCTCGCGCAGGTCGGTCGGCGTGTAGGGCGTGCCGTCTTCCTTCTTGGCGCCGGGCTCGGCCTCCACCGTCCACAGGTAGATTTCGCCCAGGCCGGTCGAGATCGGCCCCATGGTCGGCGTGATGCCTTCGGGCAGGCTTTCCTTGGCTTCCTGCAGCCGCTGGTTGACCAGCTGGCGGGCGAAGTAGATGTCGGTGCCGTCCTTGAAGATCACCGTCACCTGCGACAGGCCGTAGCGCGACAGCGAGCGGGTCTGCTGCAGGCCGGGCAGGCCGGCCATGACGGTCTCGATCGGATAGGTGATGCGCTGTTCGGTCTCCAGCGGCGAGTAGCCGGGCGCGCCGACGTTGATCTGCACCTGCACGTTGGTGATGTCCGGCACGGCGTCGATGGCCAGCCGGGTGTAGTTGTAGACCCCGATGGCGGCGACGCCCAGGGTGACGAAGATGACGAGCCACCGTTGCTCGATGGCGAAGCGGATCAGGCGTTCAAACATGTCTGGATGCTCCGGCTCAGTGCGCGTGGCTGGCGCTGGCCTTGCCCTGCTCGGCCTTGAGCACGAAGGCGTTGCGCGCGACGTAGCGGGCGCCGGCGGCCAGGCCCGACAGCACTTCGACCTGCTCGCCCGCGGCGCGGCCGAGCTTGACCGGCTGCGCCAGGAAGCCGCCCGGCGTTTCGACGTACACCACCGATTCGTTCTCGACGGTCTGGACCGCGTCGGCCGCCACCACCACCGGCGCGTCGGCGCTGCTGGTGACGACGTTGACCGAGACGAACAGGCCCGGTCGCCAGGCCATGTCGGGGTTGTCGAGGGTGACGCGGGCCGTGGCCGTGCGGGTCTGCTGGCCCAGCAGCGAGCCGATGTACGACACCTTGCCTCGGGCCCGGCCGGAGAAGGCCGCCGAGGCGACGCTGGCGGCTTCGCCGACGCGCACGTCCTGCAGGTCCTTGGGCGCGATCACGAACTCGGCCCAGACCGTGCGCAGGTCCGACAGCGTGAAGATGCTGGCGGTGTCGGGCAGGGCCTCGCCCAGGGCGATGTGTTTCTCGACCACCACGCCGTCGAACGGCGCGCGGATCTCCAGCCGGCTCAGGTCCCTGGACTGTGGCGGCGCGCCGATGGCGGCGAGTTTCTGCGCGGCGTTCTGCACGGCGATCTGGGCCTCCTGCAGCGCGGTGCGCGCCTGCTGGTAGTCCTGTTCGGCCGAGACCTTCTCGCGCCACAGCTTGAGTTCGCGCTGGTGGGTGGCGGCGGCGAGGTCGCGGCGCTTGCTGGCGGCCAGCCATTCGCTGCGCAGTTCCGACAACGCGGTGCTCGACAGCGCCGCCAGCAGGTCGCCTTGTTTGACCTGCTGGCCCAGGTCCGCCGACACCTCCTGCACCACGCCGGCCAGGCGCGGCACTACGTGCGCGGTGCGGTCGGCGTTGAACTTGATTTCGCCAGGGAATTGCGAGGCGGTCTCCAGCCGCGCGGGGCCGGCCGTTTCGATGCCGAGGCCGGCGGCCTGGATCTGTTCGGCGCTCAGCGTGATCTTGTCTTCGTCATGCTCCGCCGGGGCGTCGGCCTGGCCGGTCTTGCCATCGGGCGCGGTCTCGGCGGCGGAATGACTGTGTCCGTCGCCGGCCGCGTCGGCCAGGGCCGGGCGTGGCAGGGCCAGCGCCAGCAGGCAGGCGGCGGACAGGGCGGCGGCCAGCGCCGGGCGGGAAAGGGCGGAAAGCGCGGTGTGCATGGTCATGGGAGGGATAGGGTTCAACGTCCGAGAATGCGATCGATGTCCGCCGCCGCCTGATAGGCGCCGGCCAGGACGTTCAGGTAGCCGATGTTTCCTTGCGACAGGGTGCGTTGCGCATCCAGCACTTCCAGGAAGCTGACCTTGCCGGCCTCGAAGCCCTTGCGGGCGCTGTCGTAGGCCTCGGCGGCGCCGGGCAGCACGGTGGCGCGGTACTCGCGCACCGAATTGGCGGCCAGGTCGAACTGCGAGACGGATTGCAGCAGGTCGGCGGTCAGGCGCGACTCCAGCTCGCGATACAGGTCCTGCGCCTTGTACGACTGCATCGTGGCCGAGTAGACGTTTCCCTGGTTGCGGTCGAACAGCGGCAGCGGGATCGCGACGCCGAACTGCGCCTTGTTGCGGCCCTGCTCGTTGTCGCGCGCCACGCCGGCGCTCAGGGTGATGTCGGGATAGCGCTTGCTCTTCTCGACCTCCAGTTGCGCCCGCCCCAGCTCGACCGAGAGGCGGCCCGCCTCCATGCGTGGCGACGTGGCGAGGGCGGCGCGCAGGTCGTCGATGGCCTCGCGCCGCGGCAGCGCTTGCAGGTCGGTGCCCACCCGCGCGAAGTCAGGCGCGGGCGCGCCCCACAGTTGCCCGAGCTTGCGCCGCGCGGCGTCCAGCGTGGCGTCGGCGGCGCGGGCGTCGATACGCGCGTTGGCCAGTTCGACGCGGGCCTTGCTGCTTTCCAGCGGCGGCGCCTTGCCGGCGGCGACGCGCCGTTCGGCCAGGCGCAGGGCGTTCTGTGCGATGTCCACGGTGCCTTGCGACACCCGCACCGTTTCCTGCGCAACCGCCACGTCGAAGAAGGCGGCGATGACCGCGGCGCGCAGGTCGGCGCGGGCGCTGGACAGATCGCGCTGGGCGATGTCGCGCGCCAGGCCGGCCGCCTTGATGCGCGCGCCGCGCTTGCCGCCCAGTTCCACCGGCATGCTCAACGCGGTGGTGGTGGTGCGGGTGGCGCGGCGGTTGTCGTCGATGCCGACTTCGATGCTCGGATTGGGGATGACGCCGGCCTGCATGACCTGGCCTTCGCTGGCCGCGGCCTCGTTGCGCGCGGCGGCCAGCAGCGGGCTGCGTTCGTAGGCCGTGGCCAGCGCCTGTTCCAGCGTCAAGGCGGGCGCGGCCGACGCCGCGCGGGCGGCAGGCGGGGCATCGGCGGGGCCGGGCTGGCTCCAGGCCGGCGAGAGGAAGAAGGCGGCCGCCACGACGAGCGGTATCGGGGATGAACGCATGAGGTCAACCAAGGGAGGGCGCCACGGACTCGGGCTGAGGCAGGCATTGGTGGGCACTCTATCCAACGGGCCTCGTCAGATCCCCGACAGAAAAATGACATTTCGGTAAGGTTCGCGCGCCTTACGAATTCGTAATCGGCGTGTTGGCGAATTGACGCGGTCGTGTCCGTAGAGTGTCTTTACCGCTTAACAAAAAGCGTGCAGGCGCGGCGTCCTGGCCGCCCCGGCAAGTCACCGAAACTGGGAGATATCCTCATGAAGCAACGCATCGTCGCCACCCTCGCCCTGTGCGGCGCCCTGGCCGTGCCGGCCCTGGCCAGCGCCAACAGCACCTGGCACCCGACCAACACCGAGATCGGCTACAGCATCGCGCCGGACCATGCGGCCATGGGCAAGACCGGCGAGCAGGTCGCCAGCGAACTGGCCGCCGCCAAGGCCGACAAGCGCCAGTGGTTTTTCACGTACTACAACCTGGGCAAGCCGGGCTGGGCCAAGCAGGGCACGTCGCGCACCCGCGCCGACGCGCTGGCGGAAGTCGAGGCGATGACGCCGGCCGAGCGCGCCCGGCTGGACGCGATCTATACCCCGGGTTGAACGCGCCCCGTCGTTTCCGCGCCGTCCGCGGCCAGCGCGCCGCGGGCGGCAACCGGTACGGCCCGACCGCCGCCGCCGTCCCGCGCCCTGGCGCGTGGACGGCGGCTGTCGTATTCCGACGCCGCGAACGTAGAATAGGGTGGCACTGCGTCGCGGTTCGTCCCTTTCTCCATCCGGGGCCTCATGAAAATACTGGTCATTGAAGACGAAAAAAAACTCGCCGAATACCTGCGCCGCGCGCTCACCGAGCACAGCTACGTGGTCGACGTGGCCATGGACGGCGTCAGCGGCCTGCACCTGGCGCGTGAAAGCCAGTACGACCTGGTGCTGCTGGACGTGATGCTGCCGGGCATGGACGGGTTTTCGGTGCTGCACGAATTGCGCAAGACCGATCGCGTGCCGGTGCTGATGCTGACCGCGCGCGACAAGCTGGAAGACCGCGTCAAGGGCCTGCGCGATGGCGCCGATGACTATCTGGCCAAGCCGTTCGCGCTGTCCGAGCTGCTGGCGCGGGTATTGGCGCTGGGACGCCGCAGCGGCCATAACGTGGCCGAGGCCGGTGGCCAGAACGTGCTGCGCATCGGCGACCTGGAACTCGACCTGCTGCGCCGGCGCGCCTATCGCGCCGGCACGCGGCTGGACCTGACCGCCAAGGAATTCACGCTGCTGGCGCTGCTGATGCGCAAGCAGGGCGAGGTGCTGTCGCGCCTGGAACTGGCCGAGCAGGTCTGGGACATCAACTTCAACAGCAACACCAACGTGGTCGAGGTGGCCGTGCGGCGCCTGCGCGGCAAGGTCGACGACCCGTTCGAGAAGAAGCTGCTGCACACCGTGCGCGGCATGGGCTACGTGCTGGAAGTGCGGGAAGACTGATGGCCTCGCCCCGGCCCCGGTCGCTGCGGCGCTGGCTCACGCGCTGGCTGGCGATCCTGACCTTCGCCGGCCTTGGCCTGGTGTGCGTGGCGGTCTACTGGGCCACCAACCGCAACCTGTCCATCCGTCAGGAGGCCCTGCTGGCGCAGAAGATGGAAGTCATCAAGCACCTGGTCGAGGAAAACGCGGCCAAGGGCGATTCGGCGTCGCTGCGCCACAAGCTCGAGGATTTCTTCTACGGCCGCCCCGATTTCGCCTTGGCGCTGGAGATCGACGGCGCCAGGGTGGTCTATGGCGGCCCGGATGACGGCGATGACGGGCACGACCGCCGCATCAACTTCACGCTGCCGGTGCCAGGTTCGCCCGGCGGCTCGATGAATGCGGAGCTGGTGCTGGACATCTCCTCCGACCTGCATCTGCGGGCGGCGCTGGCCTGGACGCTGTTCGCCTGCGCGCTGGCGGGCGCGATCGTGGTGTCGGCGATCGGCACGCGGCTGGTGCGGCGGGCGATGGCGCCGGTCGACGAACTTGGGCGGCAGGCCGCGCGGCTGTCGCCCGACCGCATCGGCGAACGGCTCGACGAGAGCCACCAGGCCGAAGAGATCCGGCCGCTGGTGCACCAATTCAACGCGGTGCTGCAGCGGCTGGAACGCGCCTATGTGCAGATGGAGGGCTTCAACGCCGATGTCGCGCACGAGATGCGCACGCCCCTGGCGACGCTGATCGGCGAGACCGAGCTGGCGCTCAGCGGCAAGCGGCCGGAAGCGGCGCTGCGCGAGATCCTGGGCTCGAACCTGGAGGAGTTGCAGCGCCTGTCCGGCATCGTCAACGACATGCTGTTCGTGTCGCAGGCCGACCGCGGCGCCCAGGCCCGCGGCAGCTGGACCCCCAGCCTGGCGCAGGTCGTCGCCGAAGTGGCCGACTACCATGAGGCGGAAGCCATGGAGGCGGGAGTGTCGTTCGCGGTGTCCGGCGAGGCGGCGGCGCGCGTGGACCGCTCGCTGCTGCAGCGCGCCGTGTCCAACCTGGTGTCCAACGCCGTGCGCTATGCCCATTCCGGCACCCGCATCGACCTGTTGATCGACCGTGGCGACGAAGGCGTGCGCATCGCCGTGCGCAACCACGGCGAGCCGATCGGCGCGGAGCACCTGCCGCGGCTGTTCTACCGCTTCTATCGCATGGACGCGGCGCGTCCGTTCGACGCCAATCACCACGGGCTGGGCCTGGCCATCGTGGCCGCCATCGCGCGCATGCACGGCGGCCGGCCGTTCGCGTGCTCCGAGGGCGGCGTCAGCACCATCGGCTTCTGGATCGCCGACGGCAACATTACAGAAAACTAATCTGCCTGTTCGCGTCCTGTCGCGGCGCGCTTCCTAGACTGGTCTTGTTCACCGGCCGTGCCCATCGGCGGCGCGGGGTGGACGCCAGGGAGGCTTTATGCAGCGATGGAAACAGGCGGCCGGGCGCGCCGCGTTGGTAGCGGGCCTGGCGGCGGCGCTGCCTGCCTGGGCGGCCGAGCCGGCGCCCGGCCAGGGCCTGCCAATGGCGCTGGAACCCGCGTGCGAGTTGCCCGACACCGTGCGCGACGCTTTCGAGCGCCGTCAGGCGCAGGGCCAGCTGACGCGCGCCGAGGTGCGCGCGCAGGTCGAGGTCTGGCGCGCCTCGGGCATGTCGCAGCTGTCGCGCGCGCGGCCCCTGCCGGATGTCTACAGCGAACGCTACCGCCAGCACTACGCGACCTACCTGCGGATGCGCAGCGGCCCCGAATACGCCGCGGCCCTGTGCCAGGCGCTGCGGGAGGATTGAGGGCGGCCGATGAAGATCCTGTACACCAATTTCCACCTGGGCGACGGCGGCGGTCACACGACCTACGTCACGTCGTTGGCGCGCGCGCTGGGCGCGCGGGCCGACGTCACGGTGGCGGCGCCGCGCGGCAGCCGGTTGCTGGACGAGGCGGCCGCCCTGCCCGGGGTGCGCACGGTGGCGCTGCAGTTCAAGGGCGCGCCGGCGCGGCAGTGGCGCACGTTGCGGCAGTTGCGCGCGCTGCTGTGGGCCGAGGCGTTCGACGTGGTGCACGTGAATGGCTCGGCGGATCATCGCCTCTGCATGCTGGCGGCCGCGGGGCTCGGGCCGTTGCGGCCGTTCATGGTCTACACCCAGCACAATGGCCGCCATCCCCGCAGCCTCGGCGCGCGCCTGCGGGCCGCACTGGCCACCGACCGCGTCATCTGCGTCAGCCAGCACACTTACGAGGGCATGGGTCGCTCGGCCTTCCGCCCGCAGGACCTGCGGCTGGTGCGCAACGGCGTGGACACGGCGCACTACCGTCCGGCGGCGTCGGGCGAGGCCGCGCGGGCGCGCGAGGCATTGCTGCCGCCGGCATTGCGGGACCGCCTGGTGGTCGGCAGCCACGCCGGCACGGCCAGCTACAAGAACTGGCTGGACATGGTCGCCGCCGTGGCCTTGCTGCCGCCGGACCAGCGCGGACAGATCGCCGTGCTGATCGCCGGCCTGCCGCCCGCCGCCGCCGATCTGCGGCGGGTCGAGGCGCTGGGCATGGCCGGCGCGGTGGTGTTCACCGGCCTGCTGCGCGACGTGCGGCCGCTGCTGGCGGCGATGGATGTGGGCTTCGTGCTGTCGTCGCGCCTGGAGACGATTTCCTTTGCCTGCCGCGAGATGATGGCGGCGGGCAAGCCGGTCATCGTCAGCGATACCGGCGGCCTGGCCGAGAACGTCACCGAAGGCGGCAATGGCTGGATCGTGCCGGTGTCGGCGCCGCCACGGGTGGCGGAGACGCTGGCCGAGATCCTGGAGAACCGCATCCTGCTCGACTGGATGGCGGCCGCCGCGCGCCGCAGGGCGGTGCGGGACTTTTCCCTGGAGGCCTTCGTGCGCGAGACCGAGCGGATCTATGACGAAGCCGGCCCGCTGCGCGCGCCGCGCCTGCGCTACAAACTGATGTCGGCGGGGGTGCTGGTGAGCACGGCCGTGCAGAACAGCGCGGCCTGCCTGGGCTAGGGCTCCGGCCGCACCGTGATAGCGCGGCCGGAGCGCCGGCTCACTCGCTGTACGTCTTGGTGCTGTACAGGCTGATCGGCAGCAGGTTCAGCACCGGCAGGCCGGACACGGGGTCCTTGGCCTGCTTGTCGATGTAGGCCTGCAGCACGTCGGCATCGAGCACGCCGATGTCCTGGCGGCGGGCCGCCGGCACGTTGGCCAGGGTCTTGTAGCCGTCGCCGCCGGTGGCGTTGAAGCTCAGGACGAACAGCTTGTAGGTGCGGTTCAGGTCCAGCGGCAGCCAGTTGCCGCTGACGTTGTCGCGCACCTCGATGTTCGACACGCGGCTGCCTTCGGCCAGCGCGGCGTTCACGTCCCAGCGCAAGCCGCCCGCGTAGGGGTACGGGCCGGTCGAACCGCCGGGGCCGTAGACCGCCTGCATGCCGTCTTCCAGCATGTTCTTGACCTCGGCGCCGGTGACATCCAGACGCCACAGCATGTTGCCGAAGGGCACGACTTCGATCACGCTGGCCGCGGTCACGTTGCCCAGCAACGGCATGCGCACGCCGCCGCCGCTCTGCAACGAGATGTCGGCGCCGCCGTAGTTGGTGTTGGCCACTTCCAGATAGGCCTGCGCCACCAACTGCTGGATGTCGCCGCCGTGCAGGTTGACGTTGCCCAGGGTGTTGCAGGCGACGCTGGAACGGCTGTAGTCGCGCGAGCCGGGGCCGCCGGGGACGCGCCGCGAGCACAGTTCCTGCGGCACCGTCGCCACCAGGCTGGCGCTGAACGCGTCGACCTTGGTCTTGAAGGGCTGCAGCACGGCCGTGGCGTGCGCATCCGGCTGCTGCAGGCGCAGGAAGCCGCTGGCGGCCACGTCGGCCAGAATGGCGGTCTGGTCGGCGGCGGCGGGCGCGGCGCCGCCGATCTTGAAGGTGTCGCCCAGCAGCACATGGGGAGTGCCGGCGCAGGCCGTCACATCGCCATTGGCGTCGAAACTGACCTTCAGTTCGCCCACCACCTGCGAGTATTCCCAGGCCTGCACCAGGCAGACGCGCTTGCCGTCCTTGTTGCGCAGTTCGGTGGGGTACGCGCCGGCGGGCGAGCCGACGCCGTAGGTCGTCAGCGCGTCGGGGCCGAGCAGCGTGTGGGAGTCGCCGCCAACCACCACGTCGACGCCGCTGAGCTTGGGAATGATCTGCTTGTCGTAGTCATAGCCGATGTGGCTCATCACCACGATCTTGTTGACCCCCTGGGCGCGCAGCGCGTCGATCTGCTGCTGCGCGGCGGCGGTCTCGTCGGAGAACAGGGTGCCAGGGTCGGGGCTGGACGATTGCTGGGTCTTGTTGGCGATCGTCAGGCCGACCAGGCCGATCGGCTGGCCGTCGCGCTGCACCACGATGGCGGGCTTGACCATGCCCGGGGCGCGCGAGGGATTGAGCGCCGAGTTGGCGCCGAAGGTGACGTTGGCGCTGAGCACCGGCGTCTGGCAGGCGCCAGCATGCAGCAGATCGATGAAGCGCTTCAGGCCGCTGTCGCCTTTGTCGAATTCATGGTTGCCCAACGTCATGGCGTCGAAGCAGACCGTGTTCATCAGCGCGGCGTCGGCTTCGCCGGGTTCGCCCGCGCGGTTGAAGTACAGCGTGCCGGTGGTGGCGTCGCCGGCGTGCAGCTTGAGCACGTTGGGCGATGCCGCGGCCAGGGCGGCGAAGGCCGCGGTGACGCGCGGAAAGCCGCCGACGTCGGTGTTGACCGTCACGCGCGCGCCGGCGGCGTTCTTGAGCTTGAGATCCTTCTTCCTGCTGTCCAGGTTGGAATGATGATCGTTGATGTGCAGGATCGTCAGTTCCATGGGCCGGCTGGCGACCGGCGCCGGGCTGGCCGGCGTATCGTCGTCGTCGCTGCCGCCGCAACCGGCCAGCAGCGCCACCAGGCTCAATGCCGCCGCGCCGGCATTCCTCTTCCACGTGATCATTCGCGTGCATCCCTCTGTTTTCGGAGGGATGCATGGTCGCGGGCCAGGATTACGTGAAGATGAATGACAGACGTGTCATGATCGGCGCGCGGATTGACTTGCCGCTGTCATGAAAAAAAGCCCGCCGCTTGCGCGACGGGCTTTTCAACCGCGCGGGGCGCGATCAGTAGTGGATCACGGTGCGGATCGACTTGCCTTCATGCATCAGGTCGAAGGCCTCGTTGATGCGGTCCAGCGGCAGCGTGTGGGTCACGAACGGATCCAGGTCGATCTTGCCGCTCATCGCGTCCTCGACCATGCCGGGCAGCTGGGTGCGGCCCTTGACGCCGCCGAAGGCCGAGCCGCGCCACACGCGGCCGGTGACCAGCTGGAACGGGCGCGTGCTGATTTCCTGGCCGGCGCCGGCCACGCCGATGATGATGCTCTCGCCCCAGCCCTTGTGGCAGCATTCGAGCGCGGCGCGCATCACGTGGACGTTGCCGATGCACTCGAACGAGAAGTCCACGCCGCCGTCGGTGAGTTCGACGATCACTTCCTGGATCGGCTTGTCGTAGTCCTTCGGGTTGATGCAATCGGTGGCGCCCATGGCGCTGGCCAGCACGAACTTGTTCGGGTTGGTGTCGACCGCGATGATGCGGCCGGCCTTGGCCTGCACCGCGCCCTGGATCACCGCCAGGCCGATGCCGCCCAGGCCGAACACGGCCACGGTGTCGCCTTCCTTGACCTTGGCGGTGTTGTGCACCGCGCCCAGGCCGGTGGTGACGCCGCAGCCCAGCAGGCAGACCTTCTCGTGCGGCGCGGCCGGGTTGATCTTGGCCAGCGAGATCTCGTTGACCACGGTGTATTCGCTGAAGGTCGAGCAGCCCATGTAGTGGTAGAGCGGCTTGCCCTCGTAGCTGAAGCGCGAGGTGCCGTCGGGCATCACGCCCTTGCCCTGGGTGGCGCGCACCTTCTGGCACAGGTTGGTCTTGCCGGACAGGCAGAACTTGCACTCGCGGCACTCGGCCGTGTAGAGCGGGATGACGTGGTCGCCCGGCTTGAGCGAGGTCACGCCTTCGCCGACTTCGACCACCACGCCGGCGCCTTCATGGCCCAGCACGGCGGGGAACAGGCCTTCGGGGTCGTCGCCGCTGAGGGTGAAGGCGTCGGTGTGACAGACGCCGGTGTGGGTGATCTGCACCAGCACTTCACCGCGCTGCGGCGGCGCGACGTCGATTTCAACGATTTCCAGCGGCTTGCCGGGTCCGAATGCGACTGCTGCGCGTGATTTCATAGCTTTGCTCCACGAGGTCGATGGCGTTATTTCAGATAGGAACGGACGATGCGCATGATCTGATCGATTTCCGCTTCGGGTTCGATCGTGGCGCCGGGCCGTCCGCCCTGGGCGGATTGGAGGAAGGTCTCCCGGAGGTGGCTTTCGAGCACTTCGGCCATCAGGCCTGTGGCCGCGCCGCGCAGGGCGGCCAGCTGTTGCAGCAGCGCGCCGCATTCCGTGCCTTCGTTGACGGCGCGTTCCAGCGCCAGCGCCTGGCCCTGGATGCGGCGCAGGCGCGTGGTGACGCGCTTTTTCTCTGCGGGGGAATGGGGCACGGCGGGCTCCGGTAGATACAGGGGGGGAGTATACGCGGCCAGGCAGGTCGCGTCCAGCGCGGGCCGCCTGTCTGTACATGTCTAGTGGCCCCTATAATCGGTTTTCGTCCAACGGCACGACACAGGATATTCCGTGGCTTCCAATCCGCCCAGCCTGCCGGCCCAGGCCAACGCCCTGCCCGCGCCGCTTTATGCGCAACTCAAGCAGATGATCGCCCAGCAGATCCGCAGCGGCGCGTGGCCGGCGCATTACCGCGTGCCCTCGGAAAGCGAGCTGGTGCAGGAGCTGGGTTATTCCCGCATGACCATCAACCGCGCACTGCGCGAGCTGACGGCCGAGGGCCTGCTGGTGCGCATGCAGGGCGTGGGCACGTTCGTGGCCCAGCCCAAGACGCGTTCGGCGCTGTTCGCGGTCAACAATATCGCCGACGAGATCACGGCCCGCGGCCATCGCCACCACAGCCGCGTGGTGCGGCTGGCCGAGGAAGCCGCCGGCAGCGAACAGGCCGCCGCGCTCGACATCCGCGAAGGCCAGCCGGTGTTCCATTCGCTCATTGTGCACTTCGAGGACGACGTGCCGATCCAGCTCGAAGACCGCTACGTCAACGTGCGGTTGGCGCCCGACTACCTGAAGCAGGACTTCACCCGCCACACGCCCTATGAATACCTGACGCGGGTGGCGCCGCTGACCGAGGGCGAACATGTGGTCGAGGCCATCGTCGCCAAGCCGCGCGAATGCCAGCTGCTGCAGATCGACCGCAACGAGCCCTGCCTGCTGATCCGCCGGCGCACCTGGTCGGGCGAACGCGCCGTCACCCTGGCGCGCCTGATCCACCCCGGTTCGCGCCATCGCCTGGAAGGAAAATTCTCCACATGACTTCGCTTGACGTGCGCCTGTATCGGGCACAGGACTATCCCCGCATGCCGTGGCGCAATGGCGGCGGCACCACCCAGGAAGTGGCGTGCAACGCCGGCGGCAGCAGCGCCGCGTTCACCTGGCGCCTGTCGATCGCCGACGTGGCGCAGGCGGGCGGCTTTTCCGCGTTCAGCGGCCTGCAGCGCGTCATCACCGTGCTGGAAGGCGCGGGCATCGCGCTGACCGTCGACGGTCGCGAGAAGGCGCCGCTGCTGGCGCGGCAGGCCTATGCGTTCTCCGGCGACGCGCGGGTCGATTGCCGGCTGCTGGATGGCCCTATCCGTGATTTCAACCTGATCTATTCGCCACGCCATTACCACGCGCGGCTGCAATGGATCGGCGGCGCGCGCGACTGGACCTTCCACAGCGCGGCCAGCATCGTGTTGCTGTTCAATGCCGGCGACGCGCTCACGGCGCGGCGCGATGGCCTGTTGCTGCCGTCGCCCGCGCGCTACGACTGCCTGCATCTGGACAGCGCGGAAGGCCTGGCCGAATACCGCCTGGAATCCGCCACGGTCCTGGACGCCTGCCTGATCGAGCTGCAGCCGCGCCAGGGCTGATGCCGCCTTGCGACGCCCGCCGAGCGCGGCGTCGTACGGGAAATCCCTGATCAGGAACCTGGTCCAATCAGCTTGTATATACAAGCATAGGCATCCTATGATTCCGCCAACAGGCCGCGCATCGCGCCGCGGCGTCGATCATGGAGACTGCCTTGGAACAATCGAACCGATACCGCGACGTCGAGATCCGCGCGCCGCGCGGCAACCAGCTCACCGCCAAGAGCTGGCTGACCGAAGCGCCGCTGCGCATGCTGATGAACAACCTCGATCCGGACGTGGCCGAGAATCCCAAGGAACTGGTGGTCTACGGCGGCATCGGCCGCGCCGCGCGCGATTGGGACTGCTACGACAAGATCGTCGAGACGCTCAAGCGCCTGGAGGACGACGAGACCCTGCTGGTGCAGTCGGGCAAGCCGGTCGGCGTGTTCAAGACCCACGCCAACGCGCCGCGCGTGCTGATCGCCAATTCCAACCTGGTGCCGCACTGGGCCACCTGGGAGCATTTCAACGAACTCGACGCCAAGGGCCTGGCCATGTACGGCCAGATGACCGCCGGCAGCTGGATCTACATCGGCAGCCAGGGCATCGTGCAGGGCACTTACGAGACCTTCGTCGAGGCGGGCCGCCAGCACTACGGCGGCAAGCTGGCCGGCCGCTGGGTGCTGACCGCCGGCCTGGGCGGCATGGGCGGCGCGCAGCCGCTGGCGGCGACGCTGGCCGGCGCCTGCTCGCTGACGATCGAATGCCAGCAGGCCAGCATCGATTTCCGCCTGCGCACCCGCTATGTCGATGAACAGGCGGCCGACCTGGATGACGCGCTGGCCCGCATCGCCCGCTACACCCGGGAAGGCCGCGCGGTGTCGGTGGCGCTGTGCGGCAACGCCGCCGAGGTGCTGCCCGAGCTGGTGCGGCGCGGCGTGCGCCCGGACATGGTCACCGACCAGACCAGCGCCCACGATCCGCTCAACGGCTACCTGCCGGCCGGCTGGACCTGGGCCGAATACCGCGAACGCGCCAAGCGCGAGCCGGCCGCCGTGGTCAAGGCCGCCAAGCAGTCGATGGCCGTCCACGTCGAAGCCATGCTGGCGTTCCAGCGGCAGGGCGTGCCGACGTTCGACTACGGCAACAACATCCGCCAGATGGCCAAGGAGGAAGGCGTCGCCAACGCCTTCGATTTCCCGGGCTTCGTGCCCGCCTACATCCGCCCGCTGTTCTGCCGCGGCGTGGGGCCGTTCCGCTGGGCCGCGCTGTCGGGCGATCCGCAGGACATCTACAAGACGGACGCCAAGGTCAAGGAACTGATCCCCGATGACGCGCACCTGCATCGCTGGCTCGACATGGCGCGCGAGCGCATCCGCTTCCAGGGCCTGCCGGCGCGCATCTGCTGGGTCGGCCTGGGGCAGCGCGCCAAGCTGGGCCTGGCGTTCAACGAGATGGTGCGCAGCGGCGAGCTGTCGGCGCCGGTGGTGATCGGCCGCGACCATTTGGATTCCGGCTCCGTCGCCAGCCCCAACCGCGAAACCGAGGCCATGCGCGACGGTTCCGACGCGGTGTCCGACTGGCCGCTGCTCAACGCCCTGCTGAACACGGCGGGCGGCGCCACCTGGGTGTCGCTGCATCACGGCGGCGGCGTCGGCATGGGCTTCTCGCAGCATGCCGGCATGGTGATCGTGTGCGACGGCACCGATGCCGCGGCCGAACGCATCGCCCGCGTGCTGGCCAACGACCCGGGCACCGGCGTGATGCGTCATGCCGATGCCGGCTACCAGGCCGCGATCGACTGCGCCCGCGAGCAGGGCCTGGACCTGCCCATGGTCAACGCCCAGCGCTGAGCCGCGGCCGGCGCGCACCGCCAAGAACCGGGCGTCGCGGCGCGGCGCCCGCAAGGAGACAACGCATGGGGCAGGACCGCGGGTCGCTGATCGAACGGCGCTCGATCGACTTCATTCCCGAGACCGAGCGCCACGGCCGGCTCTACAGCCAGTTCACGCTGTGGCTGGGCGCCAATCTGCAGATCACCGCCATCGTCACCGGCGCGCTGGCCGTGGTGCTGGGCGGCGACGTGTTCTGGTCGCTGATCGGGCTGTTCATCGGCCAGGTGTTCGGCGGCGCCGTCATGGCGCTGCACGCGGCCCAGGGCCCCAAGCTGGGCCTGCCGCAGATGATCTCCAGCCGGGTGCAGTTCGGCGTCTACGGCGCGGCCATCCCGATCGTGCTTGTGTGCCTGATGTACCTGGGGTTCACGGCCACCGGCACCGTGCTGTCGGGTCAGGCCATCGGCCAGCTGCTGGGCGTCAGCGACAGCGCCGGCATCCTGCTGTTCGCGGCCGTCATCGTGCTGGTGACGGTTTTCGGCTACCGCATGATCCACCTCATCGGGCGGGTCGCCAGCGTGCTGGGGCTGATCGCGTTTGTCTACCTCTTCAGCCGCGTGATCGCGCTGGGCGACGTCGGCCAGCTGCTGCAGATCCGTCATTTCAGCTGGGCCTCGTTCCTGCTGGCGGTGTCGCTGGCGGCCTCGTGGCAGATCGCCTATGGCCCGTACGTGGCGGACTACTCGCGTTACCTGCCCAGCCGCACCTCGTCGTTCAAGACCTTTCTGGCGGTGGGCCTGGGGTCGGTGGTGGGCGCGCAGATCGCGATGACGCTGGGCGTGCTGGCGGCGGCGATGGCGGCCGGGCAGTTCGCCGGCCGCGAGGTGGCCTACATCGTCGGCCTGGGCGGCGCCGGCGCCACCGCGGCGCTGCTGTACTTCAGCATCGCCTTTGGCAAGGTCACGATCTCGACGCTGAACTCGTACGGCAGCTTCATGTGCATCGCCACCATCATCAGCGGATTTCGCGGCCATGTGGATATCTCGCGGCGCCAGCGGCTGGTATTCGTGGTGCTGATCGTCGGCGCGGCCACTTGCGTGGCGCTGGCGGGCCAGCATTCGTTCCTGAACGCATTCAAGTCGTTCATCCTGTTCCTGCTGGCCTTCTTCACGCCCTGGAGCGCCGTCAACCTGGTGGACTATTACTTCATCAACCGCGAGCGCTACGATGTGGCGGCACTGTCGGATCCGGACGGCCGCTATGGCCGCTGGAACTGGCCCGGCATCCTGGTGTACGTGTTCGGGGTGCTGGTGCAGATGCCCTTCATCTCGACCAAGCTCTACACCGGCCCGATGGTCGCGCGCCTGGGCGGCGTCGACATTTCCTGGATCATCGGGCTGATCGTGCCCGGCCTGCTCTATTACGTGTTCGCCCGCCGCGGGCAGGCGCCCGCGCCCCGCCCGGTCCGGCGCGGACACGACATCGCATGACACCGAACATCCGTCCTGGAGAATAAGAAATGGATCTGCATCTGAACCCCGGCCACCTGACCCTGGCGCAACTGCGCCAGGTGTACCAGCACGCGGGCCGCGTGACGCTGGACCCGGCCGCCTACGGCCCGATCGACGCCAGCGTCGCCTGCGTCGAACGCATCATCGCCGAGGGCCGCACCGCCTACGGTATCAACACCGGCTTCGGCCTGCTGGCCTCCACCAAGATTGCGCGCGAGGACCTGCAGGCGCTGCAGAGCTCGCTGGTGCTGTCGCACGCGGCCGGCGTGGGCGAGCCGCTGGACGACGCCATGGTGCGGCTCATCATGGTGCTCAAGATCAACAGCCTGGCGCGCGGCCGCTCGGGCATCCGCCGCCAGGTCATCGACAGCCTGATCGCGCTGGTCAATGCCGGCGTCTATCCGCACATCCCGCTCAAGGGTTCGGTGGGCGCCTCGGGCGACCTGGCGCCGCTGGCCCACATGTCGCTGCTGTTGCTGGGCGAAAGCCGCGCCCGCTGCGACGGCGAGTGGCTGCCGGCCAAGGCCGCGCTGGCCCGAGCTGGCCTGGCGCCGCTGACGCTGGCCGCCAAGGAAGGCCTGGCCCTGTTGAACGGCACCCAGGTGTCGACCGCCTATGCGCTGCGCGGCCTGTTCGAGACCGAGGACCTGCTGGCCGCCGGCCTGGTCTGCGGCAGCCTGAGCGTGGAAGCGATGCTCGGCTCGCGCGTGCCGTTCGACGCCCGCATCCACGAGGCGCGCGGCCAGCCCGGCCAGATCGACGTGGCCGCCGTCTACCGCGACCTGCTGACCGAAGACAGCGAGGTCGGCCATTCGCACGTCGATTGCGACAAGGTCCAGGACCCCTACTCGCTGCGCTGCCAGCCGCAGGTCATGGGCGCGTGCCTGACGCAGATTCGCCACGTGGCGCAGGTGCTGCAGATCGAGGCCAATGCCGTGTCCGACAACCCGCTGGTGTTCGCCGAACAGGGCCACGTGCTGTCGGGCGGCAACTTCCATGCCGAGCCGGTGGCGTTGGTGGCCGACAACCTGGCCCTGGCGCTGGCCGAGATCGGCGCGCTGTCCGAACGCCGCATTTCGCTGATGATGGACAAGCACATGTCGCAGCTGCCGCCGTTCCTGGTGAGCAATGGCGGCGTCAATTCGGGCTTCATGATCGCGCAGGTCACGGCGGCCGCGCTGGCCAGCGACAACAAGGCGCTGGCGCATCCGGCCAGCGTCGACAGCCTGCCGACCTCGGCCAACCAGGAAGACCACGTGTCGATGGCGCCCAACGCCGGCAAGCGGCTTTGGCCGATGGCCGACAACGTGCGCGACATCCTGGCGATCGAGTGGCTGGGAGCCTGCCAGGGACTGGACTTCCGCGCGGGGTTGAAGACCTCGCCCAAGCTGGAGCGCGCGCGCGGCCTGCTGCGCGAGCAGGTCGCGCACTACGAGAAGGACCGTTTCTTCGCGCCCGACATCGAGGCCGCCAGCCGGTTGATCGCCGGCCGCCACCTGAATGCGCTGATGCCGGCCGGCCTCTTGCCCAGCCTGTGAGCGCATCGACGATGACGGGAGCACGCCCATGAAACAGATCTGGCGCAACTGCCACGTGGCGACGATGGCCGGCGGCGAATACGCCGCCGTCGAACGCGCCGCGCTGGTGACGCGCGGCCAACATATCGAGTGGGTCGGCCCGGAAGCCGACCTGCCGCGCGGCGACGAGGCGGCCGAGCACGACCTGGGCGGCGCCTGGGTGACGCCGGGGCTGATCGACTGTCACACCCACCTGGTGTTCGGCGGCGATCGCAGCCAGGAATTCGAACAGCGCCTGCAGGGCGTGGACTACGCGGTGATCGCGGCCCAGGGCGGCGGCATCGCCAGCACGGTGCGCGCCACCCGCGCCGCCACCGAGGCGCAGTTGTACGCCAGCGCGCGGCGGCGCGCGCTGCACCTGCTGCGCGATGGCGTGACCACGCTGGAGATCAAGTCCGGCTACGGCCTGGACCTGCCCAATGAACGCAAGATGCTGCGGGTGGCGCGCCACCTGGGGCAGACCCTGCCGTTGACCGTGCGCGCCACCTGTCTGGCGGCGCACGCGCTGCCGCCTGAATTCGCCGGCCGCGCCGATGACTATATCGACGAGGTCGCGCGCCGCATGCTGCCGGTGCTGGCGGCCGAGGGGCTGGTGGACGCGGTGGACGCCTTCTGCGAGCACCTGGCCTTTTCGCCGGCGCAGGTCGAGCGCGTGTTCCAGGCCGCGGCCCAGCTGGGCCTGCCGGTGAAGCTGCACGCCGAGCAGTTGTCGTCGCTGCATGGCGCCAGCCTGGCCGCGCGCCATGGCGCACTGTCGGCGGATCACCTGGAATACCTGACCGAGGCCGACGTGCGCGCCATGGCGGCGGCCGGCACGGTGGCGGTGCTGCTGCCGGGCGCGTTCTACGCGCTGCGCGAAACGCAGCTGCCGCCGATCGACCTGCTGCGGCGCCACGGCGTGCCGATCGCGATTTCCAGCGACCTCAACCCGGGCACCTCGCCCGCGTTGTCGCTGCGGCTGATGCTGAGCATGGCATGCACCCTGTTCCGCCTGACGCCGCAGGAGGCGCTGGCCGGCGCCACGATCCACGCGGCGCGCGCGCTGGGCCTGCAGGCCAGCCACGGCGTGTTGGCGCCGGGCAAGGTCGCCGACTTCGTGGCGTGGGACATCGCGCATCCCGCCGAGCTGGCGTACTGGATCGGCGGCGAACTGCCCAAGCGGGTCATCCGCCACGGCGAGCCGGTCTGCGCGACCGCGCTGGACTGACGCGGCGGCGCCGGCCCGAGGCCAGCGCCGCGCGCGGGGATCAGGCCGACAGCGCCAGGCGTTCACGCACCGGCAGGGCCGGCCGCGCGTATTCCTGCTGGCCGGCCGGCAGCCGGAAGGTGCTGACCGACTGCTGCAGGCGCTGCGCCTGCGATTCCAGCGAGGCCGCCGCGGCGGCGGCCTGTTCGACCAGCGCGGCGTTCTGCTGCGTCACCTGATCCATCTGCGTGACGGCGGTGTTGACCTGGTCGATGCCGGTCACCTGTTCGTGCGAGGCGCTGGCGATGTCGCCGACCAGCGTGGTCAGCCGCTCGATCGCCGCCTGGATTTCCTCCATGGTGCGGCCGGCGGTCTCGACCTGCACCGCGCCGGCCTGCACCGTCGCGCCCGAGGCGCCCAGCAGCTGCTTGATTTCCTTGGCCGCGCTGGCGCTGCGTTGCGCCAGCGAGCGCACCTCGCCGGCCACCACCGCGAAACCCTTGCCCTGCTCGCCGGCGCGCGCGGCCTCGACCGCCGCGTTCAACGCCAGGATGTTGGTCTGGAACGCGATGCCGTCGATCACGCCGACGATGTCCTCGATGCGCCCCGAGTCCTGCGCGATCTCGCGCATGGTGGCGACCGCGCTCTGCACCGCCGCGCCGCCGCGGCGGGCCACTTCCGAGGCCTCGGCGGCCATGGCGTTGGCCTGGCGCGCGTTGTCGGCGTTGCTGGTGACGGTGGACAGCAGCTGTTCCATGCTGGCCGCGGTCTCCTCGAGCGAGGCGGCCTGTTGCTCGGTGCGGCTGGACAGGTCCTGGTTGCCCGCGGCGATCTCGCTGGAGCCGGTGTTGATCTCGGCCACGCCGTCGCGCACCGAGTGCACCGTCTGGACCAGGCTGGCCTGCATTTCCTGCAGATACGGGATCAGTTGGCCGACGCAGTTGTTGCCGTAGGTCGCGATGGGCGCGGTCAGGTCGCCCGAGGCGATGTGCTGGAAGTGGCGCTTGACCACGTTCAGCGGCCGCTGCATGAAGAGCACGACATAGCGGTCGCCCAGCACCAGCAACAGCAGGCTGATGCCCAGCACGATGCCGATGCCGACATAGGCGTCGCGGCGTTCGACGCTGGATCGTGCGATCAGGTCTTCCTGGCGCTGCCTGGCGTAGGCCTGGTAGTTCTCGATGCTCTTGCCGAAGGCGCGGCTGGCGGTGACGACCGGCCCCGAAGCATGGGCGCGGGCCTTCTCGATGTCATCCTGCGCCAGGAAATTGCGCTGCACCGCGATGCCGCCGTTGACCAGCGCGTCGAAGTCGTTGCGCAACGGGTCGAGGATCGACGCGGGGGTATCGTTCTTGGCCGACTCCAGGAACGCCTGCTGGTTCTTGCGGGCTTCCTGCAGCGCCGCGTCGATCGCGCGGCCTTCTTCGGCGGCCGGCGCGGCCAGGCCGTCGCGGGCGTACTCCAGCTGCCGCGCCAGCCGCAGGCGGGCGCGCATGATCTGGTCGTTGATGAGGGACAGCGAGGAAACTTCGTTCAGCAGGTCGTTGCTGGCTTCGAGGGCGTCGCCGGCGTGGCGCAGGCCGTTGACGCTGATGGTCGCCTGGCCGGCGAACAGGACACTGATCATGAGCAGCGTGCTCAGGATCATGCGGCGGATGGTGATGTCTTTCAGGAACTGTGTCATACGCGTCTTTCTAGGGGGGTAGGAGACTGCCTCACCCCGGACAACGGCCCGGCCCCCTTTGATATTTAGCGCGTGTTGCACATCTTACGTATGTGTCGATTGATCCACGATATATAACGACATTAACTGTAATAAAAGTGTCTTTTCACCGTGCGGCGGGCGCTTCGGCCGGTTCGATCGCGCCAAAGCGCAGCCGCGCGAAGCTCGCCAGGCTGGCCAGGGCGGCGCACAAACCGCCCAGCCACAGCGCGATCACGGCGCCATGGGTGGTCGACACGTTGAAGCACGCCGCCACCAGCGCGGCGCCGGTGGCCTGCCCCAGCAGCCGCACCGTGCCGATCATGCCGCTGGCCCCGCCCGCGCGCGACGGCGGCGCCGAGGTCATGATGGCGCGCAGGTTGGGCGACTGGAAGAAGCCGAAGCCGGCGCCGCACAGCGCCATGCGCCACGAGATGTCCCAGGCCGAGGGCGCGGCCGGCAGCACGGCCAGCGACGCCATGCCCAGGGCCAGCAGCGCCAGCCCCACGCCGCCGAGGATGCCGGCCGGATAGCGGTCCGACAGGCGGCCGGCGATGGGCGCCATGATCGCCACCACCACCGGCCACGGCGTGATGAGAAAGCCGGTATGCACCTGGGTGTAGCCCAGCACCGTCTGGAACAGGAACGGCAGCGACACGAACGCCAGCGCCTGCGCCGCGAATGCGCACACGGCGGTGGCGGCGGACAGCGCGAACAGCGGCCGGCGCAACAGGTCCACCGCCAGGATCGGCGCGGGGTGGCCGGCCTGGCGCCGCATCAGCAGCCACAGGCTGGCCGCCGCCAGGCCCCATTCCAGCGTCACGCGCGGCCACGGCGCGCTGTGCGCCAGTTCGTTCGAGCCGAGCACGAACAGGCCCAGCGTCAGCGCGCAGAGCGCCGCCGCCAGGCCGTCGAAGCCGTGCGGCGCGCGCGTGGTCAGGGGCAGGCCGCGCAGGCCCAGCGCCACCGCCAGCAGGCCGATCGGCACGTTGATCAGGAACAGCCAGTGCCACGATCCCAGCAGCAGGATGGTGGAGGCCGCGGTCGGCCCCGCGGCGAACGACAGGCCCACCACCATCGCGTTCAGGCCCATGCCGCGACCCAGCACCGGGGCCGGATAGATGAAGCGCAGCAGGGCCGCGTTCACGCTCATGACGCCAGCCGCGCCCAGGCCCTGCAGGATGCGGGCCGCCACCAGCACCGGCAGCGACGGCGCCAGCCCACAGGCCAGCGAGGACAGCGTGAACACCACGATGCCGACCATGTAGACGCGCCGGTGCCCCAGGATCTCGCCCAGCGCCGCCGCCGGCAGCAGGCCCGCGACCATCGCCAGCTGGTAGCCGCTGATGACCCAGATGGAGCCCGCGTCGCTGGCCTGCAGGTCGCGCGCGATGGTCGGCAGCGCGGTGTTGGCGATGGCGGTGTCGAGACTGGCCATGCAGACCGCCAGCATGACCGCCAGCAGCGCGCCCAGGCGTTCGGACGCCGGCAGGCCGCGGCCCGCCGGATGGATGGTGTTGCTTGAGAAGGAGAACATGAGGAGACGCGCGGCGAAACGCCGGGGCCGACGGCTGTGGGTGAGCGTTGATTCTAGTGCGACATGTCGATTCAACGCTTCGTCAGCCGGGCGCGCATGACCGCGCCGTCGACCGGGCGTGGCGCGCGCATGGCTGGCGGGCGCAATGGCGCGCGCGGGGTGATTATCGGCCGCTCGGCATTAATGCGACCGGGCGGTCACCCGTGGCGGCGGCGGAATAATCATCAAAGCATAATCTCGCCGCCGGCAATTCCCGCATTTTTCAGGACGTCTGTTACTAATTGAAAATTCTCTAATGTGCTGAATTACAACAAAATATCCAATCCCGGATTAATCGTGTTTTCATAGAGACAATTCAATTCGTTGTCCGGGATTCTTAATCCGTTTGGTGAGAAGTGGTAAGCGATGCGGGTTTGAATTTAACCAAATTGTGCCCGCCTACTTTATTCGCCGTACCATGGTTGTTATGCAGGTCTGACAGTGCAGCAGTATTTCGTGGGAGTGATTCATGAAACGCTTGTCCTTGTGCGCGACGACTCTGACTTTGACACTGGCGGCGGCCGGCGCCCTGCCCCAGGCGGCGTTGGCCCAGACCACGGCCAACATGACGGTGACGCTGACCATTACGGCCAATTGCACCATTGCCGCGAATAACCTGAGCTTCGGCAGTCACGGCCTGCTCACCACCGCGGTGACGGGCAATACCACGGTCAACGTGACCTGCACCAATACCACGCCCTATACCGTCGGCCTGAGCGCCGGCAGCGGTTCGGGATCCACCTTCGCCACCCGTTATATGAACGGGACCGGGACGGGCAATACCGCCAGCACGGTGCAATACCAGTTGTACCAGCCGGCGCCCAACCAGACGGTGGTCTGGGGCGATACCGGCTCCACCGATCGCGTCGGCGGCGTCGGCAATGGCTCATCGCAGGCGCTGACCGTGAACGGCACGGTGCCCGTGCAGAGCACGCCGGCGCCCGATACGTATTCCTCGACCGTGACCGCGACGGTGTATTTCTAGTGGCCCGCCCATTCGCGGGCCGTCTTTTCCGCATACTGGTCGGTGCGGCGTTCGCCTGGAGCGTCCTGGCCGTGCCGGCGCGGGCGGCGACGCTGCAGATATCGCCCGTGCTGGTGGACCTGCCGCCGCAGCAGAGCGCCACCGGCATCATGCTGCGCAATCCGGGCATCACGCCCATTTACGGCCAGGTGCGCGTCTACGCCTGGGACCAGGCCCAGGGCGATGACGTGCTGGCGCCGACCGAGGCGATCCAGGCCAGTCCGCCCATCATCCAGGTGCCGCCCAAAGGCGAGCAATTGGTGCGGCTGGTGCGGGCAGGCAAGGACGTGGCGCCGCTGGAGCAGAGCTACCGGCTGGTGATCGACGAGATTCCCGATCCGTCCACGCCGCTGGTCAATGGCGTGGTGTTGCGCATGCGCTATTCGGTGCCGGTCTTCGTGGCCGGCGCCACGCCCGAACCGACGCCGGAGCTGGCCTGGCACCTGGCGCGCGACGGCAAGGAATGGGTATTGCGACTCGCCAATACCGGCACCCGCTATGCGCAGGTGGCGGCCCTGCAGGTCGTGGGCGGCGCCGATGCGCAGCTGGGCAAGGTCGACGGGCTGCTGGGTTATGCCCTGGCGCAGCGTCAGCGCGAGTGGCGCTTTCCCGCCAGGCAGGCCGCGCCCGGACAGGTAAGGATCAAAGCGCTGGTGAACGGCAATCCCGTCACCGTGACACCGCGAACCGACTGACTGATTGCGTCCCGCGCCGCCTTGTCGGCGGCCTCGGGGTAAGAGAAGGCAGCCCATGGCAGTACGCGCTATCCGTGCATGCGGGCGCTGCGCATGCCGCTTCGCGCTCGTGCTGTTCGGAGCGTCGGCGGTGGCGGCGGATTTGCCCATCCAACTGGTGTCGTTCGGCGATATCGCCGAACGCGATGTCTATTTGGAGGTGAGTATCAACGGCGTGAACACGACGCAGCTGTTGCGTTTCCGGGACGCACAGGGCCGCCTGTCGGCCAGCCCCGGCGCGCTGGGGTCGGTCGGCGTGGACGTGAGCAAGATGGGCGCGGCGCGCGACAGCGAGATCCGGCTCGATGACATCGCCGGGCTGCGCTACACCTACAACGCCGCCATGCAATCGGTGAACCTGGTGGTCCCCGACGGGCTGCGCCAACCGTTCCAGGTGGATACCCGCGGCCTGCCGCAGACGCCGCGCGCGACCGCGGGGCGCGGCCTGCTGGTGAACTACGAGGCCTATGCGCAGACCGATGCCTACAGCACCGTGTCGCTGTACAGCGAACAGCGCTATTTCGACAGCCATGGCACGCTCAGCAATACCGGCACCACCTATCTGGGCGGACGCGCCGACCGCTATGTGCGCTACGACACCTACTGGACCCATTCCAACCAGGACACGCTGCGCACGCTGCGGATCGGCGACACCATCACCTCGTCCCTGAACTGGTCGCGCTCGGTGCGGGTGGCCGGCATCCAGTGGGGGAGAAATTTCGCGTTGCGTCCGGACCTGGTGACGTTTCCGGTATCGTCGCTGAGCGCGTCGTCGGTGGTGCCGTCGTCGGTGTCGCTGTACGTCAACGGCGTGCAGCAGTATTCGGGCAATGTGCCGGCCGGGCCGTTCGTGGTCAACCAGATCCCGGGCATCACCGGCTCGGGCCAGGCCACGCTGGTCACGCGCGACGCGCTGGGGCGCAGCGTCAGCACTTCGGTGCCGCTCTACATCGACACGCGCATGCTGGCGGCCGGGCTTTCCAGCTATTCCATCGAGATGGGCGTGGCGCGGCGCCAGTTCAGCGTGCGCTCCTTCGACTACGACAAGCGTCCCGCCGTCACCGCCTCGGGCCGTTACGGCCTGGACGACGCGCTGACGCTGGAGGGCCATTCCGAAATGAGCGCCGGCGTCTACAACGTCGGCGCCGGCGCCCTGGTCCGGCTGGGCCAGGCGGGCGTGGTCAACGGCGCATTGTCGGGCAGCGCCGGCCACTACAACGGCGGCCAGGTGAGCGTGGGCTACCAGTATGTCGAGCCCGCGTTCAGCGTCGAACTGCAGACCGTGCGCGCGCTGGGCGACTATGGCGACCTGGGCTCGCGCGAGGACGCGCCGATGCCGCGCCAGACCGACCGCGTGACCTTCTCGCTGCCGCTGACGACCTCGCAGAGCGTCGCGTTCAGCTATATCGGATTCCGCATGCCGCAGACGCCCGCCGCCCGGATCGGATCGGCCTCGTACACCGCCAACCTGCACAGCCGCGTTTCGATGAACCTGAGCGCGTACAACGATTTCTCGCAAACCAATTCGCACGGTGTCTATCTTGGCTTTTCCATCCTGCTGGGCGACAACACCCAGGCCAGCGCCTCGGTGGGCCGGCAGGGCGACCAGAGCATCTACAGCGTCGGCGCGCAGCACAATGTGGACTATGACGGCGGCTGGGGCTGGGGCGTGGAGAACGGCCGCAGCGGCGGCCGGCAGTACAACCAGGGCAAGGTGCAGTTCCTGGGACGCTATGGCCAGCTGACCGCGCTGGGCCAGGACTACGGCGGCAAGAGCCAGGCGGCGTTGCAGGCCACCGGCGCCGTGGTGCTGATGGACGGCGCGCTGACGCCCTCGCGCCGCATCAACGATGGCTTCGCGCTGGTCAGCACCGACGGCACGCCGGATGTCTCGGTGCTGCACGAGAACCGCAAGCTCGGCCGCACCAACAGCGCCGGCCACCTGCTGGTGCCGGACCTGAATTCCTACCAGGTCAACCGGCTGTCCATCGACCCCGATGAACTGCCGGTGGACATGAAGCTGGAGACGACCAAGGCGGTGGCGGTGCCGCAGTCGGGTTCCGGCGTGCTGGTCAAGTTCGAACTGCAGCGCTACGCGGCGGCCTCGGTCATCCTGCGGCGGCCCGACGGCGCGGCGGTGCCGGTGGGCGCGCAGGTCGCGCACATCGAAAGCGGCAAGCAGTCGGTGGTGGGCTACGACGGCATCGCCTTTGTCGAGGACCTGCAGGCGGAGAACCATCTGCGGGTCAAGGGCGGCGGCGTGTCGTGCGTGGTGGAGTTCCCGTACCGGCACGATCCCGCGCGGCCGCTGCCCACGCTGGGGCCGTTCACTTGCCAGCCGTTGAAGGAGCCCGGCCAATGAAGTCCATCCTGTTCGCGCTGGGGGTGGCGTTGGGGGCGGGATGGTCGGCCGATGCCCAGGCGACTTCGTGTTCGCTGGGCGCCGCGACCACCAATACGACCAACTTCGGCCCGGTCAATCCGCTGCTGTCCACCGATACCTACGCCGACAGCAACACCGTGGCGGTGACGTGCAACTTCACCGCGCTCGCGTTTGGCGCGCGCCTGTGCTTTTCCGCCGGGGTGGGCACCACCAGCCCGTCGACGGCGGCGCGGGCGCTGGGCTCGGGCGCCTATCGCATGAACTACAACCTGTACACCGACAGCGGCCACAGCCAGGTCTGGGGCAATGCGACCACCTCGGCGCCGACCTCGGTGCTGCTGGCCGGGCCGGTGTTGTCGACAGGGTCGGCGTCGACGTCGTTCGCCTATTACGCCAAATTGCCGGGCAGCCAGACCACCGTGTCGACCGTCGGCAACGCCAACACGCTGTACAGCGAGAGCTACACCAACACGATACGCGTCGACATCTCCTGGGGGCTGTTGGCGAGCCTGCTGGTGAATTGTCCGATCGCCGCGCCCAGCCAGACGTTGTACGTGCCGCTGACGGTGCAGGCGACGGTGCAGAAGAACTGCTCCATCAATACGACCAACATGGCGTTCGCGCCGCAGGGGCTGCTCAAGCAGGCCGTGACGGCGACGGCCCAGATCACGGTGCTGTGCACCAACAACAATGCCTTCGCCGTCGCGCTCAACGGCGGCTCGGTGGCCGGCAACGTGCTGGCGCGCAAGATGAAGCACGCGACCGCCGCGGATACCGTCAGCTATCAGCTCTACCATGATTCGAACTACGCGACGGTCTGGGGCGATGGCGTGACCGGCGGCACCGCGCTCAACAGCACGGGCACGGGAGCCAACCAGCAGTTCACGGTCTATGGCCGCGTGCCGGCGCAGACCACGCCGCGGCCGGGCAACTACAGCGACACGGTCCTGGTCACGATCACGTTCTGAGGACGGGCGCCGGGATCGCCCCTACAGCGATTCGGGCTCGCGCCGCAGCGAGAAGCCCTGCGCCTCGTTCATCGCCAGGTAGCTGACGTTGCGCGACACCACCGGCGGCTTGTCGCCGTCATGCAGCGCCAGCAGGCCGTCCAGCACCATCTTGTCGGCCAGCGTCATGCGGTCGATCATGCGCAGGTACTGCATCCAGCTTTCCACCAGGAAGACCTCGCGCCAGACGCCCTCGCGCTCCAGGTCGCGGAACAGCTGCCATTGCTGCGCGCCATTGCGCAGCCGCAGCAGGCGCAAGGGCCGCGCCGCGTCGATCAGGGCCGACAGCTTTTCCTTGGGGATCAGGTATTCCACCGCCACCAGCACCGCGCCGTGCTGGGTGTTGAAGCCGGCGGCCGAGAGCGCCGGCTCGGTGGTGTCGGCGCGCGCCAGCGATTGCGTGTTGACCTGCTCCGGCAGCCGCGAGCGGTACAGCAGCGCGACGGTGATGGCCAGCATCACGCCCGCCGCCGACAGCGCGCCGGACACGCCCATGGTGCCGGCGAAGTGGCCCCACATGAACGAGCCCGCCGCCAGGCCGCCGAAGATCGCCGTCTGGTAGAGCGCCAGCGAGCGCGCCTTGACCCAGTCGGGCACCAGCATCTGCACGGTGGTGTTGTAGGTGGCCAGCACGCCGATCCAGCAGGCGCCGGACACCAGCAGCGCCGGAAACGCCAGCCACAGCGTGCTGGTCAGCCCCAGGATCAGCAGGCAGGCGGCCAGCAGCCCGGCCGCCACGCTCACCAGTCCGCTGGCGCCCCAGGCCGCCTGCAGCCGGCGCACCACGGCGCTGCCGAGGATGGCGCCGACGCCGAGCGCGCCCAGCATGTAGCCGTACAGCAGCGCGTTGCCGTCCTCGTGGTCGTAGGCCAGCAGCGGCAGCAGCGCCCACAGCGCGCTGGCCGACAGGCCGAAGGCGAACGCGCGCAGCATCACCACCCGCGTCACGGTGGAGTGCTGGGTGTAGCGCAGCGCGGCGACCACGCCTTCCAGCAGGCGTTCCGGCGGCAGCCGGCGCGGCGCCACGTCGCGGCGCCAGCGCCAGATGGCCCAGATCAGGCCGCCGTAGCAGACGCAGTTCAGCAGGAACACGACGGGCGCGCCGGCCGCGCCCAGCAGCAGGCCGCCGATGGCCGGCCCGACCGCGCGCGCCACGTTGTAGTTGACGCTGTTGAGCAGCACGGCGCTGCCGATGTGCTCGCGCGGCACCTGTTCGCCCACCGCCGCCTGCCACGCGGGGGTGACGATGGCGCTGCCGATGGCGATGCAGAAGACCGAGACGATCAGGGTGATGGGGTGCAGCAGGCCGATGAAGGCCAGCACGGTGATGAAGATGCCGCCGGCCAGCTCCAGCAGCATGCCGACCAGCATGACCTTGCGGCGGTCATAGTTGTCGGCCAGCACGCCGGTCAGGATCGACAGGGCCACCAGCGGGAAGGCGGCGGCCACCTGGATCATGGCGACCATCAGCGGGCTGCTCTGCTCGGTGGTGATGACCCAGGCCGCGGCCACCGACTGCGCCCAGGTGCCCAGGTTGGCGAACAGGTTGGCGATCCAGATGATGCGGAACGCCGGGAAGGCAAAGGGGGATAGCGTGCTGACCCGCAGGACCGGCTTGGGGGCGGCGGCGGGCGCGCCCGGCGATGTGGGGGGAAGATCGTTGTTGGCCGAGACGGGCTGGAGCATGGAGGCCTCTGTGATCACCCGGCGACGGCGGGTGGGGGCTGTCCAATGGTACGCCTATTGAGAGGCCGGGTTAAGGCAAGGCGCCGCGCGCCCCGGAGACGCGCGGCGCGCGGGACGCGCTCAGGGCTTGGCCGGGGCCGGGCCGGGGTAGGCCTGGTTCAGGTACTCGACGATCAGGGGCACCTGTTCGGCCGGAATCGGCGCGCCATAGGTGCCGACCATCTTCTTGACCTCGGCATCCCAGAAGCCCAGCGGCATGGGCGGCTGCGAAGACAGGTAATCGACCGAATGGCACATCAGGCACAGGGTGGCGCCCTGGGCGCCGGGGCCGGTGCCGGGATGCAGCGTGGCGGTTTCCTGGGGCAGCTGGATGTCCAGGGCGAACGCGGGCGCGGCGGCGCTGGCGGCGGCCAGCGCCAGGACCAGGCGGGCAAAGGGGATCATGGCGGGCTCCTGGCTCAGGCGGCGTCGATGCGCACGGTTTCGACCACGTTGCGCATGTAGCCGGCCGGATTCCACAGCGGCTCCAGCGGCTGGGTCTCGCCGGCCTGGTTGGTGGCGCGCGCCTTGAGCGCGTAGCGGCCGGCCTGGGTGGGCGTGAACTCGGCATGCCATTCGCGGAAGGAATAGCGTCCCAGGTCCTGGCCCAGCGTGGCGGCGCGCCAGGTCTTGCCGTCGTCGGCCGAGAACTGCACCTCGCGGATGCCGCGGCCGCCGTCGAAGGCGATGCCGCGCACCTGCACGCGCGCGCCCTTGGCGACGCGGGCGCCATCGGCCAGGCTGGTGATGAAGCTGCGCACGTTGTAGCGGCCGATGGGACGGGTCTTGTCCGGCGCCTTGCCCGCGGGCGTACAGGCGCAGTCGTTGTCGGGGATGCGGTAGGCCTTCTGCATCCAGAAGCCGTCGAACTCCTTGTCCAGCACCTGGATGTCCGCCAGGTGCTTGACCCAGTAGGTGCCGTAATAGCCGGGCACCACCAGCCGCACGGGATAGCCGTTGAGCATCGGCAGGTCGGCGCCGTTCATGGCGTAGGCCAGCATCACCTCGCCGTCCAGCGCATGGGCCGCGTCCAGCGCCTTGACGAAGGCGGGCGTGCCCTGCAGCACCGGCCGGTCCAGGCCCTGGAACGTGACCTGGCGCGCGCCGGCCTGGATGCCGGCCTTCTCCAGCACGCGCTTGAGCGGGATGCCGAGCCAGCGGGCGTTGCCCATGGCGCCGTTGCCGAGCTGGCCGCCGCCCACGCGCGGCTCGAAGAAGCCGCGGCTGTTGCCGGAGCACTGCGTCACGGCCACCAGCTCGACCGGCTGGCCGAATTGCTGCTTCAGGTCCGCCAGCGACAGTTCCAGCGGCGTGCCGACCGAGCCGCCGATGCGCAGCCGGTAGGCGGTGGCATCGATAGCGGTGGGGATGTTGCCCAGGTGGTAGCGCACGAAAAAGGCGTCGTTGGGCGTGATCACGCTGTCGTTGAACACCGCGAACGGCGTTTCCAGCTGCGGCGGCCGCGAGGTCTGGCGGATCAGGGGGCGTTTCTGGGGGTAGGCGATCAGGTCGCGCTCGCCATTGGCGAACGGCAGGGTGACGGTGGCGGGGGCCGCCAGGCTGGTGAGGGCGTGGCCGGCCAGCGTGCCGGTCGCGCCCAGGGTACAGGCCTGGCGCAGGAAGCGCCTGCGCCCATCCGTATCGAATGCGCTCATGCATGTCTCCTTGTGTTTTTCTAGTACCCTCGCCTGCGGCGTGGTCGAATCAGGCTACGCCCGCCGGCCTGACAAATGCGTTAACAGTTGCGTCGGCCGTTCCAATAACCGCGTTTTCCGCGCCCAGCGCGCCTGACCTCCCGATGCGACTGACCTTCAACCGATCGGCGTTCGCCGCCCTGCTCGCCGTGACCGTGGTGGAGGTGCTGATCGCCACCCTGGGCAAGCCCTACCCGCTGTTGCGCGGGTTCGTGGGCGATGTGCTGGCGGTGGGCTGGGCCTATCTGGTGTATCGCAGCTTCATCCGCGCGGGCGTGCTGCCGCTGGCGGTCGCGGCGCTGCTGACCGGCTACGCGGTCGAGTTCGGCCAGTACCTGGCGCGGCTGTTCGGTTGGCGCCTGGAACAGCCGGTGCTGCGCATCCTGCTGGGCAGCGTGCCGGACTGGTGGGACGTGCTGGCCTACACGCTGGGGTTCTTCCTGGTGCTGCTGCTGGCCGGGGCGCGGCGCCGGTGGCGCTCGGGCCGTCAACCGGTCGGCTCCCAGGCGGCCGGGACCTAGACCATCGGGGCTGGGGCCGGGCGCGCGCAAGGCGCCCCGGATGGATCGCGCCCGTCCTGATGGGGGGCGATCGGCGTCAGCCCGCCTGGATGGCGGGCGTGCGCTTGTCGGCCTGGACCGACGGCGCGGCTTGCGGCCGCAGCCGGGCGTTGCGGAACGGCGCCAGGCATTCCGACCACGACGAGGGGAACAGGGGCGTGGCATGGCGCACGGCATCGCGGCCGGCGTAGTGAGCCAGCAGCTGCTGGCCGATGGGGGCGTCTCCCAGGGGATGGCGGGTGGTCATGGTATTTCCGTATTGCATTGAAAGTGTATTCATTGTACCAGTCGGCCGCCCATGCCGCCAACCCCGGTTGCCCACGCCAAGTCCTTGATATCAGAGGGACCGTCCCTTTTATGAATGATCCGCAGCGGGAATACCCTAGTCGATCAAAACGGTAGATGGTATACAATGTTCATCATCGGTCGAAGACTTCGGCCGCCCCTCCCTCACCAGACCTGGAGCGCGTCATGGCTGAACTGATGAACCGAGATGAATTCCGTACCGCGTTGGAAAACGCAATCAAGGGCAAGAGCGCCAACGCCTCGCCGTTTTCGATCGCCTGGGCCGAAGGCAAGCTCAGCCGCGAACACCTGTCGCGCTGGGCCGAGAACCACTACCACTACGTCGGCCCGTTCGCCGACTACCTGGGCTACCTGTACGCCCGCACGCCCGACACCTACACCGAGGCCAAGGATTTCCTGCTGGCCAACATGTATGAAGAGGAAATCGGCGGCGACCGCCATACCGATCTGCTGATCCGCTTCGCCGAGGCCTGCGGCACCACCCGCGAACGGGTCACCAATCCGGACAACATGTCGCCCACGACGCGGGCGCTGCAAAGCTGGTGCTACGCCGTGGCGATGCGCGAAGACCCGATCGTGGCCGTGGCCGGCCTGGTGGTGGGCCTGGAATCGCAGGTGCCGTCGATCTACCGCAAGCAGACGCCGACCCTGCGCGAGAAATATGGCTTCACCGATGAGGAAGTCGAGTTCTTCGACCTGCACATCGTGTCCGACGAGATCCATGGCGAGCGCGGCTACCAGATCGTGCTGGAGCACGCCAACACGGTGGAGCTGCAGCAGCGCTGCCTGAAGATCTGCGAGATCGGCGCGCAGATGCGGCTGCTGTACACCACCGCGCTCTATACCGACTACGTGCAGCAGGAAATCGCGCTGCCCGAGCTGGGCCTGGCCGCCTGAGTCCCCTGCCCGCCGCCGTCGCCCGCGCCGTCCGCGCGGACCGCGGCGGGCGCCATTGGATACCTGATCCATGCCTACCGTCGTATTCCACAAAGACGGCCAGACCCATACCGGGGTGGTGCCGGACAACGCCAACCTGGTGGTGCGCGCCGGCATCCGGCAGTTTCCCTTTCCGCACCTGCGTTACGAATGCGGCATGGGCAAGTGCGCCAAATGCGCCTGCCGCGTGCTGTCGGGGGCGGAACACCTGCCGCCGGTGAACTGGAAGGAAAAGAAGCAGCTGGGCGAGCGCATCGACGCGGGTTACCGACTGGCCTGCCAGCTGTGGCTCGACCACGATATCGAACTGGCGCAGGACGTCGAGGCGGCGGCGCCGCGCGAGGTCGTTGCCGCCGCCGAGCAGCGCTAGCCGCCAGGCCCTTCCCGAACGCAATCTGCAAAGGAACCGCGCATGACCCGCGACGCGAATGACGCCGTGTTCGTGATCCTGACGTCCAAGCCTGGCGTGTACCGCACCGAGGCGGACGCGCTGGCCGAGATCGTCGAGACCTACGACTACGCCTGCGATGGCCGCCTGCGCGCCGTCTTCAGCATCGCGCGGCTGCGCGGACCGAGCCGGCTGGTGGTCACCGAGGAAACGCCGCCCTATGTGGTGAACCGGGTGCCGTCCAAGTTCCTGGAGGCCTTCGGTTCGCTGGAGGCCGCGCGCCAGGAGCTTATCCACCTGACCCGCTTCGGCAGCATCGATACCACCCTGACGCGGCATCCCGACCGCGTCGCCGCGGAGCAATGAGCAGCATGGTCAAGATCACGTTTCTATCGAATGGCGGCAAGGTGGCCCAGGCCCCGGAGAACAGCAATCTGCTGCGGGTGTCGCTGAAGGAAAAGGGCGGCATTCCGTTCAAGTGCGGCGGCGGCCTGTGCGGCACCTGCAAGTGCCGCATCGAGCAGGGGCTGGAAAACACCGACGCCATCAAGCCCAAGGAACGCAAGCACCTGCGGCCCGAAGACTTCGAGGCCGGCTATCGCATGGCCTGCCAGACCTTCGTGCTGGGCGACGTGGCCGTGTCCTGGGTGGTGCGCGACGGCAAGGGCGTGGTGACGGACGCTGAGGCGCAGCCGGCCGCGTCATGAGCGCCGCGCGGTCATCGTCACGGCGCCGCGACGGCCGCGCCTGATGGCCGCGGCCGCGCTCAGGCGGCCGACGAGTGCGCCTGGCGCGTCTCGGTGTAGGCCTTGGCGGCGTTGTGCACGTGCTGGCTGGCCAGCAGCGCGGCCAGGTCGCCGTTGCCGGCGATGACGGCGTTCAGGATTTGCGAGTGTTCGTCCCAGTTCTGCTTGGCGCGGTGCATGTTGCTGGGGGCGAACAAGAGCGCGGTGCGGTCGCGCAGCGAACGCATCAGGTCGGTCAGCACCACGTTGCCGCCGATGGTGGCCAGCATTTCGTGGAACTGCGAATTCAGCGCCAGGAACTTGTCCAGCTGCTCGCTGCGCGCGGCCTCGGTGCCTTCGCGCAGGAACGCCTGCAGGCGTTCGACCGTCTTGTCGTCGCGGCGCTGCGCGGCCAGCTTGGCGTTCAGGCCTTCCAGCGTGGCGCGCACTTCCACCATGTCGTAGGCCACCGCGTCCGACAGCACCGACACCGACGCGCCGCGGCGCGGTTCGATGGTGACCAGCCCTTCGGCGGCCAGCGCCCGCAGCGCTTCGCGCACCGGGATGCGCGACACGCCCATTTCTTCCGACAGACGGCCCTCGACCAGGCGGTCGCCGGGCGTGAATTCGCCGCTGAGGATGCGCTCGCGCAGCTTGTCGCGGATGACCGCGAACAACTGCGGATGCTGCTCGCCGATCTTCAGTGGAGCAGATTGCTGCGTGTCTACGGCTTGCGAGCTGACGGGCGAAGTGGTCATGGCGAGCAGGTCTGGCGGAATGGATACAGTCTTCATTGTATTACCGGGCGGGGCGCCCACGGCGTCGGCGGGCGGCGTCAGCCGGCCCACAGGGCCTTGGCGATCACGCCCAGCGCGCCGAGGGCGCAGGCGACCAGCAGCACGGCGCGCACCGCGCGCGGCGGCAGCCGCGAGCGCAGCCGGCCGGAAACGGCGAAGCCGGCCAGCAGGAACGGCGCCAGGCTGAGCGCCAGCGCGGCGTGGTAACCGGTGTAGCGGTCGGCCAGCGCCAGCATCGCCAGCGAGAAGATCGACCCCAGGAACAGCACCATGCCCAGCGTGGCGCGCAGCCGCGGCGGCTCGGCGTGCTGCAGCACCAGGGCGATCGGCGGGGCGCCGACCGAGGTCATGGTGCCCATGATGCCCGAGGCCACGCCAGCGCCCGAGACCCGGCCCGGGGTGGCGGCAAAGCGCAGGCCGGCGGCGCTGAGGGCGACCGCCGCCAGGATCATGGCGGCGAACAGCAGGCCCAGCGCCTGCGGCGCGAAGCGCGCCATGGCGTAGATGGCGATCAAGGTGCCGGCGGCGCGCCCGGTCAGGGCATAGCCGACCGCCGGCCAGTCGATCGCGCCGCGTTCGCGCAGCGCGGTCAGCAGCGAGATGAAGCCGCCCAGCGTCAGCAGCGGGCCGGGGGCGAGCTGCGGGAAGCACAGCGCCGCCACCGGCGCGGCGAACATGGCGAAGCCGATGCCGCCCACGCCCTGCGCCAGCGCGGCGCCGAAGACGACCGCGGCCATGGCCGCGTAATGCCAGAGATCGGGAAGGGCGACGGGCATGTCAGAAGTCTCTTTTATGTATACGGTAGTCTGACTGAAAACCGGTCGTGCACCAAGATTGGGCTTGCGCCCCAACTTAATGCACTGATTTTCCTGGGATATTCATGGAAATTTCAGAATTATCGGTTTCCCTAGGCGGCGCATATTTCGGTTGGTATGGCGCATAACGAAATATAGTATACCGAAGTGGCGATCTCAACAGCCACGTCACAAGGGGAATAGCGCATGCAATCGGACGTCGTCCTCAACGCCGCTCACTGGATGTACCTGGCCAGCGTCGCCGCCATCATCCTGACGATGGTCCTGCGGGCCAACGTGGTGGTGCCGTCGGTCATCGGCACTTTTCTGGTGGTGCTGGCCATCACCGGCAACCCGATCAGCGCGCTGATCGGCATCTTCTCGGCCAGCTTCGTGGCCGCCAAAGAGCTTTTCAACATTTTCCTGGTCATCACCTTCATGACCGCCCTGCTCAACGCGCTCAAGACGCTGCAGGCGGACGTGCGCATGGTGCAGCCGTTCCGGCGGGTGATGCGCGGCGGCCATTCGTCGTTCGTCATCATCGCCCTCTGTACCTATGTGATCTCGCTGTTCTTCTGGCCGACGCCGGCGGTGCCGCTGGTGTCCGCGATCCTGCTGCCGGCGGCCATCGCGGCCGGGCTGCCGCCGCTGGCGGGCGCCATGGCCATCGCCATCGCCGGGCAGGGCATGGCGCTGTCGTCCGACTACGTGATCGGCGTGGCGCCGGGCATCAGCGCCAAGGCCGCCGGCGCGGCGGTCAGCGCCGCGGTGGTGGCGGACCGCGCGCTGGTGCTGTCGTTGATCACCGGCGCGGTGGCGCTGACCCTCGCCTACCTGCTGGTGCGCAAGCACATCGTGCCGGCCGACCCGGGCCTGTTGTCGGCCTGGCAGGCGCGCGCCCAGGACGGCAGCCTGGCCGAGATCGAGCAGTCCGGCTCGTTCGACAAGGCCGAGCTGGCGCGCGGCACCATGGGCGCCAACCCGGCGCTGCCGCGCGGGCCGGGGCTGGACGACGAGGAACGGCGCCGGGTGCGCTGGTCGCGCGTGTTCGCGGTGGTGACGCCGCTGGCCTTTCTGGGCGTGATCGCGGTGATGGTGCTGCCGCGGCTGTTCCCGTCGCTGCCGGCGCTGCGCGGCGGCGACGCGGCGGCCCTGGTGGGCGGCGTGGCGTTCGTGGTGATGATGCTGGTGACGCTGGCCGCCGAAGGGCCGCGCAAGATGCTGGACGTCTGCCCCGAGCACGTCACCGACGGCTTCGTGTTCGCCTTCAAGGCGATGGGCTCGGTGCTGCCGATCGCCGGCTTCTTCTTCGTCGGCGCCAACGAGACCGCCGCGCAGATCCTGGGCATGCCGCAGGCGCAGGCCCCGGGGCTGCTGTTCGAAGTGATCTCGGCGGGCCAGCACCTGATTCCCGAGAACCACTTCCTGGTGGCGTTCGGCGTGCTGCTGGTGGGGATGATCACCGGCATCGACGGCTCGGGTTTCGCCGGCCTGCCGCTGACGGGCACGCTGTCGGGCGCGCTGGGGCCGGTGGTGGGCGTGGACCCGGCCACGCTGGCGGCGGTGGGCCAGATGGGCGCGGTGTGGACCGGCGGCGGCACCCTGATCGCCTGGTCGTCATTGATCGCCGTGGCGGGGTTTGCGCGCGTCCACGTGCTGTCGCTGGTGCGGGCGCTGCTGCTGCCCGTGCTGCTGGCGCTATTCGTGTCGACGATCTGCGCCGTGCTGATCTGGCATTGACGCCGGTTCGGGTTTACGCGGATCGAACCATTTAGATTAAAGTATACAATGTTCAGAAATTACCTCAGACGGCCAATTTCCGGGCATCCCGGCCAGCCCGGCAAAGGAAGGACTTCCGTGGACGAGCTTTCGCAGCAGGCATTTCTGAATCACATCGGCGGCGAATGGGTCGCCTGCGCCTCGGGCGCGACGGCGCCGAACCTGAACCCGGCCGACAGCGCCGACGTGGTGGGGCGGTTCCAGCAATCGGACGCCACCGATGGCGCCCGCGCCGTGGCGGCGGCGGCCGCCGCCTTTCCCGCCTGGCGCGACACGCCGATCTCCAAGCGCGCCGCCATCCTGTTCCGCGCTGCCCAACTGCTGGAGGACCGCGCCGACAGCGTCGCGCGCGAACTGACCCGCGAGGAAGGCAAGGGCCTGGCGCTGGCGCGAGACGAAGTGCTGCGCTCGGCCCAGACCCTGCGGTTCTATGCGGTGGAAGGGCAGTCGTTCACCGGCGAGACCTTCGTCAACGACGATCCGGACATGGTGGTCTACAGCCAGCGCGAGCCGCTGGGCGTGGTGACGGTGATCTCGCCGTGGAACTTCCCGATCTCGATTCCGGCGCGCAAGATCGCGCCGGCGCTGATCACCGGCAATACCGTGGTGTTCAAGCCATCGTCGGACGCGCCGCTGTCCGGCTACCGCCTGGCGCAGGCGCTGATCGAGGCGGGACTGCCGCCGGGCGTGCTGAATTTCGTGACGGGGCCGGCCTCGAAGGTGGGGCAGGCCATCACCACCGCGCCGGCGGTGCGCGCCATTTCCTTCACCGGCTCGACCTCCGCCGGCGAGCAGATCCACCGCGGCGCCGGCCTGACCACGCGCACGCAGATGGAGCTGGGCGGCAAGAACCCGCTGATCGTGCTGGCCGACGCCGACCTGGATCGCGCGGTGGACCTGGCGGTCAAGGGCGGGTTCTCGCTCAGCGGCCAGGCCTGCACCGGCACCAGCCGGCTGCTGGTCGATCGCAAGGTGCTGCCGGCGTTCACCGAGAAGCTCCTGGCGCGCATGGCCAAGCTGACCATCGGCAACGGCCTGGAGGGCAATTTCGACCTGGGGCCGCTGGCCACCCGCAAGCAGCTCGACACGGTGCTGAGCTACATCGCGCTGGGCAAGCAGGAAGCCACCCATCTGATCGGCGGCGAGCGCCTGGACGGTCCGGGCTTCGAGCGCGGCTATTACGTGACCCCGGCCCTGTTCACCGACGTGACGCAGCAGATGCGCATCGCGCGCGAGGAGATCTTCGGCCCGGTGCTGGCGCTGATCGCGGTGGACGGCTACGACGAGGCCATCGCCTGCGCCAACGACACCGAGTACGGCCTGGCCGCCGCCATCGCCACCCGCGACGCGCGCTACGCCCATCGCTTCGCGCGCGACATCCAGGCCGGCACCGTCAAGATCAACCGCACCACCACCGGCAATCTCATCAACGCGCCGTTCGGCGGCCTGAAAAGTTCCAGCACCTCGACCTTCCGCGAATCGGGCCGGGTCGGGCTGGAGTTCTACACCCAGATCAAGACCGTCTACCGCGCCGGCTGACGGCCCTTTGGAGAACAGACATGAAGCAGATCTATCGCCTGGAACTGGAAGAAGCGCGCGCCATGGTGCGCGCGGCCATCGCCCGATCGGAACAGATCGGCGTGCTGGAATCGGTGTGCATCGTCGATGACGGCGGCTACCCGATCGCGCTGGAGCGCATGGACGGCGCCCGCATCACCGGCCCGCAGATCGCCTGGAACAAGGCCTTCACCGCCGCCGGCCACAAGCGTTCGACGCACCTGTTCACCACGCCGCCCAACGGGCCGGCGCTGCCCGGCAACGAGGCCTTCGGCATCCAGTGGAGCTTCGAGGGCAAGTTCGCGGCGTTCGTGGGCGGCTTTCCCATCGTGGTCAACGACGAGGTCATCGGCGGCGTCGGCCTGAGCGGCGGCAACGGCGAACAGGACACCCAGGCGGGCCTGGCGGCGCTGACGGCGCTGGCCGAAATGCTGGAGCCGCGCGGCCTGAAGGTGCTGGTGCAGGCGGACATCAAGAAATAAGCGCCGGCAGGCGGGGAATTCCATGGCACATCGCGTTCATCTGCTCGAGACCGGACAGACCTTCGAGGCCGAGCCCGGCGAATCCGTGCTGGCGGCGGCCGAGCGCGCCGCGGTCCGGCTGCCGCATGAATGCACCTTCGGCGGCTGCGGCACCTGCCGCATCAAGCTGGCCGAAGGGGCGGTCGATTACGAGGAGTTCCCGATGGCGCTGACGCCGGAAGAGGCGGCCCAGGGCTATGCCCTGGCCTGCCAGGCGCGGCCCCGCGGCGACTTGTGCATCAGCGTCGCCAACCGGCGCCAATTCGCCGAGCCGCGCCGGCTGGATGCCACCGTGCACCGCATCGCGTCGCTGTGCGACGACGTCATCCACCTGACGCTGGCGCTGCCGCCGGATGCGCCGCTGGACTACGCGCCCGGGCAGTACATGAACGTGGTGCTGCCGGACGGCGCCACCCGCAGTTTTTCGATGGCCTCGGCGCCCGCCGGCAACCTGGTGGATTTCCACGTGCGCCGCATTCCGGGCGGCCGCTACACCGACCAGTGGCTGGGCCAGGCGCGGCCGGGCGCGGCGCTCGAGATCGAGGCGCCGCTGGGGGTGTTCAGCTACCACGAGGAAGATTGGCGGCCGATGATCATGATGGCGACCGGCACCGGCATCGCGCCGATCAAGGCCATCCTGGAATCGCTGCTGGACAGCGACGATTGCCCGCCGGTGACGCTCTACTGGGGCATGCGGACCGAGGCCGACCTGTACCTGCGCGACCAGATCGCGGGCTGGGCCGGGCGCCTCTACGAGTTCAATTTCGTGCCGGTGCTGTCGCGCGCCGGCGCCGATTGGCAGGGGCGGCGCGGCCATGTGCAACAGGCGGTGCTGGCGGACCACGGCGACCTGTCCGAGCACGCCATCTACCTGTGCGGCGCGCCGGCGATGATCAGCGAGGCGACCGCGCTGCTGGCGGGGCGCGGTGCCAGCCTCGATCACGTCTACGCCGACAGCTTCACCTTCCAGCACGCGCCGGCCGCGGCGGCGATGCCGTAAGGCGACGCCCGCCTAGCGGAACACCAGCACCGGCAGCTTGGTGCGCGCCAGCACGCGCTGGGTCTCGCTGCCGAGCAGGAAGCCGGTCATGCCGTGGCGGCCATGCGATCCCATCACGATCAGGTCGCAGCCGCGCTGCTGCGCGGTGTCGACGATGGCCTCGTGTGGATGGTCGTTGACGGCGACGGCGGTCTCGCACGGCACCAGCGCGTGGCGCGCCTCGGTCTCCAGCCCGTCGAGATAGGCGCTGGCGTTCTTGCGGGCCTGGTCGGTGTGCTGGGCCTGGTGCGCGCCCAGCATCTCGGCCTGGTAGACCGTCAGGTGATCTTCCGGGATGGCGCGCAACAGGGTGATGGAGGCGTTCATTTCCTTGGCGAAAACGAGCGCCTTCTTGAACGCCGACTCGGACAGCAGGGAGCCGTCCACGGCGATGAGCAGATGCCTGTACATGTTGCGTCTCCTTTGAGAAAAGGAACGTCCAGCAAGGGCCAATCCAGTATAGGCCCGCCCCTGCCCGCAATCCAGTACCGCATTCGGATGAGCGCCGCGCCCCGCCCTGTCAGGCGCGGCGACGCAGGGTTTCCCCTTCCCCGTCCAGGCCGCGCGGCAGCGCCTCGATCAGGCTGCGCGTGTAGGGGTGGCGGGCCTCGCGCCACAGGGTGGCGTTGGGGCCTTCCTCGACGATGCGGCCGGCGTGCATCACCAGCACCCGGTCGGCCAGATAGTGCACCACCGACAGGTCGTGCGAGATGAACAGGTACGACAGGTTGAACTCGGCCTTCAGGTCGACCAGCAGGTTCAGGATCTGCGCCTGCACCGAGACGTCCAGCGCCGATACCGGTTCGTCGCAGATCACCAGCGACGGCCGCAGCACCAGGGCGCGGGCGATGCCGATGCGCTGGCGCTGGCCGCCCGAGAATTCGCTGGGGTAGCGCGCCAGGGCGGCGTGCGGCAGGCCGACCGCGTCCAGCATGTGGGCGATGCGGCGGCGCCGTTCCTGGCGGTCGGTGACGTGGTGGATGCGCAGCGCTGACTCCAGGATGTCGCCGACCGTGTGGCGCGGGTTGAGCGAGGCGTAGGGGTCCTGGAAGATCATCTGCACGCTTTGGCGGTAGGCCGCCAGGCCGCGCCGGTCCAGGCGCGCGGTGTCCTGCCCGCGCAGCAGGATCTGCCCGGCGGCGGGCGCCAGCAGCCGCACCAGGGTGCGCGACAGGGTCGACTTGCCGCAGCCGGATTCGCCCACCAGGCCCAGCGTCTCGCCGGGCGCGATCTCGAACGACACGCCGTCCACGGCGCGCTTGGCGCCCTGGCGGGTGGCGTAGTCGACCCGCAGGTCGCGCACCTGCATCAGGGGCAGGGGGTGGGGGTCGCCCGCCGCCGCATCGTTGGCGGCGGTCAGGCGCGGCGGCGTCACCAGGCCGAAGACCGGCCGTCCCGAGGCCGGGTCCAGCCGGGTGCGGATCTCCGGCAGGCGCCGCTGGCGGTAGTGGGTGGCGTCGTCCAGGCGCAGCGAGGCGCCCAGCAGGCCCTGGGTGTAGGGATGGCGCGGCCGCGACAGTAGCGTGGCGGCGGCGCCTTCCTCGACCTTCTCGCCGTTCACCATGACCGCGACGCGGTCGGCCCAGTCGCCGACCACCGCCAGGTCATGGGTGATCAGCAGCAGGCCCATGCCCAGCGCCGAGCGCAGGTCGTCCAGCAGCCGCAGGATCTGCGCCTGCACCGTCACGTCGAGCGCGGTGGTGGGCTCGTCGGCCACCAGCAGCGCGGGCTCGCAGGCGATGGCGGCGGCGATCATGGCGCGCTGGCGCTGACCGCCCGACAGCAGGTGCGGATAGTCGTCGACGCGGCGCTGCGGTTCGGGCACGCGCACCAGGTCCAGCAGTTCGATCGCGCGTTGCCGCGCGGCCCGGGCCGAGGCGCCGCGATGCAGCCGCAGGGCCTCGCCGATCTGCTGGCCCAGCGTCAGCACCGGGTTCAGGCTGGTCATCGGCTCCTGGAAGATCATGGCGATGCGGTCGCCGCGCAGGGCGCAGCGCTGGCGTTCGGGCAGCGCCAGCAGGTCGCGGCCCTCGAACAGGATGCGGCCGCTGGCGCGGGCGTGGCGCGGCAGTAGGCCGAGCAGCGCCAGCGCGGTGGTGGACTTGCCGCAACCGGATTCGCCCACCAGCGCCAGGGTCTCGCCGGCGGCGATGCGCAGGTCCAGCCCGCTGACGGCCTGGTGGCCGGGGAAGGCCACGTTCAGCCCTTGGATGTCGATCAGTGTGCTCATGGGGAGGCGGTCGGTAGCGGGGCGGCGGGCGCTACGGCGGCGCGCCGCCGCAGCTTGGGATTGAGCGCGTCGTTGATGGCGTCGCTCAGCAGGTTCAGGGCCAGCACGGCCGCCATGATGGTCAGGCCCGGCAGGGCGGTCATGTACCAGGCGGTGCGCAACGCTTCGCGGCCGGCGCCGACCATGCTGCCCCAGCTGACCACGTTGGGGTCGCCCAGGCCCAGGAACGACAGGCCGGCCTCGGACAGGATGGCGTTGGCCACCAGCACCGCGGTGGTGACGATGATGGGCGGCAGCGCGTTGGGCAGGATCTCGCGGAAGATGATGCGGGCGTGGCCGGCGCCCAGCGCCTGCGCGGCACGCACGAATTCGCGCTCGCGCAGGGTGATGAACTCGCCGCGCGTCAGGCGCGCGATGCCGGTCCAGGAGGTCACGCCCAGCGCGAAGATGATGGTCGACAGCGACGGCCCCAGGATCGCCACCAGCACGATCGCCAGCAGGAACGAGGGCACCGTCTGGAACAGTTCGGTCAGGCGCATCAGCGCCGCGTCCACGCGCGGCCCGGCGTAGCCGGCGATGGCGCCCACCAGCAGCCCCAGCGCCAGCGCGATGGCGGCCGAGGCGCCGCCCACCAGCAGCGAGACGCGGGCGCCGTGGAACAGGCCGGCCAGGATGTCGCGGCCCATCAGGTCGGTGCCGGCCGGAAACGCCGCGTCGGTCCCGGGCCAGGTGAAGGGCGCGCCGACCATTTCGAGCGGGTCGCCCGGATACAGCCAGCCGGCCGTGGCGGCCGCGGCCACCAGCGCCAGCAGGACCGCCGCGCCGATGGCGGCGGACGGCGAGCGCAGCAGGCGCGCCAGGAACAGCAAGGCGGGTTTCATGTCTTCCTCACGCGGGGATCCAGCAGGCCGTAGCAGGCGTCCACGGCGATGTTCATGACCGCCACCAGCGCCGCGCTCATCAGCAGGATGCCCAGCAGCAGGTTGACGTCGCGGCTGGCGATGGCCTCGAACGACAGCTGCCCCAGGCCGGGCCAGGCGAACACGGTTTCGACCACGATGCTGCCGCCCAGCAGCGCGCTGCTCTGCAGGCCGAGCATGGTGACCACCGGCAGGATGGCGTTGCGCAGCGCGTGGCGCCAGATCACGCGGGCCTCGCCGTTGCCGCGGGCGCGGGCGGTGCGGATGTAGTCTTCCTGCAGCGTCTCGATCATGGAGGCGCGCGACAGCCGCGCGTAGATGGCGACGTAGTAGATCGCCACCGTGGCCACCGGCAGCGCCAGGTGGCGCGCATAGTCCAGCCACAGCGCCCAGCCGGTGTAGGCGGCGCCGACGTCGCGGATGCCGCCCACCGGCAGCCAGTCCAGGTGCACGCCGAAGCCGACGATCAGCATCAGCGCGGTCCAGAACATCGGCGCCGAATAGCCCGCCGTGGCCAGGCCCGACAGCAGCGTGTCCAGCAGGCCGTGCGGCCGCCGCGCCGCCAGCACGCCGAGCAGCACGCCCAGCGCCACCGACAGCGCCAGACCGGTGCCGATCAGCGCCAGCGTGGCGGGCAGGCGGCCCAGGATCAGGTGGGCCACCGGTTCGCCGTAGCGGAACGAGTAGCCCAGGTCCAGCGACGCCAGGCTCTTGAGGTAGTACCCCAGCTGCGCCAGCACGCCCTGGTCCAGGCCGTAGGCCTGCCGCAGCTCGGCCACGTGGGCGGGGGTGATGCCGCTGTTCTCGGCGGCGATCACGTCCACCAGGTCGCCCGGCACCAGCTTGAGCAGGAAGAAGTTGGCCACCCCGGTGGCGGCCACCACGAACAGGATCTGCAGCAGGTAGCGGACGGGGCGGGGCAGGCGCGCAAGCATGACGCGGGCTTCCTCAGGCCTTGCCGAGCCAGACGTGGGCGAAGTTGTTGCGCGAGTGCGACGAGGCGTCGGTCACGTTGCGCAGCTGCTTGTCCCACACGCCGAACCAGCGGAACTCGAACAGGCCGATCAGCGGCAGGTCGCGCTGCGCCAGGCGCTGCAGTTCGTTGTACTGCTCGATGCGCTTTTGCGGATCGGTCTCGACCTGGGCCGCCTCGATGACGCGGTCCATCTCGGGGTTGTTGTAGCCGGACACGTTGTACCAGGGCGTGCCGCGCGCTTCCGCCTTGCTCCAGTAGCGCGTCTCCACGCCCAGCTGCGGGTCGATCAGCACCGTGCCCCACGAGCTGATGAGCTGGAAGTTGTAGTCGGTGAAGACGTTGCGGGTCCAGGTGGCCAGGTCCAGGCCGCGCAGCGTCACGTCGATGCCGATCTTGCGCAGCGCCTGCCGCACGAACTCGCCGGTGCGGCGGTAATCGTCGCCGAACGGGATGTAGTCGTGCGTCAGCGCGAAGCGCCAGCCGCCGGCGCCGCGCGGGTAGCCGGCCTCGTCCAGCAGCTTCTCGGCCAGCGCCGGGTCGTAGGGATACTGCTGCACGTTGGGGTTGTGATAGGGCTTGACCAGCGACGGCACCGGGCTGACGAAGGGCTCGGCGTAGCCGTTCCACACCGTCTTCACCAGCGCCCGCTTGTCGACGGCGTGGGCGATGGCCTGGCGCACCTTGAGGTTGGACAGGATCGGATCGCGCAGGTTGGCTTCCAGCCACAGCCAGGCGGCAAAGCCGTTGTAGCCGGCCGTGTCCACCGCCAGCTTGGGCAGCCTGGACAGGCGGGTGGCGTCGGTGAACGCCACCGGATTGCGCTCGCCGTACGAGACCGCGCCCGTCTCCAGCGCGGTGGCGCGGCCCGAGACGTCGGGCACGATCTTCCAGACGATGCGGTCCAGGAACGGGCGCTCGGGCTGCCAGTAGTGCTCGTTGCGCTCGAGCACGATGTAGTTGCCGCGGTTCCATTCCTTGAAGACGAACGGCCCGGTGCCCACTGGCTTGTTGTTGTACGGGTTGTTCTGGATGTCGGTGCCTTCGAACAGGTGGCGCGGCAGGATCGGCGCGCCCAGCGAGTCGATGGCGTTGAGCGCCACCGGCGTGGGCTGCGACAGGTGCAGCACCACGGTGTGGTCGTCGGGCGTCTCGACCCGCTGCAGGTACTGGAACACGCGGCGCGCGCTGGGCGCGTGCTTGAGCCAGACTTCCTCGGCCGACCACTTGACGTCGGCGGCGGTGAACGGCTTGCCGTCGTGCCATTGCACGCCCTGGCGCAGCTTGAAGGTGATGGTCTTGCCGTCGTCGGCGACGCTCCAGCTTTCCGCCAGCAGCGGCCGTGGCTTCAGGTCGGGGCCGTATTCCACCAGGCCGTCGAAGATCTTGCTGGCCACGGCGCCGGTGGGGGTGGACGAGTTCAGGTAGAAGGCCAGCGTGGGCGGCTCGGGATGCACCACCGCGTTCAGCACGCCGCCCTTGACCGCGCCCTGCACGGTGTTGGGCAGGCTCTGCGTGTCTGCATAGGCGGGCGCGAAGATCACATTGGGGAAGAGGGCGCCGGCGCCCATCAGCGCGCCGGCGCTCATCAGCCAGCGGCGCAGGGGGTTGACGTCATCCTGCGGCGCGTCGGTGGCGGGCGCCGGGGGCAAGGGCTGGGTCATGCGGGTTCCTTCGGTCGTGAGGGGGAGTGCGGCCGCGTCAGGCGGCCAGGCTGGTCAGGGCGGGCAGGTCGTCGGGCGCCACGCGCAGGAGGGTGGCGAGCAGTTCGCGCCGCCAGGCGTCGTACAGCGCGACGTGGCCGCGGGTGTCCAGGCCGGTGGCGCGCAGGTTCAGCTGCCAGGAGTCGCGCAGGTAGGGGCCGAGGAGGCGCTGCACGTCCTCGTCGGCCTGGATCAGGCCTTCGGTCCACTCGTGGCGTTCGGTCTCGCTGGCGCCGGCCAGCTTGCGCAGCCACCACTGCGTGATGCGGATGCGATGCGCCTCCTCGTCGGGCAGGATGCGGTTCTCGCCGAATTCGCGATGGCCGAAGTCCAGCACCCGCGCGGTGCGACGGTTCACGAACAGGCGCGCCAGGATGTAGTGCTCGTAGTGGAACTGCCAGGCCAGGAAGTTCTGCCAGTTGCGCAGCGCGAAGCCGCCGACCAGGTCCCAGGCATCGCGCACGCCCTGCTCGACCTCCGGCCTGGCGTCGCGACCCAGCAGCAGGGTGGCCCGCGCCAGCGAAAACTCGGCATGGGCGGCGTCGTCGCCCAGCTGGCGCGCCAGCGCGAACTGGAAATCGGTGTCATCGCGGAACAGGCCGGCGATGGCGTGCGCCGCCACCTGGGTGATGAACAGGTCGTGCACCGTGTTCCAGACGGCGTACTCGCCGGCGGCCTGGCGCTCGGCGGCGCCGGCCAGGTCGCGCGGCGGCTCGATGCGCGCGGCCGGAATGTTCGGCGCGACCGCCAGGCGGATGTCGTCGAACAGGCGCGCTTCCAGCGTGCCGTCGTAGTCCAGGGCAATGGGCAGATCCAGTTCGGGCATGAGGGCAACGCCAGGCGGTCAACGGAAAAGCTCGACTCTAAGCAAGCGCCGAAGCGCGCCGCAAACACTCTTTCGTGATTTGGATATGCCCGGGCGCGGGCCGCTAATGGAGGGCATGGGCGCGCTCCGGCGCATATACCGATTCCAAATATCCGCATGAGAAATCCGTCCTTCCGCGCGCCGCGGCGGGCCGATAGGCTGCATCTTTCCCTTCCGTCCGCATCGTCCCATGCCCCAAGCCGCGAGTTCCTCTCTCCCGATCGATGACGACGCGGCCCCGCGCGTGGTGCCCGCCGCCCGCATCCGCGGCGACGGCGAGGCCATCGACGCCGCGCACGCGCTGGCGGCGGACTTCGCCCAGGGCGCGGCGCAGCGCGACCAGGCGCGCAGCCTGCCGTGGCGCGAGATCGAACGCTATTCGGCCAGCGGCCTGGGCGGCATCACCGTGCCGCGCGAGTATGGCGGCGCGCAGGTCTCGCACGTGACGCTGGCCGACGTGTTCCGCATCATCAGCGCGGCCGACCCGTCGCTGGGCCAGATTCCGCAGAACCACTTCGGCGCGCTCAACCTGCTGCGGCAGGTCGGCACGCCGCAGCAGAAGCGGCGCTACTACGAGGGCGTGCTGACCGGCCGGCGGCTGGGCAACGCCGGCCCCGAACGCCACACGCGCCATGCGCGCGACGTGCAGGCGCGGCTGGTGGCGGATGGCGACGGCTACCGGCTGTCGGGCCGCAAGTTCTATTCGACCGGCGCGCTGTACGCGCACTGGATTCCGACCAAGGCGCTGGATACCGAGGGCCGGCTGGTGACGGTGCTGCTCGAGCGCGGCGCGCCCGGCCTGACGGTGGTGGACGACTGGTCCAGCTTCGGCCAGCGCACCACCGCCAGCGGCACGGTGCTGCTGGACAACGTGCGGGTCGAGGCGGATACCGTGCTGCCGGCCTGGACGCTGCTGGAGACGCCCGCGCTGCAAGGCCCGTTCGCGCAGCTGATGCAGGCCGCCATCGACGCCGGCATCGCCGAGGCGGCCCTGAACGACACCGTGAAATTCCTGCGCGAACGCGCCCGGCCGTGGGCCGAGGCCGGGGTCGAGCGCGCCACCCAGGACCCCTACGTGATCGGCGACGTGGGCCGGCTGTTCATCGACCTGCACGCGGCGCAGGCGGTGCTGACCGAGGCCGCGGCGCACCTGGACGAGGCCACGCCGCGCGCGCTGGATACCGATGACGTGGCCGCCGCCTCGATCGCGGTGGCGCGGGCCAAGGCGCTGACCACCGAGATCGCCCTGGCGGCCAGCGAAACGCTGTTCGAACTGTCGGGCGCCCGCGCCTCGCTGGCGGAATTCAACCTGGACCGTCATTGGCGCAACGCCCGCACCCACACGCTGCACGACCCGGTGCGCTGGAAGTACCACGCGGTCGGCAATTACCTGTTGAACGGGCGCCGCCCCAACCGCCATTCCTGGATCTGAGGCCATGACCGACATCGCCATCTCGACCCTGGCGCCGCAGCGCGCCGCGATCATCGGCAGCGACGCCGAGGCGCTGGACGTCGCGCGCGAACTGGCCGCCGACTTCGCCCGCGACGCCGCCGTGCGCGACCGCGAACGGCGCCTGCCGCTGCCGGAGCTGGAGCGCTATTCGCAGTCCGGGCTGTGGGGCATCACGGTGCCGCGCGAACACGGCGGCGCCGGCGTGTCGCGGGTGACGCTGGCCCAAGTCACCGCGATCATCTCCGGCGCCGACGGCTCGCTCGGCCAGATCCCGCAGAACCACTACTACGCGCTGGAGGTGTTGCGGGTCAACGGCAACGCCGACCAGCAGCGCCGCTTCTACGCCCGCGCCCTGGCCGGCGAACGCTTCGGCAACGCGCTGGCCGAGATCGGCACGCGCACCGCGGCCGAGCGCCGCACCCGCCTGTCGGACGATGGCCAGGGCGGCTGGCGCATCAACGGCAGCAAGTTCTATTGCACCGGCGCGCTCTACGCGCAATGGATCCCCACCGCGACGGTGGGCGAGGACGGCCTGCAGCGGCTGGCCTTCGTGCGCCGCGACAGCCCCGGCGTGGAAGTGATCGACGACTGGTCCGGTTTCGGCCAGCGCGTGACGGGCAGCGGCACCGTGCTGTTCAAGGACGTGGCCGTGCCCGCCGCGGACGTGATGGTGCTGATCGATCCGGCCGCGCCGCCCAACACCATCAAGCCGCTGGCGCAGATCATCCACGCCGCGATCGACCTGGGCATCGGCCAGGCCGCCCTGGCGGATGCGCTGGATTTCGTGCGCAACCGCTCGCGGCCGTGGATCGACGCCGGCGTCGAGCGCGCCGCCGACGATCCGTTGACCGTCAGCGAGTTCGGCCGCCTGTCGATCCGCCTGGACGCGGCCCGCGCGCTGGTGGCCCGCGCCGGCCGCATCCTCGACATCGCCACCGCCGACCCGCAACCGCAGCTGGTGGCGGCCGCCGCCATCGCGGTGGCCGAGGCCCGCGCCCTGACGACGGAGTCGGCCCTGGCCGCCGGCACCAAGCTGTTCGAACTGGCCGGCACCCAGGCCACGCTCGATCAATTGAACCTGGACCGCCACTGGCGCAACGCCCGCACCCACACGCTGCACGATCCGGTGCGCTGGAAGCGCCACGCGGTCGGCAACTACTACCTGAACGACGCCGCGCCCGGCCGCGTCGGCACCACTTGATTCCCTCGGAACCGCACGCCATGGCGAAGAAGCAGATCCTCCTGAACGCGTTCAACATGAACTGCGTGGGCCACATCAACCACGGTCTGTGGACGCATCCGCGCGATACGTCGACGCGGTACAAGACGCTGGACTACTGGACCGACCTGGCGCGCCTGCTGGAGCGCGGCCTGTTCGACGGGCTGTTCCTGGCCGACATCGTCGGCGTCTACGACGTGTACCAGGACTCGGCCGACCTGACGCTGCGCGAGTCGATCCAACTGCCGGTCAACGACCCGCTGCTGACGGTCTCCGCCATGGCCGCCGCCACCCGCCACCTGGGTTTCGGCGTGACGGTGAACCTGACCTACGAGGCGCCGTACCTGCTGGCGCGCCGCTTTTCGACGCTGGACCACCTGACCGATGGCCGCATCGGCTGGAACATCGTCACCGGCTACCTGGAGAGCGCGGCGCGCGCCATGGGCCTGTCGGAACAGATCGCGCACGACGAACGCTACGACCGCGCCGACGAGTTCCTGGAGGTGGCCTACAAGCTGTGGGAAGGCAGCTGGGACGACGGCGCGGTGCGCGCCGACCGGCGCGCGCGCGTCTATGCCGATCCGGCGGCGGTGCGGCGCATCGATCACGAGGGCAAGTACTACAAGGTGCAGGGCTATCACCTGTCGGAACCGTCGCGCCAGCGCACGCCGGTGCTGTACCAGGCCGGCTCGTCGGGCCGCGGCCAGGCCTTCGCGGCGCGCCACGCGGAATGCGTGTTCGTGTCGAGCCAGACCAAGGAAGGCCTGCGCAAGCTGGTGGCGGGCGTGCGCGATTCGGTGGCCCGCGAGGGCCGCGATCCGCGCGATATCAAGTTCTTCATGGGCGTGACGGCGGTGGTGGGCCGCACCGAGGCCGAGGCGCGCGAGAAGCACGCGGAGTACCTGCGCTACGCCAACCCGGAGGCGGGCCTGGCCCATTACGCCAGTTCGACCGGCATCGATTTTTCGCGCTATGCGGCGGACGAGCCGATCCGCTACGTGAAGAACAACGCGATCGAGTCGGCGGTGAAGAACCTGACGGTGGCCCGCACGGACCGCACGGTGCGCGACCTGCTGGCCGACATGGCGCTGGGCGGCCGCTACCCGGCGCTGGTGGGCAGCGCGTCGCAGGTGGCCGATGAACTGGCGTCGTGGGTGGAAGAAACGGACATCGACGGCTTCAACCTGGCGAGGACGGTGACGCCGGAGTGCTATGCGGATTTCGTGGATCTGGTGGTGCCGGAGTTGCAGGAACGGGGGGTGTACAAGACGGCTTATGCGGAGGGGACGTTGCGGGAGAAGTTGTTTGGGGCGGGGAGGGCGTTGTTGCCGGGGGAGCATGTGGCTGGGGAGTATCGGCGGGTGATTGCTTAGCTTGTTTTTGCGTGGCGGATGTTGCTTCGTAGGTCGCCCCTCGGTCGGGCGGACCCGATGGCGGGCGCCCACGATTGCGGTCCGGAGCGTTCGCTCCGGACT
>NZ_CYTU01000013.1:109816-160945 GCF_001299375.1 Achromobacter sp. 2789STDY5608621 | reverse complement strand
TACGGGGTCTGGCGCACCGGGCAAGCCTTCGATCCCGGGAGGTTGAACCTGAAAACAGCTTGATCCGGACCATAGAATCTCGTCCGCCTTCGGCTCCCTACGGTTTCCGCCGGGCGCATCTGACGGCGCGCCCACCCGCGCGCCACCCGCGCCGGGCTACCGGTTTCGAGGCTAGGGGCGCTGCTGGACCGAGGCGGCATGAGGGATGTTTGCGGGGCCCGCCAGGGTCGGCTGCGCGGGCAGCCGGCCCTGGCATGCGTGGTGTGGGGCGTCGGGGCCGGGTTCGCTGCGCGCGGATGGCGATGTGTGTTGTGCTGGTGTGCGGGTAGGGGTGACGCCCCATGGCGTGGTGCATCGTGATGCGTCGTGCACACGTTGCATGTACCGGTGTTTCCGCCTTGTGGCATTGCTGCTTCAAACCGGGGTAGCCCCAACGGTGGCAGCCATTGAGGGGCAGCGTGGGAATCAGCAGAACCCTCCCGCTAAGACAGCCGGCCCGCCGCCCGGCCGCCCGAAGGCGGGCCAGCCCCCTCGGGGGGCAGCAAGCGCGCGCAGCGCGCGCCGCGTGGGGGCTCTCAATTCCCCGCTTCGCGCAGGCGGCTGGGGAGGAGTTCGCCGTGGCGGGCCAGGAGGGGGTAGGCGGCGGCGCCGACGAGGTGGGAGTTGATGCCCTTCATGTCGCGCAGGATGTCGAGGTAGAGGGCGCCGACTTCGGCGGCGTCGACCTGGCCTGCCTTGATCTTCTGCAGGTGGGCGTCGGCGGCCTGGGTCTCGATGGTGCGGAAGCGCGATTTTTCGCCGGCCAGGGCGCGGGCCTGGCGCAGGTCGTCGTTGACGAAGAGGGCGGCGGCCTGGCGTTGGTTGGCGATCAGTTCGCCGAGGGTGTTATCGAGGCTGGCGCGTTGTTCGGGCGAGAAGGTCCAGCCCTGCTTGCGCAGCTTGGCGATGTGGCTGAGCAGGCCGTGGTGGGCGATGTCGCCGGCATGGCCGATGTTGCTGGTGAAGGCCAGGATGCCATCGAGGCGTTGCAGGTCCTCGCGCGTCATGTTTTCCTGGTCCAGGGTGGCCAGGTAGGTGGTGATGGCGTTTTCCAGCTTGTCGAGGGCAGCGTCGAGCTGGCGTGCCTGCACCATGCGGTGGCGGTTGTCGCGCTTGAAGCCGGCGCGGGCGTACAGCAGCAGGGTCTGCAGCATGTCGGCCATGCGCAGCGCTTCGCGCGCGGCGTTGCCCAGGGCGACGGCGGGCACGTCGTGGGCCCATTCGTCGAGGTATTGGGGACGGGCCGGGTCGTTGGGGTCGGTGCGCTTGGGCAGCCAGCGGGTCAGCAGCGCGGCGTACGGCGCCAGCAGCGGCAGGAAGGCCAGCGCGATGACGGCGTTGAAGAGGGTGTGGAAGTTGGCGACGGCGCGGGCCGGGTCGCTGGACATCTCGCTCATCAGCGGTTGCAGCCAGGGCAGCAGCACCAGGCCGGCCAGCACGCCCAGGATGCGGGTCAGCAGGTTGCCCAGCGGCAGGCGGCGCGCGGCGGGGTCGTCGCCGGTGACGCCTTCGATCATGGGGTTGATGGCGGTGCCGAGGTTGGCGCCCAGCACCAGCGCGAAGGCGACGTGCGGGGCCACCATGTGATGGCTGGCGAGCGACATGACCAGCACCACCACGGCGACGCTGGAGTGGGCGGCCCAGGTGAAGGCGGCCGACAGCAGCACGGCGGCCACCGGCTGGGTCGCCAGGGCATCCAGGATCATGCCCAGCATGGGGGCGGTCTGGAACGGCTCGAACAGTTCCACCAGCTGGTGCAGCGACAGCAGCAGCAGGCCCAGGCCGATGAAGACCCGGCCCAGGTCGCGGGTGCGGCCCGGCGGATAGCGGCGGAACATCCAGACGCCGGCCAGGATCAGGATGGGCGCCAGCGAGGTCAGGTCGAACGACAGCAGCTGGACGATCAGCGTGGTGCCGACGTTGGCGCCCAGCATGGCGGCCAGGGCCGGCACCAGGCCGACCACGCCGCCGGCGGCGAAGCCGGTGATCATCAGGCCGGTGGCGGTGCTGCTCTGCAGCGCGGCGGTGATGCCCAGGCCGGCGGCGAAGGCCCGCAATCGGGTTCCCAGGGCGCGGCCCAGCGCGGCGCCGAGGGCGGCGCCGAAGGCGCGCTGCACGCCCGTCTGGACCATGTGGACGCCCCAGAGCAGCAGGGCGACGTAGCCGGCGAAGTCAAGCAGGGTAATGAGTCCGGACATCCTGGGGCAGTTCCATTCTTTTTATGACAAGAAATAATTCTGTAATGATCGCATGCCAAGGCGGGCGGGGAAACCCGTGCCTTGAATACAGCATACGCCCCGCGGGGCTTTGCTGCGCACGGCCGGACCTTCCGCGTATCATTGCCGGATCATTCTTGGATGCAGGGGATTTCCGGTGGCCGTTTCCGTCTTCGATCTGTTCAAAATAGGCATAGGTCCGTCGAGTTCCCATACCGTCGGCCCCATGCGGGCCGCTTTGTTGTTCGCCCAGGGCCTGGAGCGCGACGGCCTGATGCCGCGGGTGGCCAACGTGCGCGCCGAGCTCTATGGCTCGCTGGGCGCCACCGGCAAGGGCCACGGCACCGACAAGGGCGTGCTGCTGGGCCTGATGGGCGAGGCGCCCGACACGGTCGACCCGGCCGCCATCGCGGGCATGATCGCCTCGGTGCGGGCCAGCCGCCAGCTGCCGCTGCTGGGCCACTATCCGGTGCCGTTCGTGGAAAAGGAACACATGATGTTCTACCGCCGCGAAGCCATGGCCGAACACCCCAACGGCATGAAATTCCACGCCTTCGACGCCGAGGGGCAGTCGCTGCGCGAGGCCCGCTACCTGTCGGTGGGCGGCGGCTTCGTGGTGACGGCGGGCGCGTCCAACAGCCAGGTCATTGCCGCGCATGACCAGCTGCCGTACCCGTTCCGCACCGGTCGCGAGCTGTTGACCATGTGCCGCGAAAGCGGCCTGAGCGTGGCGCAGCTGATGATGAAGAACGAGCTGACCTGGCGCGATACCGGCGAGGTCGCGGGCGGGCTGGACCGCATCTGGCAGGTGATGCAGGACTGCGTCTCGCGCGGCTGCGGCATCAACTATCCGGAAGCCGACGGCGAGCTGCCGGGCCCGCTGCGGGTGCGCCGCCGCGCCCCCGAGCTGTACCGCAACCTGACTCAGCGCGCCGAGCGCACGCTGTCCGATCCGCTGTCGGTGATGGACTGGGTCAACCTGTACGCCATGGCGGTCAACGAGGAGAACGCCGCCGGCGGCCGCGTGGTGACGGCGCCCACCAACGGCGCGGCGGGCATCATCCCGGCGGTGCTGCATTATTACGACCGCTTTGTCCCTGGTTCCAACCGGGAAGGCGTGCGTGATTTCCTGCTGACCGCCGCGGCCGTGGGCCTGCTGTACAAGTACAACGCCTCGCTGTCGGGCGCCGAGGTCGGCTGCCAGGGCGAGGTCGGGGTGGCCTGTTCGATGGCGGCGGGCGGCCTGGCCGCGGCGCTGGGCGGCTCGGTCGAGCAGGTCGAGAACGCGGCCGAGATCGGCATGGAGCACAACCTGGGCCTGACCTGCGACCCGGTCGGCGGCCTGGTGCAGATTCCCTGTATCGAACGCAACGCGATGGCCTCGATCAAGGCCGTCAACGCGGCCCGCATGGCGCTGCGCGGCGACGGCCAGCACTATGTGTCGCTGGATTCGGTCATCAAGACCATGCGCGAGACCGGCGCCGACATGAAGACCAAGTACAAGGAAACGGCGCGCGGCGGCCTGGCGGTGAACATCGTCGAGTGCTGAGGCGGGTCCGCCCCAAGCAAAAAGCCCCTTGATCGCTCAAGGGGCTTTTTTCATTGCCGAACCGCCTCACGATGAAAGCGCCCCGGGGGACGCAAGCCGAAGGCGCGGCCTGGGGGCTTTTCCCAGGCCTGTGCCGGGATCAGATCACGCGGGCGTTCTGCAGCGCGGCGATGCGGGCCGGGATCGGCGGGTGCGAGGCGAACATGGCCGCCAGGCCGCCCTTGCCGGTGATGCCGGAGGCTTCGAACGACTTGGGCAGTTCGCCCGGCTCCAGGCCGCCCAGGCGGGCCAGGGCGCGGATCATGGGTTCGCGGGCGCCCATCAGGTGGGCCGAGCCGGCGTCGGCGCGGTACTCGCGCTGGCGCGAGAACCAGGCCACGATGATCGAGGCCAGGATGCCGAAAATGATCTCACAGACGATCACGGTGACCATGTAGCCCGGGCCGAGGCCGCGTTCGTTCTTGAACACCACGCGGTCGATGAAGTAGCCGACCACGCGCGCCAGGAACACCACGAAGGTGTTGACCACGCCCTGGATCAGGGTCAGCGTGATCATGTCGCCGTTGGCGATGTGGGCCACTTCGTGGGCCAGCACCGCGGCGACTTCCTCTTCGCTCATGCTTTCGAGCAGGCCGGTCGACACCGCCACCAGCGAGTCGTTCTTGAAGGCGCCGGTGGCGAACGCGTTGGGCGCGCCGTCGTAGATGGCGACTTCCGGGCGGCCGATGCCGGCGCGGTCGGCGAGCTGGTGGACGGTGTCCAGCAGCCAGGCCTCGCGCTGGTTGCGCGGCGCGTTCGGGTCCAGCACCTGGGCGCCGGTGCTCCATTTGGCCATCGGCTTGCTGATCAGCAGCGAGATGATGGCGCCGGTGAAGCCGACCACCACCGAGAAGATCAGCAGCGCCTGCAGGTTCAGGCCGTTGGCGGTCAGGTAGCGGTCTACGCCCAGGATGCGCAGCGTGGCCGACAGCACGAGCATGACGGCCAGGTTGGTAATGACGAAAAGGATGATGCGTTTCATGCTTTTTTTGTTCCTCAGCGAGCGGGACTTGTGCGGGATTGGACTGTGCCGCGGCATGGCAGTTCCCCGACCGCCGGCGCCGCTCCCGGTGACGGAGAGTATAGTATCGCTTTCCCCTATTTCCCCCTCACTTTCACCTGAGCGCAAACCCCCAAATGCAGGCACTTTGGATGTTGCTGGCGTCCGCCATGTTCGCCATCATGGGGTCGTTCGTGAAGCTGGGCACCGAGCACGGCGCGTCGTTGCCGCAAGTGGTGCTGTTCCGTGGCCTGCCGTCGGTGGTGCTGTTGCTGTTGTGGGCCCGCGCCGGCCGCCAGTCCATCGTGCCCACCAGCTGGAAACTGCACCTGTGGCGCAACCTGTCCGGCGTCACCTCGATGTGGCTCGGTTTCTTCGCCATTTCCCACCTGCCGCTGGCCACCGCCACCAGCCTGAACTACACGGCGCCGCTGTTCATCGCCTGCTGGATGCTGGGATGGGGCGGGGCGCAGCGCGATCCGGTGCGGATCGCCGCCGTGGCTCTCGGCTTTTTGGGCGTGATCGCTGTGTTGCGGCCCAGCATCAACGAAGACCAGTGGCTGGCCGCCCTGCTGGGCCTGGGGGCGGGCGCCATGTCGGCGATCGCCATGATGCAGATCCGCCAGCTGGGCCGCATTGGCGAGCCGGAATGGCGCACCGTGCTGTTCTTTTCGGTGGCGGTGTGCGCCTCCAGTTTCGCCGGCCTGGGCTTCGAGGGCTGGGGCCATGCCGACTGGACCGGCTACAGCTCGCTGCTGGGCGTGGGCGTGACCGGCCTGTTCGGCCAGTTGGCCATGACGCGGGCGTTCGGCCTGGGCTCGGCGCTGCTGACCGCGGCCCTGCAATACAGCACGATCATCTTCGCGGCCCTGCTCGGCATGGGCTTCTGGGGCGATACCCTGGACGGCCTGGCCTGGGCCGGCATGGGCCTGATCATCTCGGCGGGCCTGCTGTCGGTCTGGCGCACCCTGCGCGACCCCAAGCCGGCCTGACCCCCGCGAACCCGATCCCATCAGAGGAGTTGTCCCGATGAGCATGACCCTGATTTCCGCGGCCGATCTGGCCACGCACCTGGGCGCGGCGGACGTGCGCGTGTTCGACGTGCGCCACGACCTGACCAACCACGCGGCCGGCCGCGAGGCCTACGCCGCGGGCCACATCCCCGGCGCCCGCTACCTCGACCACGAGACCGAGCTGGCCGCTCCCCGGACCGGCAAGAATGGCCGTCATCCGTTGCCCGAGCGCGGCCAGTTCGGCGCGCTGATGGCGGCGCACGGCGTCACGCCGCAAACCCTGGTGGTGGCCTATGACGCCAGCGGCGGCATGTACGCCGCGCACCTGTGGTGGATGCTGCGCTGGCTGGGCCACGACCGCGTCGCCGTGCTCGACGGCGGCTGGCAGGCCTGGCAGGCCGCCGGGCTGCCGACCTCCACCGAGGCGGCCGCGCCGGTGCGGGCCGGCGCGCCGGTGACGCCGGCCGCGCCGCGGGTCGGCAGCGTCGATGCGCAGGCGGTGCTGGACAACATTGCCCGTCCCGCCTTCACCGTGATCGACGCGCGCGCGGCCAACCGCTATCGCGGCGAGGTCGAGCCGATGGATCCGGTGGCCGGCCACATTCCGGGCGCGCTGAACCGCCCGAACGGCCAGAACCTGCAGGCCGACGGCCGCTTCAAGGACGCGGCGCAATTGCGCGAGGAATTCACCGCGCTGCTGGATGGCCGCGATCCCGCGGTCATCGTGCACCAGTGCGGCTCGGGCATCACCGCCTGCCACAACCTGCTGTCGATGGAAATCGCCGGCCTGGCGGGCTCGCGCCTCTATCCGGGCTCGTGGAGCGAGTGGTGCAGCGACCCGTCGCGGCCGGTGGCCAAGGGCGAGTGAGCGCGCGGCAAGGGCCTGGCCGAAGCCAGGCCTGACGCCGTTCGCGGTGTTACCAGACCGCCGCCAGCTTGACCCGGCCGGAGACGCTTTCGGCGATCTCCAGGAAGTGGTCCAGCGGCGGCGTGGCCAGCCCCGGCACCTTGGCCATGTCGTCCCAGCGCCTCAGGCGGATCGCATCCGGCGCGCCCGGCATGCTGGCGAAATCCACCGCCTGGCCCGCATCGAAGCTGCCCCCCTGAAGCGCCAGGCTGCGTTTCGAATCCTCCGAAAGCGTCGCTTCATACTGCGGCTCCACGTAGCAGAGGTAGCGTTTGGCCTCCACGTGCAGCCGGATCGGATCCAGCACCGCCGAGCTGAACAACCCGCGCAGGAACGGCAGCACGAAATACTGATGCTTGTCGTCGATGCCGCGCAGGGTGGGCGTGTCCGGATGGTCCGCGATCAGGTGGCCCAGGTCGTGCAGCAGGCAGGCGGTGATCAATTGGGCGTTGGCGCCATGGCGTTCGGCCAGCGCCGCGGTCTGCAGCGCGTGCCGCAGGTGGCTGACGGATTCGCCATGGTAGGAACGGTGCCCGCGTTCCAGGAACAGTTGTTCGATATCCTGCAAGGTCAAGGCCATGGTTGTCTCCTGAGTGGCCGCAAGGGGAAGAGGCGGGCAGTGATCCGAGGATCATCCGGCTGCCGGCGCCATCTCCAGAAAGCGCGCGATGAGTTGCACCGGTTGGCGTTCGCGCAGGCAGTACAGGTATTCATGCATCACGACATCGGCGCCCTCGATGTCCAGGGCCGCCAGTTCGGGATGGGACGGGATCTCGCGCGACGGGATCAGGCTGATGCCGAGTTCGCACAGGATCGCCTGGCGGATCGATTCGCGGCTGCCGATCTCCAGGGTGCGGCGGACGGTCACGCCGGCCGCCTGCAATGCCTCTTCGGTCAGCTGGCGCGTCATCGAGCCCGGTTCGCGCAGCAGCAGCGCGTGGTCGGCCAGGTCGCCCAGCGCCACCTTGCCGCGCCGCGCCAGCGGGTGGTCGCGATGCGTCACCACGCGGATCGGGTCGGCCGCGATCATGCGGCGGTACAAATGCTTGTCATCCATCAGAAACGAGGACGTGGCAATCTCGATGCGATAGTCATGCAGCGCCTGCAGCATGCTCTGCGAGTTGCCGATGGCCACGGTCAGGTCGATGCCGGGGTAGAGCTGGTTGTAGCGGCGCACCGTGTCCATGATGTAGTACGGGCCGGTGGCGCCGATGCGCAGGTTGCCCTCGCGCAGGTCGCTGGCGTCGCGCAGGCGGAAATCGATCTCGGTTTCCTGCTGCACCAGCTTTTCCACCATCGGCATCAGGCTGTGCCCGGCGTCCGACAGCCGCATGCCGCGGCCCTGGCGGTGGAACAGTTCGACGCCGTAACGCGACTCCAACTGGCGCAGTTGCCCCGTCACCGTGGGCTGGCTCACGCCCAGCTGGGCGGCGGCCTTGGTGACGGTACCGCAGCGAGCCACGGCATAGAAGGACTTGAGTTCGGCGACGAGCACGGTGTAGGGGGCCTGTAAATGGACGCAATGCGCAAGACCGCCAGTACACCAAAATAATTTGATGTTTTTATTACTGCATTTGCGCGAAGTGTCATAAACACTCAATACGCGCCTTCCATACTGCCTTCGTTCCCAGACCGGAGGCCCCATGGCCCAACAGCTCCAACGCGATACCAACACTGTTCCGACGGGCGCTACGCCCCAGCCCGGAGCGCAGCGCGGGGGCTTTCTTTCGGTCAGCAATCTCGTCAAGCGCTTCGGTAGCCACACGGCGCTGTCGGATGTGTCGCTGGATATCCGCGCCGGCGAACTGGTGTGCCTGCTGGGCCCCTCGGGCTGCGGCAAGACCACGCTGCTGCGCGCCATCGCCGGGCTGGAGCGCCAGGACAGCGGCACCATTTTGTTGTCGGGCCGTGACATCTCCCACGCCGAGCCGCAGGAGCGCGACTACGGCATTCTGTTCCAGTCCTATGCGCTGTTTCCCAACCTGACGGTGGCCCAGAACGTGGCCTACGGCCTGAGCGGCAAGCGCGCCCATCGCAAGCACGTGGCCGACCGGGTCGAGGAAATGCTGACGCTGGTGGGCCTGGCCGGCGCCTCCCATAAATATCCGGGACAGATCTCCGGTGGCCAACAGCAGCGCGTCGCCCTGGCCCGCGCCCTGGCGCCGTCGCCGTCCCTGCTGCTGCTGGACGAGCCGATGTCGGCCCTGGACGCCCGGGTGCGCGAACATCTGCGCATCGAGCTACGCGCCCTGCAGAAGCGCCTGTCCATCACCACGCTGATGGTGACGCACGATCAGGAAGAGGCCATGGTCATGGCCGACCGCATCGCCGTCATGAACGGCGGCGTCATTGAACAATTCGGCACCCCGCGCGAGCTGTATCGCCAGCCGGGTTCGGCCTTCATCGCCGATTTCGTCGGCGAGGCCAACTGGCTGCCGTTCGAGCGCATCGACGCGCACCGCGCCCGCGTCGGCCGCCAGGAACTGGCGGTGGACGAGGCGCTGGAGCGCAACGTCGGCAAGCTGTTCGTGCGGCCCGAGGCGGTGCGCGTGAGCGTGGCGCGTCCGGATCAACCCAACAGCATGCTGGCCGACGTGCTGGATGGCGTGTTCCTGGGCCGCGGCTACCGCCTGGCGCTGCGCCTGGAAGGCGTGCCCGGCGCCACCGTGCACTCGATCGTGTCCCCTGAAACCGGAGATGCCCTGCTGGGTCCTCACGCTGCCAGCCGTTGCTGGGTGGAGCTGCCGCGCCATGCGATTCGCGCCTACGCTTGATCCGGCTTCGAGCCCCGTTCCCGCCGCCATGTCCGCGCCCGCCGACACGTCTGTCGCCCCTGTCGCTCCGTCATTGGGCCGCCGGCCGCTGCCCGCCTGGGTCGGCGCCTTCGGGCTGACGCTGGGGCAGGGCGCCCTGGCGCTGGGCCTGGCGCTGTTCCTGGCCTTGCCGCTGGTGGCCATTCTGGCCAAGTCGGTCACCGACGCCAATGGCGACTGGGCCGGCCTGTCGGTGGTGCTGGGCATCATCGGCGCCGACGGCTTCCTCGGCATGGTCGGGCGCAGCCTGACGGTGGGCGTGGTCACCATGATGCTGGTGGTGCCGTGCGCCTATGCCTTCGCCTATGCCCTGACGCGCAGCCGCATTCCCGGCAAGGGCCTGCTGCGCACCATCGCGCTGCTGCCGCTGCTGGCGCCGTCGCTGCTGCCAGGTATTGCGCTGGTCTACCTGCTGGGCAACCAGGGCCTGCTGAAAGGCCTGTTCGGCGGCGCGACCATCTATGGCTTCTGGGGCATCGTGGTGGGCGAGGCGTTCTACACCTTCCCGCACGCGCTGATGATCCTGCTGACCGGCCTGACGCTGGCCGACGGCCGCCTCTATGACGCGGCGCGCGCCATGGGCGCCGGACCGCTGCGCACCTTCATGACGGTGACCCTGCCCGGCACGCGCTATGCGGTGTTCTCGGCCTGCTGCGTGGTGTTCACGCTGACCGTGACCGACTTCGGCGTGCCCAAGGTGGTGGGCGGCGACTACAACGTGCTGGCGATGGAAGCCTACAAGGCCGTGGTCGGCCAGCAGAACTTCCCCAAGGGCGCCGCCATCGGCATCCTGCTGCTGCTGCCGGCGCTGCTGACCTTCGTGCTGGACCGCCGCCTGCGGGCCCGCCAGGGCGCCCAGCTGAGCGGCCGCGCCCAGCCCTACGCGGCCGGCGCCAACCGCCGGCGCGACGCGGCCTTCCTGTTGCTGGCGGGCGCCATGGCCGGGTTCCTGCTGCTGATCATCGGCGTGGCGGTGTGGGCCTCGTTCGTGAAGATGTGGCCCTACAACCTGTCGCTGTCGCTGCGTTCGTACGACTTCGACAACATGGATGGCGGCGGCTGGCTGGCCTGGCGCAACAGCCTGGAACTGGCCTTCTGCACCGCGGTGATCGGCACGGTGGTGGTGTTCCTGGGCGCCTGGATGATGGAAAAGGTGCCGGCCCGCAGCGCCTCGTCGCGCGGCCTGCGCGGCGTGCTGGGCATGCTGGCGCTGATGCCGATGGCCGTGCCCGGCCTGGTGCTGGGCCTGGGCTACATCTTCTTCTTCAATGGCGCCGCCAATCCGCTCAACGTGCTGTACGGCACCATGCCGCTGCTGGTGCTGTGCACGGTGGTGCACTTCTACACCAGCGCGCACCTGACGGCGGCCACCGCGCTCAACGCGCTGGACCCGGAATTCGAAGCCGCCTCGGCCTCGCTCAAGGTGCCGCGCCTGACCACCTTCGTGCGCGTGACGCTGCCGATGTGCCTGCCGGCCGCGCTGGACGTCGCCCGCTACCTGTTCGTTTCCGCCATGACCACCGTGTCGGCCGTGGTGTTCCTGTACAGCCCGTCCACGGTGCTGGCCGCCGTGGCGGTGCTGAACATGGACGACGCCGGCTTCATCGGCCCCGCCGCCGCCATGTGCAGCGTGATCATGGCCAGCTCGGCGGTGGCGGCGTTGCTGCTGCACCTGGCCAGCCGCGCCCTGGTGGCGCGCAGCCAGGCCTGGCGCCGGCCCGCGGCCCTTTGATTTGAATACTCTGCAAGGAAGACCCTCATGACTGTTGCGCCTCTGCCCGTCCGCCTGGAAGCGGTGATTTTCGATTGGGCCGGCACGCTGGTCGACTTCGGTTCGTTTGCCCCGACCAAGGTGTTCGTCGACGCCTTCGCCGAGTTCGGCATGGAAGTCACGCTGGAACAGGCCCGCGGCCCGATGGGCGTGGGCAAGTGGGACCACATCCGCGCGCTGTGCGACGAACCCGCGATCGCCAATCAATACCAGGCCCAGTTCGGCCGCCTGCCGACCGACGACGACGTCACCGCCATCTACGAGCGCTTCCTGCCGATGCAGCTGGACAAGGTGGCCCAGTACTCGGCGGCCATTCCCGGCGCGGCCGAGCTGCTGCGCGCGCTGCGCCAGCGCGGCCTGAAGATCGGCTCGTGCTCCGGCTACCCCGGCAGCGTGATGCGCCGCGTGGTGGAGCGCGCCGCCAGCGAAGGCCTGGAACCCGATTGCATCGTCGCCAGCGACGACGTGCCGCGCGCCCGCCCGGCGCCGGCCATGGCGCTCAAGAACGTGGTGGAGCTGGGCCTGACGGACGTGGCCGGCTGCGTCAAGGTCGACGACACCGCCCCCGGCATCGAGGAAGGCCGCCGCGCCGGCATGTGGACCGTCGGCCTGCTGCTCTCGGGCAACGCCGCCGGCCTGACGCTGGACGAATACCTGAGCCTGGACGAGAACGGCCGCCAGGCGGCCCGCGAACGCGCCGGCCGCGAACTGTCGAGCGCCGCGCCGCATTACCTGATCGACACCGTGGCCGACCTGCCCGGCGTCATCGCCGATATCGAATCCCGCCTGGCGGCGGGACAGCGACCCTGAGGCCGCGACCGCCGACCCCGACCAACCCTTTTTTCGCAACGCACCGCAGCGGGCATCCGCCGGCCGCGGGGACCTGACTCACCCTTTTTCCGCTCACCCACGGAGTTCCTTCATGAAACGCTTCACGCTGCTTGCCCTGGCCGCCGCCTTCGCCGGCATCACCGGCGCCGCTTCCGCCGAGACCACGCTGACCGTCTACACGGCGCTGGAAGCCGACCAGATCAAGGCTTACCAGGCCGCCTTCGAGAAGGCCAACCCCGACATCAAGATCCAGTGGGTGCGCGACTCCACCGGCATCATCACCGCCAAGCTGCTGGCCGAAAAGGGCAACCCCAAGGCTGACGTGATCTGGGGCCTGGCCGGCACCTCGCTGGGCCTGATGGACAAGGAAGGCATGCTGCAGCCCTACGCCCCCAAGGGCCTGGACCAGATCGCCGCCAACATGCGCGATGCCAAGGCCGAGCCCACCTGGGTCGGCATGGACGGCTTCGCCGCCGCCATCTGCTTCAACACCGTCGAAGCCGAAAAGCAGAAGCTGCCCAAGCCCGAATCGTGGCAGGACCTGACCAAGCCGGTCTACGCCGGCAAGATCGTCATGCCGAACCCGGCCTCGTCGGGCACCGGCTTCCTGGACGTCAGCGCCTGGCTGCAGATCTTCGGCGAAGAGAAGGGCTGGGCCTACATGGACGCCCTGCACAAGAACATCGGTTCGTACACGCACTCGGGCTCCAAGCCGTGCAACATGGCCGCCGCCGGCGAATTCCCGATCGGCGTGTCGTTTGACTACCGCGCCGCCAAGCTCAAGGCCGACGGCGCGCCGGTCGAAGCCGTGTTCCCGTCGGAAGGCCTGGGCTGGGAAGTCGAAGCCACCGCCATCGTCAAGGGCACCAAGAACCTGGAAGCCGCGCGCAAGCTGGCCGACTTCTCGGCCAGCCGCGAAGCCAACGAGCTGTACAAGACCAACTTCGCGGTGCTGGCGATTCCCTCGATCGCCACGTCCAACCCCAATCTGCCGGCCGACCTGACCAAGCGCATGATCAAGAACGACTTCGTCTGGGCCGCCACCAACCGCGATCGCATCATCGCCGAGTGGACCCGCCGCTACGACGGCAAGTCCGAGCCCAAGAAGAAGTAATCGGGCCACCGCGGCGGCCACGCCGCCGCGGCAGGGGAGGCGCCCGGGCGGGCGCTTCCCGCGCAACCTCTTTGCCTCGTTTTCCAAATGAAAAAATTCGACGTAGTCGTGGTCGGCGCCGGCATGCTCGGCATCGCCCATGCCTGGGCCGCCGCCAAGCGCGGCCTGTCCGTGGCCGTGATCGAACGCAGCCGCCAGGCGCATGGCGCGACCATCCGCAATTTCGGCCAGGTGATCGTCACCGGCCAGGCCCCCGGCATGATGCTGTCGCACGCCCAGCAGGCGCGCGAGCTGTGGCTGGAACTGGCGTCCAAGGCCGGCTTCCATGTGCGCGCCAACGGCGCGCTGGTGCTGGCGCGCGATGCCGGCGAAGCCGACGTGCTGGACGAGTTCGCCCAGACCCGCCTGCGGCAGGAAGGCTATCGCGCCGAGCTGCTGTCGGGCCGCGACGTGGCCAGGCTGTACGACGGCCAGTTGGCGCACCACTGCGCCGCGCTGCGCGGACAGGACGACCTGCAGATCTACTCGCGCGAAGCGCTGCCGGCCATCACCCGCTACCTGGCCGAATCGCTGGGCGTCCAATTCATCACCGGCACGCTGGCGCGCGCCGTCGAGCAGGGCCAGGTCGCGACCACCGCGGGCGACTTCGCCGGCACGCACGTGTTCGTCTGCCCCGGCCACGATTACCTGACGCTGCTGCCCGAACGGTTCGCGCCGCTGAACCTGGAGGTGACGCGCCTGCAGATGCTGCGCGCGGCCTTCGAGACGCGGCCGATGGCGCTGGACCGTCCGCTCTTGACCGGCCTGTCCTGCGTGCACTACGGCGCCTTCTCGGACCTGCCGTCGGCGCTGGCGCTGCGCGACCAGATCCAGGCGCGCACGCCGATGCTGCTGGAAAACGGCATCCATCTGCTGATCAGCCCCACGCCCTATGGCGAGCTGATCATCGGCGACTCGCATCGCTATGGCCAGGATGCCTTCCCGTTCAACGACGAGGCCGTCGACAACGCCATGCTGGACCTGGCGTCGCAGGCGCTGGGCGCGCGGCTGCGCGTTCTGGAGCGCTGGCAGGGCGTCTATGGCACGCATGGACCGGCGCCGTTCTCGGTGATGCCGGTGGACGCCGCCACCACGGTGGCGGTGATGCACTCGGGCGTGGGCATGACGGTCGGGCTGGCGATCGGCGAACGCACCGTCGCCGGCGCGCTCGGCCGCTGACCGCGCGCCGCGCGGGCGGCCGCGCCAGGACGAAAAAAAGGGCTCGCGATGGCGAGCCCTTTTTCATGCGTGTGGTGGCCTCAGAGCCGCTCCTGCATGATGCGGCGATACCACTCGTGGAAATGCTGCATGCCGTCTTCCATCGGCGACTGGTAGGGGCCGGTCTCGTTCACGCCGCGCAGCATCAGGGCCTTGCGGCCGGCGTCCATGCGCTCGGCGATCTCGTCGTCCTCGATCGCCGTTTCCATGTAGGCGGCGCGCTGGGCCTCGACGAATTCGCGCTCGAAGGCGGCGATTTCCTCGGGGTAGTAGAACTCGACCACGTTGACCGTTTCCTGCGGGCTCTTCGGGTACAGCGTCGACAGCACCAGCACGTGCGGATACAGCTCGATCATGTGGGTCGGGAAATACGTGACCCAGACCGCGCCGAAATCGGGCGCGTCGCCGTCGCGGAACGACAGCAGGCGGTCGTGCCATTGCTTGTAGACGTCCGAACCCGGCTGGGCCAGCGCGTTGTGCACGCCGACCTTCTGCAGGCTGTACCAGTCGTTGAACTCCCAGGTCAGGTCGTCGCAGGTGACGAAGCGGCCCAGGCCCGGATGGAACGGGCCGACGTGGTAGTCCTCGAGGTAGACCTCGATGAAGGTCTTCCAGTTGTAGTTGCACTGGTGCACTTCGACGTGGTCCAGCACGTAGTCGCCGAAGTCGAACTCGGGCCGCGCGAACAGCGGCGCCATGTCGGCGGCCGGGTCGCGCGGGCCCTCGAACAGCAGGCCGTGGCAATCGCGCAGGCGGAACTTCTGCAGGTTCATGCAGGGCGTGGTGTCGAACTGCGGCGCGCCCAGCAGCTCACCCTGGTTGTTGTAGGTCCAGCGGTGCAGCGGGCAGACGATGTTGCCGCCGGTGGCCTTGAGGCTGCCGTGCGAATTGCAGTGGCCGGTCACGTCGCCGGCTTCGCCGCCCAGCATCAATGCCTGGCGGTGGCGGCAGACATTTGAGATGAGGTCAACGCCTTGCTGGTTGCGAACCAGCACGCGCCCTCCATTTTCCTGGGCCAACGTGCGCCAATCCCCGATTTCGGGCACCAGCTTCTGGTGGCCGACGTACAGCGAGGATTGCTTGAAAATGAGTTCTTGCTCGCGGGCAAAGAGGGCTTCGTCAAAGTAAGCACTGACGGGTAGCTGGGTGCGAGCTGGCACAACATGTGCCATCCGACCGATGTCGGTCATGATTCCCTCCGCTCGGATGAATATTTCCCCCAACGCCGTGCCCACTCAGTACTGCGTACGCGGTGGGCGGGCTGCCCTCAATGGGGGCCTCTTTCTTGGGGCGGCCCGGCGTTAAAAAGCCAGGACGGCTTGAGCTTCGCCACGCCCTAGCTGTTCGGAAGGGGGTGGCTAAATCCGTTCTGGCGCGAAGAAAAATCGGTGTCTGGCCGATCAAGTAAGCCGTGAATTGTACCCCAACCCTTTTCCCCCCGCCCGTGAAGATCGGTGAAGCTTAGTGAAGATCCGGCCCCGGCGGCTTGACCCCGCGCAAATCGCGATTAACCCTTCGCGCCGTAGGTTTTTCAGACCAGTCTGCGGGTGGCGGGATGGCGTCGCAACAACCAGCTGCTGGCCGCCGACAGGGCGAACACGGCCAGCGTCAGCAACGGCACGGCCCAGGCGTCGCGACGCCCGCCGCCGATGGCCCCGGCCCGGTGCGCCACGTCCAGGAACAGCGGATGGATCAGGTAGACCCCGAACGTCAGCGGCGCCAGCGAAGCCAGGCGGGGCAGGCGCGGCGACGAGACGATCCACTGGAACGCGGCCAGCGACATGAACGGCACGGTCAGGCTGAAGTAGTCGTAGAAGTAGGTGTCCAGCGTCCGCGAGCTGGACATGGCGTATACGCCCAGGGCCGTGGCCGCGACGCTGGCGCCGAGCATCAGCGCCGGACGCGGCACGCGCAGTTCGCCATCGAAGATCTGGCGGCCGGCGACGAAATAGCCCAGGTAGGGCAGGAACCAGGTCAGGAAGAAGCCGGGCTGGGCGCCGAGCGCGCGGCGGTACAGCGCATCCAGGATCGCCAGGCCCAGGATGCCCACCACCCACAGCGAACGCGAGCGCGGCGTGCTGCGCACGTACAGCAGGCGCACCAGCGGCGCGAACAGGTACAGCCCCACGATCATGTACAGATACCAGAGGTGGTAGTAGGGCTCGCCCTGGGCCACCTTGCGCGGCCAGAACGAAAAGTCGACGTGGCCGTCGTCCCACCAGTCCAGCCCCGTGCGCCAGGCCAGGTAGAAGAGGGTCCAGAACAGCAGCGGCGTGCAGATCCGCGCCACCCGCTTGCTGTAGAAGCGCCGCGCGTCCTGCGGCTTGTCGGGGTCGAGCAGCAGGGCGCCGCTGACCATCACGAACACCGGCACGCACCAGCGGGCCGCGGAGTCATACAGATTGGCGGCCAGCCAGGCGCCGTTGCCGTAGGCCGACGGGTCGCTGACGATCAGGGCGGCGCTGTGCAGCAGCACCACCGCCGCGGCGGCGAGCCAGCGGGCGGCATCCAGCCGGGCGTAGCGGTCATCGGTCAGTGGCATCGGGCTCCCAGGTGAAGGTGTATCGGGGGCGGGCGCGGCGGCCATCCTCGCTTTTCACCTTAGCAGCCGGGGCGCCGCGGATTCTGTATCCAGGGGTTAGGGGGCGCATGAAAAACCGACAGGGCCCGCAAGCCGCTGTCGGTCGGTGGCCCCGCGGGGGCGTGGGTTCGCGGGCCGGCGCGGCGCCGCGAACGTTTTGTCACGAAACGGCTGGGGCCGTCATTGCAGGACGATGTTGGCCTGCTTGATCAGCTGCGACACGATGGGCTGTTCGCTCTTGACCTGCTTGTCCAGCTCGGCGGCGCTGCCGGAGCGCGGCTCGATTCCCATGTCGAGCATGCGCTTTTGCACGGCCTCGTCCTTGAGCGTCTCGGCCAGGGCGGCCTGCAGCTTGTCCAGCACCGGCGCCGGCGTGCCCTTGGGGGCCACGAAGCTGAACCAGGCGGTCATGTCGAAGGCCGGATAGCCTTGCTCGGCCAGCGTCGCCAGCTTTGGCTCGGTGGCCAGGCGGGTGGGGCTGGTGATCGCGAATACCTTGACCTTGCCGGCCTCGGCCTGCGGCATGCCGGTGGCGACCATGTCGAAGAACAGGTCCACGTCGCCGCTGATCAGCGCCGGCAGGGCCTGCGTCGCGCCCTTGAACGGCACGTGCAGGATGTCGACGCCGGCGCGTTCCTTGAACAATTCGCCGGCCAGGTGCGACGACGTGCCCGCGCCGAAGGTGGCGAAGGTCAGCTTGCCCGGATTCTGCTTGGCGTAGGCGACCACGTCCGCGGTGCTGTTGAACGGGCGCTTGGGGCTGGACAGCAGCACCAGCGGGCCGATCCCGACCATGCCGATGGGCGCGAAGCCGTCGGGGTCGTAGGGCAGCTCCTTATACAGATAGCGGTTGGTGACCAGCGTGGAGTTGGTGGCCATCAGGATGGTGTAGCCATCCGGCGCCTCGCGCGAGACGAAGGCGGCGCCGATCGAGGTGCCGGCGCCGGCCTTGTTCTCGACGATCATGGGCTGGCCCAGGGTCTTGGCCATGCGTTCGGCCAGCACCCGCGTCAGCACGTCGGTGGCGCCGCCCGCCGGGAATGGCGAGACCACCTTGATCGGGCGGGACGGGTAGGTATCTGCCTGGGCGCCCAGCGCGGCGAGGCTGAGCAGTAGACCCGCCAGGAACGGGTAGCGCTTGCGAATCATGTTTTCCCCTTGAAATCGCGTGCTTGAGAGTGGTCGGCCGGGCCCGGCTCGGCGCGGCCAGCCTGCCGGTGAGGGCGGGGCGGGCAGGGCTTGCCAGGTCTCCATGGATGTTTTAAATTCCGTTAATTGGAATTTAATTTTGTTATTCGGAATAAACTATAAAAACGAAGCGAATAGAAATGCAATCTTTTTCTGACCCCAAGCGCATCCCCCATCCCGCCGCCAAGCCCGACCAGAAGCTGGCGCTGAGCGCCCCCGCGCGCCGCAAGCGCGCCGGCGCCGTGGGCGAGGGGCCGGTATCGCCCGACTTCATCACAGCGCTGGCGCGCGGCCTGGAAGTGCTGCGCTGCTTCCGGCCGGGCGTGGCGGCGCTGGGCAACCTGGACCTGGCGCGCCTGACCGGCCTGCCCAAGCCCACCATCAGCCGCATCACCTACACGCTGACCGAGCTGGGCTACCTGCGCTATCACCCGGACACAGGCAAGTATTCGCCGGGCTACGGCGTGCTGGCGCTGGGCTTCGGCCTGCTGGCCGGGCTGGAGGTGCGCGAGCTGGCCAAGGCGTCGATGACCGACCTGGCGCGCGAGACCGGCGGCGCGGTGGCGCTGGGCGCCTTCGACGGCGACGCCATGACCTACGTCGAGGCCATCCACGGCTCGTCCGCCCTGTATTTGCGCCTGCCGGTGGGTTACCGCGCCAGCCTCGACAGCGCCATGGGCCGCGCCTATCTGGCCAGCCTGCCGGCGGCGGCCTGCGCCGACGTGCTGGAACGGCTGGGGCCGGCAGCGCCGGCGGCGGCCGCGATCGAGCGCGCCCGCGCCGAGCTGCGCGACACCGGTTGCTGCTTTGCGATCGGCGAGTGGCAGTCCGGCATCAATGCCGTGGCGGTGCCGTTCACGTCCGTGACCGGGGAGGGCGTGTTCGTCATGAGTTGCGGCGGCCCGGAGGGCCTGCTGCCCGAGGCCGGGCTGCGCACCCAGGTGGCGCCCGCGCTGCGGGCCGCCATCGCGGGCCTGGCGGGCGCGCCGGCCTGAGCGCGGCGGCGCGTCGTGGCGGGGGCGTGGTATCTCGTACAATTCACGGATTGATCCACCCCCAAGTGCCCCCGGAGGCCCGTTTGGCCAAACCTTCTCAAGCCGATCCGCAGACCGACGACCGTCCCTTGCCCCAGGATTTCGAAACGGCCCTGGCCGAACTGGAATCGCTGGTCGCGGCCATGGAAGACGGTTCGCTGCCGCTGGAGCAGTCGCTCGCCGCCTACCGGCGCGGCGTGGCGCTGACGCGGGTCTGCCAGGAACGCCTGGCCCAGGCCGAACAGCAGGTCAAGGTCCTGGAGGGCGACTTGCTGCGCCCGCTGGACGCCGCGGCGCTGGATGACGAATAAGAATCGGATGAAGCAAATTCAACTCGCTTTCCCGGAGTGGCTGCAGGGCCGCGTGCGGCATGTCGAAGACGTGCTCGACGACCTCCTGCCGCCCGCCGACGTTGTGCCCGCCCGCCTGCATGAAGCCATGCGCTACGCCGTGCTCGGCGGCGGCAAACGGGTGCGGGCCGCGCTGGTCTACGCCGCCGGCCAGGCCTGCCCGGTCAGCGGCAGCGTGCTGGCCGTCGAGGCCTCGCTGGACCGCGCCGCCGCGGCGGTGGAACTGATCCACGCCTACTCGCTGGTGCACGACGACCTGCCCTGCATGGACGACGACGTCCTGCGCCGCGGCCGTCCCACCACCCACGTGCAGTTCGACGAAGCCACCGCCATGCTGGCCGGCGACGCGCTGCAGCCGCTGGCCTTCGAATTGCTGGCCTCCATGCCCATCGCGCCGGCCCTGATCGTGCAGGCCACGCAGTCGCTGGCGCGCGCGGCGGGCAGCCAGGGCATGGCCGGCGGCCAGGCCATCGACCTGCTCAGCGTCGGCCACCGGCTGTCGCGCGACGAACTGCAGCAGATGCACAGCATGAAGACCGGCGCCATGCTGGCCTGCAGCGTGGCGCTGGGCGGCATCGTCGCCGGCGCCAGCTCGGCCTCGCGCCAGGCGCTGGATGTCTACGCCCAGGCCATCGGCCTGGCGTTCCAGGTGGTGGACGACATTCTCGACGTGACCGCCGATTCCGCCAGCCTGGGCAAGACGCCGGGCAAGGACGCGGCCGAAAACAAGCCGACCTACGTCTCGCTGCTGGGCCTGGACGAGGCCCGCGCGTTCGCGAGCGAGCTGCGCGAAGCCGCGCTGGCCGCGCTCGAACCGCTGGGCGACGCCGGCAAGCGCCTGGCCGAGCTGGCTGATTTCATCGTCCTCCGAGACCGCTGAACCGTGACCCGTCCGGGCTGGCCGCAGGCCGGGCATACGAACCCCATACAAGCATGACGACAGAATTACTGGACCGCATCCAATCCCCGGCAGACCTCAAGCGCCTGGATCGTCGCGAGCTCAAGCGCCTGGCCGACGAGTTGCGCGGCTTCGTGCTGGAGTCGGTCTCCAAGACCGGCGGCCACCTGTCGTCGAACCTGGGCACGGTCGAGCTGACGCTGGCCCTGCACCAGGTCTTCGACACGCCGCATGACCGCATCGTCTGGGACGTGGGCCACCAGTCCTATCCCCACAAGATCCTGACCGGGCGCCGCGCCGGCATGGCCAAGCTGCGCCAGCAGGGCGGCATCTCGGGCTTTCCCAAGCGCAGCGAATCCGAATACGACGCCTTCGGCACCGCGCATTCGTCGACCTCGATCTCGGCCGCGCTGGGCATGGCGGTGGCCTCGCGCAACGCCGGCGTGCAGCGCCAGCACATCGCCGTCATCGGCGACGGCGCGATGTCCGCCGGCATGGCCTTCGAGGCCATGAACAACGCCGGCGTCACCGCCAACATCAACCTGCTGGTGATCCTGAACGACAACGACATGTCGATCTCGCCGCCGGTGGGGGCGCTGAACCGCTACCTGGCGCGCCTGATGTCCGGCCGCTTCTACGCCGCCGCCAAGAACGTCGGCCGCGCCGTGCTGCAGCACGTGCCGCCGGTGCTGGAACTGGCGCGCCGCTTCGAGGAACATGCCAAGGGCATGGTCACGCCGGCCACGCTGTTCGAGGAGTTCGGCTTCAACTACGTCGGCCCGATCGACGGCCACGACCTCGACGCGCTGGTGCCGACGCTGCAGAACCTGAAGGCGCTGCAAGGCCTGCAGTTCCTGCACGTGGTCACCAAGAAAGGGCAGGGCTACAAGCTGGCCGAGGCCGATCCGGTGCTGTACCACGGCCCGGGCAAGTTCGACCCCGCCGTCGGCATCCAGCAATCGAAGGCGCCGGGCAAGCGCACCTTCACCCAGGTGTTCAGCGACTGGCTGTGCGAGATGGGCGAACAGGATTCGCGCCTGGTCGCCGTCACCCCCGCCATGCGCGAGGGCAGCGGCCTGGTCGAATTCGAGAAGCGCTTCCCGCAGCGCTACTTCGACGTCGGCATCGCCGAACAGCACGCCGTGACGTTCGCCGGCGGCATCGCCTGCGAGGCGCAGAAGCCGGTGCTGGCGATCTACTCGACCTTTCTGCAGCGCGGCTACGACCAGCTGATCCACGACGTGGCCCTGCAGAACCTGGACGTCACCTTCGCGCTCGACCGCGCCGGCATCGTCGGCGCCGATGGCGCCACGCACGCCGGCAACTACGACACCGCGTTCCTGCGCTGCGTGCCGAACATGGTGGTGGCCACGCCCTCGGACGAAAACGAAACCCGCCTGCTGCTGTCCACCTGTTATCAGTATCCCGGCCCGGCCTCGGTGCGCTATCCGCGCGGCGCGGGCTGCGGCGCGGCGGAAACGGCCGGCCTGGACACGGTCGAACTGGGCCGCGGCGTGGTGCGCCGCGAAGGCCGCAAGATCGCCATCCTCGGTTTCGGCACGCTGGTGCAGCCGGCGCTGGCGGCGGCCGAAAAACTGGACGCCACCGTGGCCGACATGCGCTTCGTCAAGCCGATCGACCGCGCGCTGATCCTGGACCTGGCCAGCCGCCACGACGCCCTGGTGACGATCGAGGACGCCGCGATCATGGGCGGCGCCGGCAGCGCCGTGCTGGAAGTGCTGGCCGCCGAAGGCATCGCGATTCCTGTGCTGCAGCTGGGCTTTCCCGACGAGTTCATCGACCACGGCGACCAATTGGCGCTGCTGGCCGGGATCGGCCTGGATGCCGCCGGCATCGAGCAATCGATCCGGGCGCGCTACGCCTCGCTGCTGGCCTGATTGGCCGCACCCACGGACCGGCCCGCCGGTTTGGTCCGTGTGGCGAAACAGTGTGTTCCGGCCCCGCCAGCCTACGAATGAAAGGGTTTTCCCTGGCGCTGGCGGGACTTTGGGCGATAATGGCCCCCTCTTAAAGATTCCTGGGTCTGCGTGTTCACGCCACGCTCGTCGCCCAGACAGGTAAGCCGAAATGAATTCTCCGATCGACCCCGCCATCGTGATGCCCGACGTCCAGAGCTCGACGGACACGCGGCACATCCCGATCCAGCGCGTGGGCATCCGTGGCGTGCGCCACCCCATGCTCATCGAGAACGCCGACGGTTCGCCCCAGGGCACCGTGGCCAACTGGACCCTGACGGTGGCGCTGCCCCCCGAAGAAAAGGGGACGCACATGTCCCGCTTCGTGGCGCTGCTGGAAAAGTACCGCAGCACCCCCATGACGCCGACGCTGTTCCGCGCCATGGCGGCCGACATGCTGCCGCTGCTGCACGCCGAGCGCGGCGACATCACCGCGGCTTTCCCGTACTTCATCAACAAGTCGGCGCCGATCTCCGGCGTGCAGAGCCTGCTGGACTACGAAGTGCAGTGGATCGCCCGCGCCCAGGCCGACAAGGTCGAGTTCGAGCTGGTGGTGCAGGTGCCGGTGACCAGCCTGTGCCCGTGTTCCAAGGCCATCTCCGAATACGGCGCGCACAACCAGCGTTCGCACGTGACGGTCTCGGCCATCCTGGAATCCGACATCAGCATGGACGGCGTGATCCGCCTGATCGAAGACGAAGGCTCGTGTGAGCTCTGGGGCCTGCTCAAGCGCCCCGACGAGAAGTACGTCACCGAACGCGCCTACGACAACCCCAAGTTCGTCGAAGACCTGGTGCGCGACGTGGCGGCCCGCCTGAACGCGCATCCCGGCATCGCCCGCTACCGCGTCGAGGCCGAGAACTTCGAATCGATCCACAACCACTCGGCTTACGCCGTGGTGGAAGGCTGAGTCCTCCGTGCGGCATCCGGCGGCCAGCGACTGGCCGCTCATTGCGCGACTGGCGGGATGGGAAGCGCGGCTGGCCGATCACCTGGCCGGCCGCGGTCGTTTGGGCGTCGCCTTCTACGAGTTCTTCCGCTTCGGCGTGAAGCAGGCCTGGGCCTGCCTGTTCGGCGGCCTGATGTGCGCGCTGCTGCTGGCCACGCACTGGTGGTATCCGCAGGACGCCTGGCTGGCGCGCTACGACTTCCTGACGCTGGCCGCGCTGGCCATCCAGGCCGCGCTGTTGGCCCTGCGCATGGAAACCTGGGACGAGGCCAAGGTCATCCTGATGTTCCATGTGGTCGGCACCGGCATGGAGCTGTTCAAAACGGCGGCCGGCTCCTGGATCTATCCCGAGGCCAGCGTGCTGCGCATCGGCGGCGTGCCGCTCTTCACCGGCTTCATGTATGCCGCGGTCGGCAGCTATCTGGCGCGGGTCTGGCGCCTGTTCGATTTCCGCTTCCGGGCCCATCCGCCGCTGGCCGCCACCGTGGCGCTGTCGGTGCTGATCTACGTGAATTTCTTCGCGCATCATTTTGTCCCCGATTTTCGTCTGGCGCTGTTCGGCCTGACGGCGCTGCTGTTCGCGCGCACCTGGGTCTACTTCCGCATCTGGCGCGACTACCGCCGCATGCCGTTGTTGCTGGGCTTCGTGCTGGTGGCGCTGTTCATCTGGTTCGCCGAGAACATCGGCACCTTCGCCAACGCCTGGCGCTATCCCAACCAGTCGCAGGGCTGGGAACTGGTCTCGATAAACAAGCTGGGCTCGTGGTTCCTGCTCATGATCATCAGCTACGTGATGGTCAGCGTGGTCAGCCGGCCGCAGGAGATCGGTGTGGCCGATGCGCCGCGTCCGGTGGGGCCGGATAACGCGTCCCCGATTTCCTGAGCGCCGCCGGCTTGCGTCCAGCGGTCCGATCGGCGATAATCGAGAGCTTTCTTGCTCGACCGCCCATGTTTTTTGGGTAGCGGGCTGCCCCTTGCAAGCCATACGCCTTGAAGAAAAAGACCAGTGATAGAGAAAGCACTGGAAAGCCGGAACTGACCGCGAGCACGATGCGCGCGCGGGCTGATGACGGTGTCAGGCGGACGGCGGGCAAGACATCCTCAAGGAGTTTTACTCATGCGTCACTACGAAGTGGTGTTTATCGTTCACCCCGACCAAAGCGAGCAAGTGCCCGCCATGGTCGAGCGTTACCAAGCGCTGGTCACGGGCCAAGGCGGCTCGGTGCATCGCCTGGAAGACTGGGGTCGCCGTCAACTGGCCTACCCGATCCAGAAGCTCGTCAAGGCTCACTACGTCTGCCTGAACATCGAGTGCGGCCAAGCCACGCTGGATGAGCTGGAACACTCGTTCCGCTACAACGACGCCGTTCTGCGCCACCTGGTCATCAAGACCAAGAAGGCCCAGACCACGCCCTCGATCATGATGAAGTCGGTCGAGCGCGAAGAAGCCCGCAAGGCTTCGGCGGAAGCTGTCGCGGCTCAGGCCGAGTAAGCAGGGCTCACGCGAGAGCCCATCCCATGAAGTCCCCTCGGTGCCTGGCAGGATGAACAAGCTGGAACTCAGCGCCCGCGTTCTCGAATGCGAGCCTTTGCGCCACACTCCCGCCGGTCTGCCAGCCCTGGAAATGGTGCTGGCGCACGAATCTGAGGTCATCGAAGCCGGCCATCCGCGCCGTGTCGAACTGACGATCTCGGCCGTGGCACTGGGCGATCTGGCGTTGCTGTTGCAAGGAACGGCGCTGGGGTCCGAATTGCACGTGCAGGGGTTTCTGGCCCCCGTGCGCAAGGACTCCGTGAAGTTCAAGCTGCACCTGCAGCAGGCGCGCAAGATCCGCGGCAGCGCAGGACGCGATCCGCTGGTGGCTTGACGGGAATGGGTGACGGGCGCGAGAGCGCCTTCTGAATACGGATAGGTTACGGGGAGTCGGGCCCGATCAAGGTAGACCCGGTCCTCTCAAACATAAGGCACATATCATGGCTTTCTTCGGAAAACGCAAGGAAAAACGCAAATTCACGCAGCAGAACCCGCTCTTCAAGCGTCGTAAGTTCTGCCGCTTCACCGCCGCCGGCGTCGAAGAGATCGACTACAAGGATCTGGACACCCTGCGCGACTTCGTGCAAGAAAACGGCAAGATCATCCCGGCTCGTCTGACCGGCACCAAGGCAATCTACCAGCGCCAGCTGGACACCGCCATCAAGCGCGCGCGCTTCCTGGCCCTGTTGCCTTACACCGACAACCACAACTAATCCGGGGCACTGAAATGCAAGTTATTCTGCTCGAAAAAGTCGTCAACCTGGGTAACCTCGGCGAAGTCGTCCGCGTGCGTGATGGTTACGCCCGCAACTTCCTGATCCCCCAGAAGAAGGCCCGTCGCGCAACCGACGCCGCCCTGAAGGAATTCGAAGCCCGCCGCGCCGAACTGGAAAAGATCCAGGCCGAGAAGCTGGCCGCCGCCCAGGCTCTGGGTGAGCGCGTCAACGGCTACCAGCTGAAGATCGTCCAGAAGGCTGGTGTCGACGGCCGTCTGTTCGGCTCGGTCACCAACGCCGACGTCGCCGAAGGTCTGAAGAAGGCCGGTTTCGAAGGCATCGAGAAGTCGCAAGTGCGCATGCCCAACGGCCAGCTGAAGGCCGTCGGCGAGTTCCCGATCCAGGTCGCCCTGCACGCCGACGTCGTCGTCGACGTCACGGTGCTGGTCGAAGGCGAACTGTCCTAAACCGGACTCCGCGCCAGGAAAGAAAGCCGGCCCGCGTGCCGGCTTTTTTTCTTTTCCCGGCGCGCTTGCTTTTCCCCGCTTTGCCATCCGGTGTTTGCGTGTAGTCTTTCGGGCTGCATGCCCACCTTCCACGCTGTTGCCACCGAGGACCTCTTGACCCAGCCGCCCGTCCACCACAACGCCCCCCCCGGATTGCGCGCCTGGCTCGACAGCCTGGACGCCGAGCGCGAGCCGTCGGTGCGGGACGCCACCATCGATGGGGTGCGCTGCATCGTCAAGCGCCGCCGGCCGAGCCTGGCGAGCGGCGTCAGTTATGTGCTGCGCTATGCGCGCGCGCTGTTCCTCGGGGTGGGCTGCAAGCTGTTCCTGGGTGAATTCCCGCGTCCCGGCATCCTGCTGCGCAATGGCCTGGAGCATGAGGCCCGGCGACTCAATCAACTGTTGCAGGCCGGCTGCCGCGTGCCCGAGGTCTGGTGGCAGGAGCAGGGCCTCCTGGTGCTGGAATTCGTCGGCGAGGACCTGGCCGACCTGATCCGCAACGAGGACACCACCTCGCGCCTGTGGCTGACGCGCGCGGCCGCGACCGACCTGGCCGCCTTCCATGCTCGCGGGCTATGGCACGGCGGCGCGCAGATCCGCAACATCACGCTGCAGGACGGCGAACTGTGGCGCATCGATTTCGAAGAGAACATCGGTTCGACGCTGTCGCGTCCGCTGGCCCAGGCCTATGATCTGTTTCAGATGCTGGCCTCGCTGGTGTCGTTGCGTAAATTGCCCGACGACGTGGGTCGGACGCTGGGTAAACTGGCGCTGGACGTCTATTTCGATTGTAATCCCGACCCCGAGGTCAAGGCCCGCCTGCGCCGCCTGACCCGGGTGCTTTCCTTCATCGCCACGCCGCTGCGGCCCCTGCTGGGCCGCCTGCCGTCGCGCGATGTGCAGGGTTTCTTCCGCGTCGCGGATATCCTGCAGCCGTTATTATTGAAGCCATGAACACACCTGCCGACTCCCAGCTTGAATACCTGCGCGTTCCCCCGCATTCCATCGAGGCGGAGCAGTCGGTGCTGGGCGGCCTGCTGCTGGACAACGCAGCCTGGGACCGCATCGCCGACGTGCTGGTCGAAGAAGACTTCTACCGCCACGACCACCGGCTCATCTGGCACCACATCGCCCGGCTGATCGGGCTGGCGCGGCCGGCCGACGTCATCACCGTGCACGAATCGCTGGTCAGCGCCGGCAAGGCCGACGACGCCGGCGGCCTGGCCTACCTGAACGCGCTGGCGCACAACACGCCGTCGGCCGCCAACATCCGCCGCTATGGCGAAATCGTGCGCGAGCGCGCCATGCTGCGCAAGCTGGTGTCGATCGCCGACGAGATCTCCTCGGCCGCCATGAACCCGCAGGGCAAGGAAGCGCGCCAACTGCTGGACGAGGCCGAATCCAAGGTGTTCCAGATCGCCCAGGAAGGCGCGCGCGGCGCCGCCGGCTTCCAGGAAATCCAGCCGCTGCTGACGCAGGTGGTGGAACGCATCGACGAGCTCTATCACCGCGAAAGCACTTCTGATGTGACCGGCGTGCCCACCGGCTTCACCGACCTCGACAAGATGACCTCGGGCATGCAGGGCGGCGACCTGATCATCGTGGCCGGCCGCCCGTCGATGGGCAAGACCTCGTTCTCGATGAACATCGGCGAGCACGTCGCCATCGAAGAGGGCCTGCCGGTGGCGGTGTTCTCGATGGAAATGGGCGCGGTGCAGCTGGCCATGCGTATGCTGGGTTCGGTCGGCCTGCTCGACCAGCACCGCATGCGGACCGGCAAGCTGATCGCCGAAGACTGGCCGCGCGTGACCCATGCTGTGCAGTTGATGCAGGACGCGCAGGTCTACATCGACGAATCGCCCGCGCTCAGCCCGATGGAAGTGCGCGCCCGCGCGCGCCGCCTGGCGCGCCAGTGCGGCCAGCTCGGCCTGATCATCATCGACTACCTGCAGCTGATGTCGGGCAACGGCTCGGGCGAGAACCGCGCCACCGAAGTGTCGGAAATCAGCCGCTCGCTCAAGGGTCTGGCCAAGGAACTGAACTGCCCGCTGATCGCGCTGTCGCAGCTGAACCGGAGCCTGGAGCAGCGTCCCAACAAGCGTCCCGTGATGAGCGACCTGCGCGAATCGGGCGCCATCGAACAGGACGCCGACGTGATCCTGTTCATCTACCGCGACGAGGTCTACAACCCCGATTCGCCGGACAAGGGCACTGCCGAGATCATCATCGGCAAGCAGCGTAACGGCCCCATCGGCTCGGTGCGCCTGACCTTCCAGGGTTCGAGCACGCGCTTCCTGAATTTCTCCGGCGCGCAGCCGCGGGACCTGTACTGAGCGCCTGTCGCCCACTCAAAAAAAACCGCGCCCCAGGGCGCGGTTTTTTCATGGCGGCGTGGCGGATTCATTCGTCCGTTTCGGGCCGCTTGCCGTAGCGCGCGGCCAGCACGCCGCAGACCATCAGCTGGATCTGGTGGAACAGCATCAGCGGCAGCACGATGGCGCCCACCGCGTGGCCGGCGAACAGCACCTGGGCCATCGGAATGCCGCTGGCCAGGCTCTTCTTGGAGCCGCAGAACAGCAGCGTGATGCGGTCGGGCAGGTTGAAGCCGAACATCCTGCCGGCCAGCGCCGACAGGCCCAGCGCCAGCGCCAGGATGACGGCGCAGCACACCACCAGGCCCAGCAGCGCCGGGATCGGCGTGGAGCTCCACAGGCCTTCGTTGATGGCTTCCGAGAACGCGGTATAGACCACCAGCAGGATCGAGCCCTGGTCGACGAACTTCAGCATCGCCTTGCGCTTGTGCACCCAGGCGCCGATCCAGCGGCGGGCGAACTGGCCCAGCACGAACGGCAGCAGCAGCTGCAGCATGATCTTGCCGACAGCGTCGAACGAGATCGGCGCGCTGCCGGCGTTGGCGACCACGGTGCCCACCAGCAGCGGCGTCAGGAAAATGCCCAGCAGGCTCGAGGCCGAGGCGCTGCAGACCGCGGCCGGCACGTTGCCGCGCGCCATCGACGTGAAGGCGATGGCCGATTGCACGGTGGCGGGCAGGCAGCACAGGAACAGGATGCCGAGATACAGCTCGGGGGTGACCAGCGGTTCCAGCACCGGCTTGAGCGCCAGGCCCAGCAGCGGGAACATCAGGAAGGTGGCAGAGAAGATCGTGAGATGCAGCTTCCAGTGGGTGAGGCCGGCGATGATGGCCTCGCGCGACAGGCGCGCGCCGTGCAGGAAGAACAGCAGGCCGACCGCGATGTTGGTGATCCAGCCGAACACCACCACGCCCTGCCCGTGGGCGGGCACGATGCTGGCGATGATGACGGTGCAGATCAGGTAGAGGGTGAAGCGGTCGGGCAGGAGACGGACAAGGCGTGACATGGAGGGGGTAGGGGGATGACGGAAAGCGGCGGCGCGCCTGGCGCGCCGGAATCGGGGCGTATTGTAGACCCCGGGGGCTTGCAGGCCGCTGGCGGGCCGGGGCGGGTGTCCGCCTGTCGGGCCCCTCGGGGCTCAGGGCGTCATGGCCAGCGCCAGATCGAACGCGGCGATCAGCGAGGCCTGGTCGGCCACGCCCTTGCCGGCGATGTCGAAGGCGGTGCCATGGTCGACGCTGGTGCGCACGAACGGCAGGCCGACGGTGACGTTGACGCCATGGTCCACGCCCAGGTACTTCACCGGGATCAGGCCCTGGTCGTGGTACTGGGCCACCACGATGTCGAACTCGCCGCGGCGGGCCCGCATGAAGACCGTGTCGCCAGGCCACGGGCCGCTGGCGTCGATGCCTTCGTCGCGGGCGCGGCGGATGGCCGGCGCGATGACGTCGATGTCCTCGCGGCCGAACTTGCCGCCTTCGCCGGCGTGCGGGTTCAGGCCGGCCACCGCGACGCGCGGATGGGCGATGCCCATCTGGCGGCAGGCTCGGTCGGCCAGGCGCATGGCGGTCAGCTCGGCCTCGGGCGTGATGCGCGCCATGACGTCGGCGAGGGCCACGTGGATGGTCACCAGCAGCACGCGCAGCTCGTCGTTGGCGAGCATCATGGCGAAGTCGTCGGTGCCCGAACGCTCCGCCAGGATCTCGGTGTGGCCGGGATAGTCGATGCCGGCCGCGTGCATGGACTGCTTGTTCAGCGGCGCGGTGACGATGGCGCGGATGCGGCCGGCCTGGGCGTCGTCGATGGCGGCGCAGACGTAATCGTAGGCGGCGCGTCCGGCCGCGGCGTTGATCTGGCCGAAGGGCAGGTCGGGCGGCAGCGCGGGGCCACAGGCGATGACCTCGATGCGGCTGGCGTCGCCGCTGGCCAGGCCGGCGTGCGCGATCTCCGTGATCGCCAGGCGCGCGCCCAGCGCGCTCGCGGCGCGGTGCAGGGCGCCAGCATCGCCGTAGACCACACAGGGCGCATTCAGGCCCTGGGCGCAGGCCTTGACGATGATTTCGGGGCCGATGCCGGCGGCATCCCCCATGGTGATGCCCACGGGCGGGGGAGTATTCACGATGTGTTTCCGGATTACTGCTTGGCGTTCTTCGGCGGTTCGATCTCGCCGCATTCGAACGTGACCGTGGCGCGCTTGGAACCCAGGCCCGTGGCGTGATTGGACGTCACCGACGGCTTCTGCAGCTTGCGGCCGATGGACTGGCAATACTGGTCGGCGCGCTGCAGGGCCTGGTTCTTGATTTCGACCCAGGTCAGCAGCTGCGTGCCGGAACTGTAGGTGACGCTGTAGCCATTCTTGCCGGTGGGCGTCACTTCGCTCATGCTGGAGCAGGCGGTCAGCAGGGCGAGCATGGCGGAGACGAAGGCAAGGCGTGCGAGCATGGGAGATCCGTAAAAGGCAATTGGCCAGATTACAACATTATGCCGCCCCCGCCGCGCGCCGGGGAGGGGCTCAGGGCGCGCCCACCGCGCTGCGGCGGTCGACCTTGCGGCTGAGCACGATGGAGGTCTGCGTCTGTTTCACGCCTTCGATCAGGCCGATGCGGTCGAGCAGCTCGTCGAGCTGTTCATGGGTTTCGCAGCGCAGGAAGATCAGGTAGTCATACGGGCCGCTGACCGAGGACACTTCTTCGACCTCGGGCATTTTCTCGAGCTCGCGGATGACCGCCGCCGGCGTCTTGGGCAGGACGCTGATGAAGCAGTAGGCGCGCACCGCGGCCTCTTCGAGCAGGCGGCCGAGCCGCACGCCGTAGCCCGCCACGATGCTCTCGCGCTCGAGCCGGGCGATGCGCGCCACCACGGTGGTGCGCGCCAGCCCCAGCTTGCGCGCCAGGATGGCGGCGGGTTCGCGGGCGTTGGCCTGCAGCAGGCTGAGCAGTTGCCGGTCGATGGCGTCTAGGCGTTCGTTCATGCGCCCGACCATACAGGGGCGGCGCGGCGCAAGTCAATGCGCGGCTCAGCCGTCGGATTCGGGCGGAATGCCGCCTTGATAGACGCGGCCGTCGAAGGCAAAGCGGGTGATGGTCCGGGAAGCCGCGTCGAAGACCCGGTCGCGGCGCGCGGCGTCCGCCTCGCGCGCCGATGCCAGCGTGAAGCGGCAGAGGTCGGCGGCGCTGTCGTAGCGGGCCTCGCGCACCAGGTCGCTGACGCCGAACTCCTGCACATGATGGGCGAACTCGCGCAGCTGCTCCATTTCGTGGAAGGCGCCGCGGTCGCTGACCAGCCGCATGCCGAACTTGTGCTCTTCCAGGGCGGCGGGCGGGGCGGCCGGCGCTGGCGTGAGGGTGGACGCATCGGAGGCGCCGTAGTCGAAGCGCGCGCCGGCCTCGCGCATGGCCGCCAGCACGCCTTGCCAGGCCGTCTCGTCCAGCGTCAGGCGGGCGGCCATGCCCAGCAGTCGCTGCTGCCCCAGCGCGCGCGGCTGCGGGCCGCCGACATAGCTGGACCAGGGCACGGCGGCGTCCAGGCCGGCCAGCTCGGCCATCTGCGCATCGCTGTATCCCAGCCGTTCCTGCAGCCGCCGCAGCGAAGCCGCGTCGGGGGGCACATAGTCGTGGATCGTCTTCATGGACACGCTCCGTTTACGCCGAGCTACGCTTGATGCTAGCGCGCACGGCGGCGCTTGCCCAGCGGGCCGGCCGGCCCATGCTAGGATTTGCGCCGATATTCATTGCCAGGAGGCTTTTCCATGGACATCCAGGAACAAATCGCGGTCATCGTGCATACCATTTCGCACCAGGGCGGCCGCATCGACGCGCTCAACTCGGCGCTGCTGACGATGCTGCACCTGGCCAAGGGCTCGCCCGGCCTGCGCGAGGCGATCGAGGCGCAGCTGGAACAGAACTATTCCAGCCTGCTGGCCCGTTCGGAAAACCCGCAATACGTGGCGGGCTTCGAAAGCGTGCGCGACCAGATCATCGCCGCGCTGAAGTAGCCGCCGGCCGCCCGCGGCCTGTCGAAGTTACCCACAACTTCTGTGGACAAGCCTTGGGATAGCGCGGGCATAGAAAGCCTTTTTCCTTTAATTACAACGGCTTGCAAAGTGCGATCAAAGGCGGCGCCAAAACCGCCTGTGTTCGCCGCGCGACAGGGGCCGGCAGAGGTCCCGCAAGCCGGGTAATATGCCGCCCCATGCGGAATCAGTATCCATTGGAATACCGGAATCGTGGCCTCGCGGCCCGGGTTTCGGAAGCGGCAAAGCTGGCGGCGTTCGACCCCGGCAAACTCTCCCCCGAGGCGCGTCAGAGCTGGGAGCGCCTGGGCCATGGCTTCAAGGCCTGGCACGACTTCGACCAGCGTCATCCCATCCTGCGGCGGCTGGCCCTGCTGCCGTTCATCGGTCCGCTGTATCGCAAGGCGCGCCGCCGGCACGTGTTGCGCGCCAGCGGCAAGCTGGTCTTCTGAGCGGCGCGCCGGTCACCGGCGCCGCCGCCGCGCAAACAGCCAGTAGGCCAGCCAGGTCGCCACGCCGATCACGGCGGCCACCGCCAGCTTGGTTTCCACGCCATGCAGACGACCGAGCAGGGACTCGATCGTCTGCCCGAACACATATCCCACCAGGCTGAAGCACACCGCCCAGATCGCGGCCGCGATGGCGTTGAGCACCAGAAAGCGCAGCGAGGACACCTGCGAGACCCCCAGCGCCACCGGACCGACCGTGCGCAGTCCATACAGAAAGCGCAACGCCAGGATGAAGCCGTGCGGATAGCGGTCGACCGCCGCCAGCGCTTTGCTGAATGCGGGCTGGGCGCGGACCCGCCGCACGTAGCGATGCTCGCGGTAGCGGCGGCCCAGATAGAACAAGGCCTGGTCGGCGATGAACGAGCCGGCGAACGCGCACAGCATCACGTAGGGCAGGTGCAGCAGGCGCTGATGCGACAGGAAGCCCGCCAGCACCACCACGCTTTCGCCCTCGAGCAGGGTGCCGCCCAGCACCGCCCACAGGCCGTAGTCGACGATGAATTGATGCAGGTGTGGATTCATGCCTGGCGCTCGCCGACGATGCGTGCCAGCGTCACCAGCGCCCGCGCGATCTCGGGCGTGTGGCGTTGCCCGCAACTGATGCGCAGGAAGTGGTTGTAGCGCGCGCCGTTGGAGAACATGGCGCCGGGCGCCACGCGGATGCCCTGCTGCAGCGCGGCCTCGAAGACATCCAGTCCCGAGCGGCCGTCCGGCATCTCCAGCCACAGCAGCATGCCGCCGGTCGGCATGCTGAGGCGGGTGCCGCGCGGGAAGTGCGCCGCGATGACTTCGGCGGTCTGCTCGCGCTGTGTCTTCAATTGCCGGCGCAGCCGCGCCAGGTGCCGGTCGTAGGCGCGCGATCCGAGGTATTCGGCCACGGCGATCTGCGCCAGCGGTTCGTTGGGCCGGCTCTGCGCGAATTTCAGCATGGCGATGCGCGCCTTCCAGCGGCCGCCCAGCAGCCAGCCCAGCCGCATGCCCGGCGCCAGCGTCTTGTGCAGCGACGAGCAGTAGATGACGTTGCCGGTCGGGTCCCAGGACTTGGCCGCGGCCAGCGGCGTGTCGTCGTCGTTCAGCGCGCCATAGGTGTCATCCTCGATCAGCGGCACCTGCTGGCGTTCGCACAGGGCCACCAGGCGCGCCTTCTCGGCGTCGGGCATGACGCAGCCCAGCGGGTTCTGGAAGTTCGGCACCACCACCACCGCGCGGATGTTGCCGTGGGTCTGGAACGCCAGGTCCAGCGCCTCGATCGACAGGCCGTGCTGCGGACTGGTGGGAATCTCCAGCGCGCGCATGCCCAGGCTTTCGAGGATCTGCAGCAGGCCGAAGTAGGTGGGCGACTCCACCGCGATGGTGTCGCCCGGGCGGGCCACGGCGCGCAGCGCCAGGTTCAGCGCCTCGATGCAGCCATGCGTGACGATGACGTCATCGGGCGTGGCGTTGATGCCGTTGGCCAGCGCGCGCCGCGCCAGCACCGTGCGCAGTTCGGGATGGCCCTGCGGCGGCACCGGGCTGACCAGCACCTGGGGCGACTGCCGCAGCGCGCGGATCATGGCCTGCTTCAGGTCTTCCATCGGATAGGCTTCCGGCACCGCCGCGGCCAGCGCGAAGTTGGCGCTGACGGGATGGGCCTCGCACTTGGCGATGAAGTCCGACACGCGATCATGGATGCCGACGTACTGGGCCGTGCCCAGCGCCTGGCGGATGTCCGGCTCGTTGACGGGGGGAATGCTGTTGCGGCGCGGCTTGAGGACGAAGTAGCCGGACCGGGGACGGGCCTCGATCAGGCCGTCGTCCTCGAGCAGGCGGCAGGCCTGCAGCGCGGTCGAGAGGCTGACGTGGTGGGTGCGCACCAGGGTGCGCACGGACGGCATGCGCTGGTCGGGGGCCAGGACCCCGGTCTGGATGGCGCGCCGGTAGTGGTTCGCCAGGCGTAGGTATAGCGGTTGCGGGTCCATGCGCCGATCATGCTCCCCGAGGTTGGGTTGAGGGTAGGCACAGATTCACGCAAAGTACACCATAACAGAGCGGAAATCGAGAACCTGCATCGGTACAGAAAGTCAGATTGTGTGGCTGTTGCGCAAAACAGGGCGGGCGCAGACTGTGGGCGTCAGATTGGAGATGACCATGGCCCTTTTTCCCGCCCCCGAACCGCGTTCACAACGTATTGATCTGCTGGCCGGCGCCAGCCGCCAGGTGCGCCTGCGCGGCGGGGCGCTCATCGTCTGCACCAGCGGCAGCCTGATGGTGGCCGAGCCGCCGTACCGCTCGGATATGCCGCCAGGCCGGTATTTGCCGCCGCCGATGCGCCTGAACGCGGGTGAAAGCCATTGCCTGCCGGAAGGCGGTCCGTTGACGCTGACGGCGGTCGGCCAGGCGCAGGCGATCTGCCTGGATCCGCCCGGGCTGCTGGCGCGCGTCGCGGCCATCGCAACGGGTTTTTTTGGCTCGGAAAGCAAAAATAATCGGCCCAATTCGCTGGGTGCGCTGCACAAGATTTCAAAATGATGTATGATTCACACATCAGACGCGGGGTGGAGCAGTCTGGCAGCTCGTCGGGCTCATAACCCGAAGGTCGTAGGTTCAAATCCTGCCCCCGCAACCAGCATTCGAAGCCTTGATTTCATGACGAAATCAAGGCTTTTTTGCTTTCTGGCGCGCGCCGTCGGTGCGAATCAGAACCTGGCTTTTGCCGGCGGCGTGTAGGCAGGCCCTGGAGATGGACTTGCATCGTCAAGCGAAACCGGTTCGATATTGTGCAGGTCGAGCTGCTCGAAGACCGATTTGCCGGATTTGAGATTCAGTCTGGCAGGAAACAGCTTGTCCAGTTCGTCGTTGCGCCAGATCACCTCTTCAGGTCCCACGTGCAGGCTGGCCAATACGCCCGACGCGAAGCTCAGGACGCCCCAGCCACGGTCATTCGCTTCACTTTCCGCATCCACCATCAGCGTGTACACGTGCATGGGCTCCGACGCGTGGCGCATCAACATGATGGGTATCTTCTCGACCTCGGCATACGCAAAGGTCACGGTGTCGAGATCATCCTGTGCCGTCTCGAAATCGAGGCCGGTGCGACGCAACGCTTCGCCGGACAAGCTGAGCATGACGGCGGGATACCAGATGGGGACGGTTCGCCGGCGAGCGGGAGGTACGTGTTCAATGGTCAAAAGACGCATGATGCTGCCCCGAGGTTGGCGGGTTGTGTGTAGGCAACCTTCCTCATGCCAACCGGAATCATGACAAATCTGGACTTCGCGGCTGCCTGGGCCTGTCCCTGGTACCAGTAGGCAACGGCCAGGGGGCTGGTGCCCGGCGTGGGCGGGATGTCGGTTTCGAATTCGATCCCATCGTCGCCGGCAGGCAGGGGGCCGAGGTATGCCTTGACGGAAGCAATTCCGGTGAGGAAGGCTCCTGTCCCCCAGACTTCCTTGCTGTGAGTCTGGTGGAAGGCGACGTCGAGTCGTTGTGTCGAACTGGCCAGACGATGGTAGAGAGGCATGGGCGGCGCTTGTGGGGAGTGGAGATCGCATGCAGCGGAGGTCGTCGCCACTACGATAGCTGCTGTGTGACTTCACAGGATCGACCTGCGGCGCAGAATCAGCACGGTTCCGTGGATGGCCGGCGTACGGCTCTCGGCGCCGCCACCGGCGCTTCCAGGAGGACCGCGACGACCGTCGCGGTTTTTTTCGTCTCTCGCTTGCCCTGCATCAAGCCGGCGTTCCAGCCCGGAGTTTCCCGGGGGCGCGGGCCCGCACAGGTGGCGGACGCTGCGCTACCATGGCTCAAGCGCGCGAGTCCGCCGCACACGAGGAGGGTCCATGGGCACGGCAAAATACGATCATCCCGGCTACGTCGCCGATACCGGCAGCGAAGGCAAGTACCACGTGGGCATCTGGTGCCCGCACGGCTATCCGGCCCACATTCACATCGGGCGGCCCGCCGAACGCGGCGATCCCCAGGCGCTGCTGCGGCTGCGCATTCCCGATGGCGTGTTCCAGTCGCTGCCGGACGATCCCGAAACCCTGTGCCGCCGCGCAATGGGGCAGGCGCTGGGATCGGGCCTGCTGCGCTCGGTCGCGGTCGACGGCGAATACCAGGAATTGCGTTTCCAGCTCGATGCCGAACCCTGGTCCGGGCCGATGCAGGCCGCCGGCAACGCCTAGCGCAGTTACCCACAGCGACTGTGGACAAGCCTTGGGATAGGCGTTGTGCATGTCGCAATATCGCCGCAATATCAATGGCTTGGCCGCTGCGATGAAAAAATGCCCCATCCGGGGCTTTTTTTTGTCCGGCGGGTGCGATGGCCGGGCGCGGCGCCGCCGCGTGCGACAATCGCACCCCCGGCGGCCCGTCCCGCCCTGGCTTTCCTGAATTCCGCCGCCATGCATTCCAACCCGCATCCGCCCTCGGGCGCCATGAGTCCGTCCGCCAAGCGCGTGGCCGTTATCGGCGGCGGGCCGGCCGGCCTGATGGCGGCCGAAGGGCTGGCCGCGCGTGGCGTGCAGGTCGACGTGTACGACGCGATGCCGTCGGTCGGCCGCAAGTTCCTCATGGCCGGGCGCGGCGGTTTGAACCTGACCCACAGCGAGGCCGCGGCGCCGTTCCTGGCGCGCTATGGCGAACGCGCCGGCCAGATCGCGCCCTGGCTGCGCGCGCTGGACGCCGATGGCTTGCGCGCATGGGCGGGGCAGCTCGGCATCGAGACTTTCGTCGGTTCGTCGGGCCGGGTCTTTCCCGCCGAAATGAAGGCGGCGCCCTTGTTGCGCGCCTGGCTGGCCCGCCTGCGCGCCAGCGGCGTGCGCTTTCACATGCGTCATCGCTGGCTCGGCTGGCCGTCGGATGGCGCGCCCGGCGCGGCCGAGCTGCGCTTCGACACGCCCGATGGCGTGCGCACCTGCGCGGCCGACGCGGTGGTGCTGGCCCTGGGCGGCGGCAGCTGGGCCAAGCTGGGGTCGGATGGCGCCTGGCTGCCCGGGCTGGCGGCGCACGGCATCGCCACGGCGCCGCTGCGCGCGGCCAACTGCGGCTTCGACGTGGCATGGTCCGAACACTTCCGGCAGCGCCATGCCGGCCAACCGGTCAAGTCGGTCACGCTGCGCTGCGTCGGTGAATCGGGACCGGGGCCGGCCCGCCAGGGTGAGTTCGTCGTCACGGAAAACGGCATCGAGGGCAGCCTGGTCTACGCGTTGTCGGCGCCGCTGCGCGACCGCATCGAGACGGCCGGGCAGGCGGTGGCCCTGCTCGACCTGGCGCCGGGCTGGACCCAGGAGCGGGTGCTGGAAGCCGTCACGCATCCGCGTGGCGCGCGCTCGATGTCCAGCCACCTGCAGAGCCGGCTGGGGCTGACCGGCGTCAAGGCCGGCCTGCTGCGCGAGTGCGCCGGCGCCGATGACTTCCGTGATGCGGCGCGCCTGGGGCGCTTGATCAAGGCCCTGCCGCTGACGCTGGTGCGTACCCGTCCGATGGACGAGGCCATCAGCACCGCGGGCGGCGTGGCGTTCGACGCGCTGGAGCCCGGCCTGATGCTGCGCCAGGCGCCGGGCGTGTTCTGCGCGGGGGAAATGCTGGATTGGGAAGCGCCGACCGGCGGCTATCTGCTGACCGCGTGCATGGCCAGCGGGGTGGTGGCCGCCAGCGGCGTGGCGGCGTTTCTGGGGATGGCCGGCGCGCCGGCTCAGGAACTGCCGGGATAGGGCGAAGCGCCCTGGGCCGGGCGCGGCGCCAGGTCGTTGACGACATGGCCGACCACGGTCGGGCCATCGGGTTGCGTGGCGATGCCGATGACGCGGGTGATGGCGCTGGCCGGCATGCTGGTGCCCTGGCCCGGATCCTGCACCAGCTGCCAGATCTTGGCGTCGCCCGAGAAGGCTTCGCTTTCGGCGCTGTCGTCGGCATCGAGGCAGTCGCGGGTGAACATCGACCAGTCGGAGGCGCTGCAAGGCAAGCCGTGCGCGGTGGCCAGGCGGGCCAACGCCAGAGGCGCATCCGCCTGGCTCGCGGCGTGCTGGGCGGCCGCGCCCAGCGAGACATCCAGCGACAGCAGGCGGAGAAACTCCACGACATTGTCTGTATTCATGCTTCGGTCTCCCTCTCTTTGGAGCGGTTCTGGCCGGCGGCTGGCGCGCGCCGGAGGTGGGGTCAGCCGGGTCCTTGTCCCAGCATCGCGACCAGGGACTGCTTCAGGCGCGCGGAAAAAATGGGTACGGTGTGGGAAACGCCGCTGCGGTCGACGCCTTCCTTGAGCTGGACCGATTGGCCCAGGAAGATCTCGGGGGCGGCGGCGATCTCGTTGTATCGGGCCAGCAACTGGTCGACCTGTTCCTGGGCGTCGGCCAGGGTGGCGCTGGCGGCCAGCCTGCCGGCGGTGTAGTTCTGCAGGATGCGGTGCAGATCGTCGATGAAGAGCGCCAGCGCCGCCTGTCCGCGGCATTGTGGCTGTTCCCAGCCCCATGCCTGGGGCGTGCCGCCCGCGTTTTCCGATACGTGTTTCTTGTTCATAGCGCATCCTAATCCATTGCCGCCAAATACGCGACAGGCGTACGGGGGAGGGGCGCACCCTGCGCAAACGGTGGCCTTTGCGGTATGCTGGCTTCGGTTTTCACGCCTCGACAGGAGATGCCCATGAAGAACAAAGTGATTCTCGTCATGCTGCTTTCGATTGCCGCCATGTCGGCGGGGTGCAATACCGTTGCCGGCGCGGGCAAGGATATCCAGCGCGGCGGCGAGAAGATCGAGGGCGCCGCGACCAAATAGGGCGCCGGGCGTTCCGCGCGCCTGCGGGCGCGGCCAGGGCCACGCAGAAATGTCGCGACATTTCGGGCGTGGCCTTTTTGCGGCCGCTGGCATAATCGCGGGAATCCGAATCCGATGGCAGGAAGAATCATGCGCAAGACTGTATGGGTGGGTGTCACGTTGATGGCGTTGCTGGGCGGTTGCGCCAGCACGGGCGTTTACGAGGCCGATACCGTGTTGAAGGAAACCTTCAGCGTGGATACCAATTACCAGGCGGCCTTCCGCCGCGCCGGCGAATACGTGCGCACCTGCCATGTGAACGTGCAGCATCCGTACAACGTGTCGTATGCCTGGAAGCACGTCCTTGGCGAGAAGGGCGCGCCGGACGAGGTCCAGGTCTACAAGGTCGGCGAAACCGCCAAGATCCTCGAACTGATCTCCGCCGAGGCCGACGGTCCGGCCAAGGCCAAGGTCACCGTGACCGTGTTGGGCCAGGGCCGCTGGAACGCGGCCGAGATCGCCGCCGCCCGCGCCTCGATCCAGACCGCCACGCCGGCCTGCCGCAAGGAAGACTAAATGGACCCGCGCGCCCAGCAGCTTCGCGCCGCCGGCCTGCCGTTCGCGCTGCTGGCCGGCGCGTTCCGCTTCCTGGGCTGGCTGAACGGCGGCGCCGCGCTGGGACTGGCGGCGTTTTCGCTGGGCATCGTCGGCGGCGACATCGCCGCGCCCGATCTGCAACTGCCCCTGCTGCTGCTGTTGGCCGGCCTGCTGCTGGCCTGCCTCGGGGTCTTGTTCGCCTACCTGGCGCAGGTCAGCCTGTTGCGCCAGGGCTACACCGGCCGCTTGACCCGCGCGCACCTGCCGGCGCAGGTGCTTGCCATGCTCTGCTATGTCGTCAGCGCCCTGGCGTTCTGCGCCGGCTGCTGGCTGGCGGCCGGGCAGGGCACGACGGATGCCGCGCCACAGATGACGACCTACGCTCGACGCTGAGTTTCGAGGGTAAACCCGTGTGCGCAAAAGTGTTGGACATGCACTTGCGTTGGGAATAATATGCGCAGTGCGTATACAAACCCTTTCTTCGGGACCTGTCATGACCATTTCCCAGCAAGCTTTCCTGCGCGATGCGATGCGCCGCCTGAATCTCACGCGCGACGTGTTCGCGACCCGGATCGGCGTCAAACGCCGCGCGCTCGACACCTGGCTGTTGCCGGAAGGCTCGCAGGAATTCCGCGCGATGCCGGAAGTGGTGCAGCGTTTCGTCAGCGAAATCGTCCAGAACGGCGTGCTGCTCGAAAAATATACGCAAAGCGTACAAGATGGCCCGCTGCGTGAGCGGATCGCGGTAGAGGGCAAGAACCAGCTGCTGTCGGTGGACCAGTTCACCCGCGAATCGGTCGAGGACCTGTTCCGCGTGGCCGACATGATGCAGCCCATCGCGCGCCGCCAGAAAGTCTCGCGCGTGCTGGAAGGCGCGGTGCTCGGCAACCTGTTCTTCGAGGCCAGCACCCGGACCCGCGTCAGCTTCGGCTCGGCCTTCTGCCGCCTGGGCGGCTCGGTCTGCGACACCACCGGCTTCACCTTCTCGTCGATGGCCAAGGGCGAATCGATCTACGACACCAGCCGCGTCATGAGCGGTTATGTCGACGCGATGGTGATCCGCCATCCCGACCAGGGCTCGGTGGCCGAATTCGCGCGCGCCACCAACATCCCGGTGGTCAACGGCGGCGACGGCCCCGGCGAGCACCCGAGCCAGGCGCTGCTGGACCTGTACACGATCCTCACCGAGTTCTCGCGCCTGGGCAAGCTGCTCGACGGCGCGCACATCGCCATGGTCGGCGACCTGAAGTACGGCCGCACGGTGCATTCGCTGATCAAGCTGATGGCGCTGTACAAGAACGTCAAGTTCTCGCTGGTGTCGCCCAAGGGCCTGGAAATGCCCTCCTACATCATCGAGCAGGCCAGCCGCAACGGCAACATCATCGAGCAGAAGACCTCGCTGGCCGAGGGCCTGGCGGGCGCCGACGTGATCTACGCCACGCGCGTGCAGAAAGAGCGCTTCGCCAACGAAGAGAACGAAGGCTACACGCCCGACTTCCAGATCAACCGCGCCATCATCGACGCCTATTGCGGCCCGGACACCATCGTCATGCACCCGCTGCCGCGCGACAGCCGGCCGGGCGCCAACGACCTGAGCGTGGACCTGAACCATGATCCGCGCCTGGCGATCTTCCGCCAGACCGACAACGGCATTCCCATCCGCATGGCCATCTTCGCGGTGCTGCTGGGCGTGGAAGGGCTGGTGCAGCACTCGCTGCGCGACGTGACCTGGCAGCACCCGTCGCACATCGGTCCGGACGATTCGGTGTTCCACGGCCTGGAGTAAGGCGTCCGCGGGACGGCGTAGCGCGGCCGCCATGACGGCCGACGCCGGCGATTTCAAGCATAATCCGCGCTGGTTTTTCCTGTCGCGTGTCGTTCCGAGACACGCCATGGAATCTTCGGTCGGATGGTCTTATGTCTTCGAGCAGTCGCGCAGTCCCGTCTTCTCCTGATCCCGCCGGGCAGGCGTGCTACCTGAGCGCGTCCAATGCCCAGGCCTGGCAGGCGGTCTATTCGTCGGTCGATGCCTACACCCGCGGCCAGGTCGCGGCGGTGGTGTCCGACAGCGCCAACGAGCTGGTCGACGCCTTCTATTCCACCTTGCTGGCCGATGCCGAGGCCGGCCCGCGCCTGTCGCACGAGATCGTCGCCACCCGCCTGCACAAGGGCATGAAGGGCTGGCTCAAGGGCCTGCTGTGCGTGCGCGAGCAGGGCGACATCGCGGCGCTGATGGCGGTGCAGAAGAAGGTGGGCGAAGTGCATGCGCGCGTGCACATCCCGATCCACCTGGTGATGGCCGGCGCCCGCATCCTGAAGAACGAAATCGCGTTGCGCCTGCGCGCCAGCGACCTGGACGGCGTGGCGGCATCGGTCGCGACCCAGTACGTCTGCAATCTGTTCGACCTGGCGATCGAGCAGATGAGCCGCGCCTTCATGCGCGACATCAACCGCGGCGCCCGCAACGACGAGGCCTACCGCCTGTTCGCGCTGGGCCAGAACATTTCCACCGAGCGCGAGCGCCAGCGCGCCGCCCTGCTCGAATGGAGCCAGGCGGTGCTGATCGGTCTGCACTACCGCGCGCCGGAACAGGTGCTGCCGCGCCTGGCGGCGTCCGAGTTCGGCCTGTGGCTGCAGCACAAGGGCGGCGTGCTGTTCGAGAGCGCGCCGGCGCTGCGGCAGATCACCGAAGCGGTGGCGCGGCTGGACGACGTGGTGCTGCCCAGCCTGCTGCAGGGCGGCCCGGCGTCGCTGCCGGACCAGGTGCGTGAACTGCAGGAACTGGTGGCGCGCATCAAGCACCTGCTCAATGGCCTGTTCGACATGGTGGCCGAGATCGAGAGCGGCAGCGATCCGCTCACCAACGTGCTCAATCGCCGCTTCCTGCCCTCGGTGATCGGCCGCGAGATCCTGATCGCCACGCGCGAGCGCTCGACGTTCTCGGTGCTGCTGCTGGATATCGATCACTTCAAGGCGATCAACGATCAGCATGGCCACGCCGGCGGCGACCAGGTGCTGCGGCAGTTCGCCGAGGTGGTGCACCAGTCCTGTCGTTCGAGCGATTTCGTGTTCCGCTATGGCGGCGAGGAGTTCCTGGTGGTGCTGGTGGACACGGCGCGCGACGCGGCGCTGCTGGTGGCCGAGAAGCTGGGCGCCGAGATCCGCCGCCACGCCTTCATGATTCCGGAAGTGGGCGCCTTGCGCATCACCGCCAGCATCGGCGTGGCCGCCTTCGACGGCCATCCCGACTACGCCTACCTGATCGACCGCGCCGACAAGGCGTTGTACCAGGCCAAGCAGTCGGGCCGTGACCGCAGCGTTGCCGCCTGACGGGCGCGTGGCCATCTTGTTCGTGGCTGGCGCGCCGCGCCCATTCAAGCCGCGCGCAAGCCGCCACGAGAACAAATGGCCGCCCCATGAAAAAGGCCGCCCCCTCTAAAGAGAGGAGCGGCCCGTCGCGGTGAAGCCGGAGCGCGGGGCTCAGATCTTCTTTTCGCCGCCCAGCGCGTCGACCAGCTCGGCCAGCATCTTGGCCAGCTCGCCCGTCATCAGCATCATGTCGGAATCGAACTTCTCGTCGTCGTTGGTGGCGACGGTGTCGTTGCCTTCCTTGAGCACGTCCAGCGGCGCGACGCGCTTGACGTCCAGGCCTTCGGTCAGCACGAACGAGATGCGGTCGGCCCAGGTCATGGCCAGGCGGGTGCACTGCTTGCCCGACTGGATATGGCGGCGCACGTCGTCGGCGTCGATCGAGTGCTTGACGTAGCGGATGGCCGCGCCGCTTTCGCCGGACGAACGCAGCTCGGTGTCCTGGTCGATGCTGAAATTGCTCGGCGCTTCGTCCTCGGCCAGCCAGCCGGTCATGGCGGAGGCGGGCGACTGGGCCACGTACAGGTTTTCGAGCGGGAACGGATCCACGCACTTGGCCAGCAGGCCGATGACTTCGTCGGCCTTGGCCGAGGCGGCGGCATCGATCACCAGCCAGTGGTTCTGCGGGTCGATCCACACGCGGGTGTCGCGGTACACGCTGAAGGCGCGCGGCAGCAGCTCGTCGGTGACGCGCTCCTTGATTTCCTTCATCTGCTTGCGGCCCGGCTTGTAGCCCTGCTGCTCTTCGATCTCCTGGGCGCGCGCCTTGGCGACCTGGTTGACCACGGTGCTGGGCAGCAGCTTCTTCTCGGCGCGCAGATTCAGCAGGATCTGCCCGCCGACGACGTGCGCCAGCCCGCCGTTCTCGCGCGGCGGGACCCAGCCCAGGCTTTGCATTTCGAGGTTGTTGCCGGCCTGATAGGCGTGCCGCGCAAGCGTTTCTTCAAGCTGCTCGCCGGTCAGCGTCCACGGCGAGGAGAGACGGTAAATCTTGAGATTCTTGAACCACATGAGCGTCGGCCAAAAGGGTTGATTCTATACGACGCGGACGGCTTTGCCGCAGCGGTGCAATACGATGGGGTCAGGCGACACGTTCTGTCACTGACAGCCGCGCGGCCATGCGGTAATGTCCGCGGCATCCGTGTGCAATAGGAGAAGAAGCATGAAGATTGTCGGCGCCATCCTGATCGTGTTGGGCATCGCCGCCCTGGCGTATAAGGGCTTCAGCTACAAGTCCGAGGAAACCGTGCTGCAGGTCGGTTCGGTCAAGGCCACGGCCGAAACCGAGAAGTCCGTGCCGATCCCCATGTGGGCCGGCATCGCCGCGATCGTGGCCGGCGTGCTGGTCATCGGCGTGGGCATGCGCCGCTGAGGCGCGCCCCGCGCAGTGCCCGGGCGGCCGATGCGAGGCCGCCTTTTTCTTGGGCGCGCGCAACGCGTCCGGAAAAAAAAGCGGCCCGGCTCAATAGAGGCCGGGCCGGTACGGGAGCACACAATACCGCGTCATAAAAGGCTCGCGGGGAACGCGGTATCGGTGTCAGAACACTGGCCCTGCAATCGCCTGGCAGGGGGATCAATCGCCGGGCGATCAGGCGCAAGGCCGTAATCTGAGGCGCCAGTCTAACGGCGGGGGTCTGACAGGGTCCTGAATCGAGAGGACATCAGACGGTGTCAGGCCTGGTCGCCTGCGCGCGCGCAAAAAAAAAAGCTCCCAGAGGAGCTTTTGAAAGGCCGGGCAGGCGCAGCAGTCCCGCCCGGCGGGGGATGGTCGTTTAGGCGTTGATGTCGTTGTCCTTGGATTCGCGCACGAACAGCGTGCCGATGACCAGGGTCATGACCGCGATGATGATCGGGTACCACAGGCCGTCGTAGATGTTGCCGGTGGCGGCCACCACGGCGAAGGCGACCGGGGGCAGGAAGCCGCCGAACCAGCCGTTGCCGATGTGATAGGGCAGGCTCATCGAGGTGTAGCGGATGCGGGTCGGGAACATTTCCACCAGCATCGCCGCGATCGGGCCGTACACCATGGTGACGTAGATCACCAGGATGGTCAGCAGCACGACGACCATGACGTTGTTGCTTTGCGCCGGGTCGGCCTTGGCGGGGTAGCCGTGGCTGCGGATGGCGGTGGTCAGGGCCTTGTCCAGTTCGGCGGCTTTGGCCTTAAAGTCGGCCGGCGCCATGGTCTTGCCGTCGAACGAGGCGAACTCGTCGTTGCCGATCTTGACCTTGGCGACCGAACCCGCCGGGGCCGCTTCGTTCTTGTAGTTCACCGAATTGCGCGCCATGAACGACTTGACCACGTCGCAGGAGCTGGTGAACGACGAGGTGCCTACCGGGTTGAACTGGAATGAGCAGGTGGCGGGGTCGGCGATGACCGTGACCGGGGCAGTCGCCTGCGCCTTTTCGAGCGCGGGGTTGGCGAAGTGCGTCAGGCCCTGGAAGATCGGGAAGTAGGTCGCCGCGGCGATCAGGCAGCCCGCCATGATGATGGGCTTGCGGCCGATCTTGTCCGACAGCGCGCCGAAGATCACGAAGAACGGCGTGCCGATCAGCAGCGCGATCGCGATCATGATGTTGGCGGTGTTGGCGTCGACCTTCAGCGTCTGCGTCAGGAAGAACAGGGCGTAGAACTGGCCCGTGTACCAGACCACGGCCTGGCCGGCGGTCAGGCCCAGCAGCGCCAGGATCACGACCTTCAGGTTCTTCCATTGGCCGAACGATTCGGCGATCGGGGCCTTCGAACCCTTGCCTTCTTCCTTCATGCGCTGGAAGGTCGGCGATTCGTTCAGCTGCAGGCGGATCCACACCGAGATGCCCAGCAGCACGACCGAGATCAGGAACGGAATGCGCCAGCCCCAGGCCTTGAAGTCGTCTTCGCCCATGACCGTGCGGATGCCCAGGATCACCAGCAGCGACAGGAACAGGCCCAGCGTGGCGGTGGTCTGGATCCACGACGTGTAGAAGCCGCGGCGGCCGTGCGGCGCGTGCTCGGCGACGTAGGTCGCGGCGCCGCCGTATTCGCCGCCCAGCGCCAGGCCTTGCAGCAGGCGCAGCACGATCAGGATGGCGGGAGCGGCCAGGCCGATGCTGGCGTAGCTGGGCAGCACGCCCACCAGGAAGGTGGACAGGCCCATCAGCACGATGGTGACCAGGAAGGTGTATTTACGTCCGACCAGGTCGCCCAGGCGGCCGAACACCAGCGCGCCGAACGGACGCACCGCGAAGCCGGCGGCGAAGGCCAGCAGCGCGAAGATGAAGCCCGCGGTCGGGTTCACGCCGGAGAAGAAGTGCTGGGCGATGATGGCCGCCAGCGAACCGTACAGATAAAAGTCGTACCACTCGAACACCGTGCCCAGCGACGAGGCAAAGATGACGCGGCGTTCATCCTTGGTCATCGGGCGCGGATTCGCGGATGGACCGCGACCTGCCATGGTAGTTGTGCTCATGATGTCTCCTCGATTTTTCTGGCCGGCGGTTTTCCGCCGTGCTTGACCCTCCGCCGGCGAGACCGACATCGAGCTATCGCAAGGTTGGGGCGCGAGGCTGACGAGGTTCTGACGTGACCCTTACCTGAATCTTAAATTTGAAACAAAAAGTAAAAAACCCTGGGGGGGGCTAGGGATAGTCCTAGGGACGGAACGGGGAACTCGCGTGGCGGCAAGCGCGGCGCGCGACGGCGCCGGGCGGAAACGCCTGGGCCGGCGCGAGGCGCCCGTCAGGGGTTCAGGCGGGGTCGGCCGGCCTCAGTCGCCGAGGTCGTCGACGGGTTCGACGTAGAGCGGGAAGACGACCCGGATGCGCGTGCCCGGCAGGTTCGAGTGCGGGGTCGGGTGGTCGGTGACCAAGACGGTGGCCTGGTGCTTCTGCGCGATCTCCCGGACGATGGCCAGGCCCAGTCCGCTGCCGTCCGACAGCGTGCCCAGCACGCGGTAGAAGCGGTCGAACACGCGTTCGCGCTCCTCCGGCGCGATGCCGGGGCCGGAGTCCTCGACCTCCAGCACGCCCTGGTCGCCCTGCGCCTGCACACGCACCGTGATGTGGCCGCCGCGCGGCGTATAGCGCAGCGCGTTGTCCACCAGGTTGTTGAGCAGTTCGGCCAGCAGCAGCGGGTTGCCGTTGATCTCGACCGGGGTCTCCGACCCTTCGAAGCCCAGGTCGGTGCCGAGCGACAGCGCGTGCGGCACCCAGTGCATCGCCTGTTCGTAGGCAATGGCGTTCAGGTCGGTGGCGGCCAGTCCGATGGCGCTGGGGTTTTCGGCCCGCGCCAGCAGCAGCAACTGGTTCACCAGGCGGGTGGCGCGTTCGGAGCCGGTCACCAGCTGGCGCAGGCTGGCCTGCATTTCCTCGGGGCTGGCGTCGCGCAGGGCCAGTTCGGCCTGGGTCCGCAGGCCCGCCAGCGGGGTCTTCAACTGGTGCGCGGCATCGGCGACGAAGCGGCGCTGCGCCTGGACGTTGTCCGACAGCCGGTCGAGCAGGTCGTTCATGGCCGCGACCAGCGGCGCGATCTCGGAGGGCGCGGCGCGTTCGTCGATCGGCGACAGGTCGTCCGGCCGGCGCGCCCGCAGCCGCTGCTGCAGCGCATTGAGCGGCGCGACCCCGCGCGACAGCCCGAACCACACCAGCAGCACCGCGATCGGCAGCACCACGAACTGCGGAATGATCACGCCCTTGATGATGTCGTTGGCCAGCTGGGTGCGTTTCTCCACGGTCTCGGCCACGATCAGCAGCGCCGGCTGGGTGTTGGGCAGGTTCAGGTCGACCCAGGTGAAGGCCAGGCGCACGCCGAAGCCGCGCAGGGTGTCGTCCTCGTACTGCACCTCGCCGGGACGCGGCTGGCCGACCGAGGCGGGCAGGGGCAGGGCGCGGTCGCCGCCCAGGTATTCGCCGCGGCTGCCGAGCGCCAGCCAGAAGACGCTGTCGGTCTCGTCGGCGCGCAGCACGTCGCGCGCCGGGTCGGTCATCCGCAGCACCGCGCGGCCGTCCTGGGCGTGGACCTGGCGCGTCAGCACGTGCAGGTTGTTGGCGAGCGCGCGGTCATAGGGCACGTTGGCGATGTTCTGCGCCACCACGTAGGTGATGGCGACGCTCATCGGCCACAGCAGGAACAGCGGCGCCAGCATCCAGTCGAGGATCTCGCCCAGCAGCGAGCGCTGCGGCGGCGCGAAGCTGGGGCCGCGGGCCCCGGCCTGCATCACATCCAGCGCTTCCTGGTTGAGCGCCTCCGGCTGTGGCGGTTCAGCTGGCGAGGTAGGCCGCACCCTGATCCCGTTCCAGGCAGTAGCCCAGGCCGCGCACCGTCACGATCTTCACGCCGCTCGGTTCGAGCTTCTTGCGCAGGCGGTGCACGTAGACCTCGATGGCATTGGTGCTGACTTCCTCGCCCCATTCGCACAGGTGGTCGACCAGCTGGGTCTTGCTGACCATGCGGCCGCTGCGGGTCAGCAGGATCTCGAGCAGGCTGACTTCGCGCGCGGACAGGTCCAGCGTCTGGTCGTCGACCATCGCCACGCGCCCGGTCTGGTCGAACACCAGCCGGCCGTGCTTGAGCAGCGTGGCGCCGCCGCCCGCGCCGCGGCGCGTCAGGGCGCGTACGCGCGCTTCCAGCTCGGACAGCGCGAACGGCTTGGCCATGTAGTCGTCGGCGCCCAGGTCCAGCCCCTTGACGCGCTGCTCGATGCTGTCGGCGGCGGTCAGGATCAGGACGGGCAGGGCGGAGTTGCGGGCCCGCAGCCGCCGCAGCACCTCCAGGCCGGCCAATTGCGGCAGGCCGAGATCGAGGATGAGCAGGTCGAAGGCCTGGGCCGCCAGCGCCGAATCGGCCGCCAGGCCGTCGCGCACGGCGTCGACCGCGTAGCCGTTGTGACGCAGCGAGCGTGACAGGCCGTCGGCCAGGATGCTGTCGTCTTCGGCGATCAGAATGCGCATGGGCTGTCGAAAAGAAGTAGGGCGCGCCGGGTGAGCGACGCACGCGTGCCGCCCTCGGTGGAGTGCCGGGGCGGCGTGCCGGGAGCGCAATGGGGACATAGCGCCAGTTTTTTCCTCGATTCTGTCATACGGCACCGGGCTTGCCCACTCAGGGAATACGTGGAAAACTGTGGCACACTGTTTTTTTGTACAGTACAATCCGATGCCATAATCTGCGCTATCGCTTTCTGATCGGTGCCGATTGCAGCCAGGATCCACCGCTTCGGCGCCGTTTCGATCAACCCCTTGCGACAACCCGCGCGCTGACCGGTATCCGTGCCGCGCCCGACACCCGATACGTTACAGACCTAGACCCGACAGGACACTACATGGACGACAAAACCACCAAGGCCGCCGCTTCGGAAAAAGCCAAGGCGCTCGCCGCCGCGCTCTCGCAGATCGAGAAGCAGTTCGGCAAGGGCTCGATCATGCGCTACGGCGACAACGAGGTCTCGCACGACATCCAGGTGGTGTCGACCGGCTCGCTGGGGCTGGACATCGCGCTGGGCGTCGGCGGCCTGCCGCGCGGCCGCGTGGTGGAAATCTACGGTCCGGAATCGTCGGGCAAGACCACGCTGACCCTGCAGGTCGTGGCCGAAATGCAGAAGCTGGGCGGCACCTGCGCCTTCGTCGACGCCGAACACGCGCTGGACGTGCAGTACGCCTCGAAGCTGGGCGTCAACCTGGCCGACCTGCTGATCTCGCAGCCGGACACGGGTGAGCAGGCGCTGGAAATCACCGATGCGCTGGTGCGTTCGGGTTCGGTCGACCTGATCGTGGTCGACTCGGTCGCGGCCCTGGTGCCCAAGGCCGAAATCGAAGGCGAAATGGGCGATTCGCTGCCCGGCCTGCAGGCCCGCCTGATGAGCCAGGCGCTGCGCAAGCTGACCGCCACCATCAAGAAGACCAACTGCATGGTCATCTTCATCAACCAGATCCGCATGAAAATCGGCGTGATGTTCGGCAACCCCGAAACCACCACCGGCGGCAACGCGCTCAAGTTCTACGCCTCGGTGCGCCTGGACATCCGCCGCATCGGCTCGATCAAGAAGGGCGACGAGGTCGTCGGCAACGAAACCCGCGTCAAGGTGGTCAAGAACAAGGTCGCGCCCCCGTTCAAGCAGGCCGAGTTCGACATCATGTACGGCGCCGGCATCTCGCGCGAAGGCGAAATCATCGACCTGGGCGTGGCCGCCAACGTGGTGGACAAGTCCGGCGCGTGGTACAGCTACAACGGCAACCGCATCGGCCAGGGCAAGGACAACGTCCGTGAATACCTGAAGGAACACA